>DASZYI010000144.1:0-131098 GCA_035545475.1 Rhizomicrobium sp.
GGCCTTTCCGAAAAGCGGTGCGCTGCTGATCGAAGAGGTAAGCGCGCTCGCCAGGAACTGGAACGTGAAAGAACTCTACGCCGAAGCCGGCCGCCTCGACGAAGTGTTCCGCGCCATCACGACGCAAGACACCGCCCGCGCCAGAGAGGCGCGGACATGAAACCGCTCGCCAAACTTATTCCTCCCCCGTTTACGGGGGAGGGGGACCGCGAGCGCAGCGAAGCGGTGGAGGGGGTAAGTCGCGCAAATCCGACTCACCCCCTCCGCACGCGCTTCGCGCGTGGCACCTCCCCCGTAAACGGGGGAGGAACCGGATGGTGCGCCCGATGAGTCAAATCTGGCCCATTTTCAAGCGTGAGTTCGCCGCCTATTTCGCGACGCCGCTTGCCTATGTCTTCATCGTGATCTTCCTGTTCGCGATGGGCGCATTCACGTTCTACATCGGTCATTTCTATGCCAACGGCATCGCCGATCTCACTGTGTTCTTCGGCTACCATCCGTGGCTCTATCTGTTCCTCGTGCCCGCCATCGCGATGCGGCTGTGGGCCGAGGAACGCCGCACCGGCACAATGGAATTGCTGCTCACCCTGCCGATCTCCATCCGGGCTGCGGTCGTCGGCAAATTCCTCGCCGCGTGGGCATTCACCGGCGTGGCGCTCGCGCTGACCTTTCCGATCTGGATCACGGTCAACTATCTCGGCAATCCCGACAACGGTGTGATCTTCGCAAGCTATATCGGCAGCTTCCTGATGGCCGGCGGCTATCTCGCCATCGGCGCCTGCATTTCGGCGGCGACCAGCAATCAGGTGATCGCCTTCGTGGTCAGCGTCGTCGTGTGCTTCCTGTTCACGGTTTCCGGCGCGCCCATCGTGATCGACTTCTTCCAAGCATGGGCGCCGCTGGTGCTCGTGAACGCCGTATCGTCGTTCAGTTTCCTTACCCATTTCGCATCCATCGCGGCGGGCGTCATCGATCTGCGCGACATTGTCTATTTCCTCTCGCTGATCGCGCTGTTCCTGACGGCGAATGTCGTCATCATCGACCTCAAGAAGGTGGGATAGATGAGCACGATCTCCCGCCGCGCTTACGCACTGGCCATCATCGTGCTGGCTGCGATCGTCTTCGTTGCGCTCAATATCGCGCTCGATGCTTCGGTCACCACAGCGCGCCTGGACCTCACCGAGAACGGCGTCTTCACGCTCTCGCGCGGCACCAAAAGCACCATCGCCAAGCTGCAAGAGCCGATCACGCTCAAATTCTTCTATTCGAAGAAGGTCGCCTCCGACTACGCGCAGATTCAGGCCTATGCAAACCGCGTGCGCGATCTCCTGCACAACTACGCCGCAATCTCTGGCGGCAAGATCATCTTGCAGGAAATTGACCCCGAACCCTTCACGCCCGCCGAAGACGAAGCGGTCTCTGACGGCCTCACCGGCGCGCCAACCGAATCCGGCGACATGGTCTATTTCGGCCTTGTCGGCACCAACACCATCGACGGCAAGGAAGCGATCCCGTTCTTCTCGCAGGATCGCGAAGCCTATCTCGAATACGATCTGACCTCGCTGATCTATCGCCTCTCGACGCCGAAGAAACCGGTGCTCGGCGTCATAACGGGTCTTCCGCTCGATGTCGGCTCCGGCGGCGTCATGGCCGCGATGCAGGGCCGCGCACAGCCCTACATTGCTTACGAACAGCTTCGTCAAACATATGACACGCGCATGCTGCCCGCCGGATTCGACCGCATCCCGGCCGATATCGACGTGCTGATGATTGCCCATCCCACCGCGCTCAACGACACGCAGGTCTATGCCATCGACCAGTTCGTGATGCGCGGCGGGCACGTACTGGCTTTCGTCGATCCCAACTCCGAGATGGCGGCCCCCGGCGGTTTCGATCCGCAATCGGGCGGCAATCCGGTTTCGAGCCTGCCCCGATTGTTCAAGGCGTGGGGTGTCGCATTCGATCCCAACAAGGTGATCGTCGACCGCGCACTTGCCCAACGCGTTCAGCTTTCGGAAGACCCGCGCAATCCGGTGGCCGCCTATCCGCTGTGGCTACACCTGACGCCCGATAATTTCGACCGCCACGATCCGCTCACCGCGAATCTGCAGGTGCTCAATCTCGCAAGCGCCGGCTTTCTCACGCCGCTCAAAGGCGCGACGACGAAGTTCACACCGCTCGTCCAATCCTCCGACCTCGCCATGCCCATCGACGGCGAGGAAGCGCGCAGCAAGATCCAGCCGCAGCAGTTGATGGCCTCCATCCGCGCCACCGGCGAGCACTACACCATTGCCGCGCGCATTTCCGGGCCGGTGAAGACCGCGTTTCCCAACGGGCCGCCGCCGCCCGCCGCCAATGCATCGCCGCTGCCCGCGCAGGCCAAGGCGACCAAGGCCGACGCCAACATCGTCGTCGTCGCCGACACGGACATCCTCGACGACCGCTTCTGGGTCCGCGTGCAGGATCTCTACGGCAAACGCCTGGCTTCTACCTTCGCCGACAATGGCGCATTCGTGCTGAATGCGGTCGAAAACCTGATGGGATCGGACGATCTGATCTCGCTGCGCACCCGCGCCACGAACGACCGGCCCTTCACCGTCGTACAGAAGCTGCAAGCCGACGCTCAAGCGCAATTCCAGTCCGAAGCCGATGCGCTCAAGCAGAAAATGACGGACACGCAGGATCGCCTCCGCGCGCTTCAGCAAGGCACCACCGGCACAAGCAGCCAGACGCAAACCGTCACCGCCGCCCAGCAATCCGAGATCGAACGCTTCAAGCGCGAACTCCTCGACACCCGCACGCAATTGCGAGAGGTGCAGCACAACCTCCGTAAGGAAGTCGATCGTCTGGGCGAATGGCTCGCCTTCATCAACATTGCGCTGGTGCCGCTGCTCGTCGCCGCCTTCGCCATCGTGCTGGCATTCCTGCGCCGTCGCCGCCGCGCGCGCGCATTGAGTTTGTGAGGCGCTGCATGGACAAACGCCGCCGCAACCTCCTGATCCTCGGCGTCACGGCAGCCGTGCTGGTGCTGCTCGCCGCATTCGCGCTCTACCGTCAGGAACAAGCCGCCGCTCCGGCATCGTCGCCTGAGACCATGTTTCCGGGCCTCGCCCACGAAGTTCGCGAGGTTGCGAAAATCCACATCGCTTCGCAGAAATTTGGAGCCTTCGACGTGGAATTCGTGCCGGAAAAAGGCTGGGTACTGCCCGGCCGCGGCAACTATCCCGCCTCATTCGAACAGGTGAACAAGACGATCAACGGCGTGGCGACCCTGCAAACCATTGAGCCGCGCACCGCGCGCGTCGATTGGCTGCGCTATCTCGACCTCGATCCGCCGTCGAGCGGCGGCAAGGGCGTGTTGATCACGCTGTCCGACGAAAAAGGTAACGTGCTCGCCTCCCTCATCGCCGGCAAAACGCAAGACATCGGCGATGCCAGCGGACTGTCCGGCATCTTCGTGCGCAAACCGGATGCGATGCAAAGCTGGCTGGCGCGCGGCATTCTGCAACCCGCAAGCGATCCGTCCGACTGGATGGACCGAAAGGTGGTGGATGTCGATCGCGCGCGCATCCAGCAGGTCGATGTTTTCCCGGCGAACGGCCCATCCTATTCGGTGCGCCGCGACAAGCCGAGCGATGCCGATTTCCACCTGACACGGCTTGCCCCGGGCCGCGAACTGCTCAGCAGCCAGTCGCCAGATGGCGTGGCGGTGGCCATTGTCGGCTTCACCTTCGACGACATCAAACCGGCTCAGAATTTCGATTTCTCCGACGCCACCCGCGTCGTCACCCGCACCTTCGACGGCCTCAACGTGACCGCAAAAGTCATCCAACAAGGCGCCGATTACTGGGCGCAGGTCGAGGCCGCAGGCGCCCCCAACAAGCCGCAAGCCCGTGACGAAGCGCGCGCCATAGATGCACGCACCGACGGATGGGCCTATAAGTTGCCGGCCTATAAGGGCCAGCAATTCATGACCACGCTTGAGAGCCTGTTGAAACCGGTCGGCGGCAAGGCAAAGTCCACGCCGTGAACGCCGAGACCTCGCCTCCCGTTGGCGCCGATACGGCGCCCACATTCCTGCGCGACCTCTGGTACATGGCCGCGCTCGCCGACACGCTGTCGCCAGGCCAGATGCGCCGCGAAATGCTGTTGAGCGAACCGGTCGTCATCGGACGGATGCGCGACGGCAAAGTCTTCGCCTTGCGCGACATCTGTCCCCATCGAGGCGTGCCGCTGTCGGCAGGCCGTGTGATGGACGAGAATACGGTCGAATGCCCCTATCACGGCTGGCGCTTCCGCCCCGATGGCGTGTGTTCGATGATCCCTTCGCTGGTCGACGCCGGCGACATGGATGCGAGCCGCATCAAGGTCCGCAGCTTTCCCGTGCGCGAACAGGACGGCCTCATCTGGGTCTTCATGCCGGCACCCGGACACGAAGCGAACGCTCCGCAAATCGAACCGCCGAAAGTGGGCGTGCCAAATGCCAAACCACGCTGGCGCGAAAGCCAGACCTTCCGTTGCCACATGGATCACGCCGTCATCGGCCTGATGGACCCGGCACACGCGCCTTATGTTCATGGCCGCTGGTGGTGGAAGCGTTCGCCCCGTCTCAAGGAAAAAGCCTACGCTCCGCAAGAGCGCGGCTTCGTGATGACGCGCCACCAGCCCACCAAGCCTGCTTACAAAATCCTCGGCGGCGATGTGACGACCGAAATCACCTTCGAGCTACCCGGCATCCGGTTCGAGAACATCAGCGGCACGGTGTTGGGCCGCCGGATCGACGTGGTGGGTCTCACCACCTGCACCCCCATCGATGCCGAGACCACGCAGGTCACCCAGATCTTTTACTGGCCCGCCTGGCTGGGCTTTATCAAACCATTCTTCATGGCGCTCGGCCCCACCTTCCTGGGCGACGACCGCCGCATGGTGGAACTCCAGCGCGAGGGCCTGAAATTCAACCCAAACCTCATGCTGATCCGAGACGCCGACATGCCCGCCATCTGGTACCACCGCCTGAAGAAAAACTGGGCGGAATCGGTCCAAAGCGGCACGCCTTTCACCAATCCTGTGCAGGAAACGACGCTGCGCTGGAGAAGCTGATTTGCCGCCCTCGATTCGGGTTGCCCCCGCCGCCCTACACGTCTAAACGGTCCACTTAACCTACAACAACACACGGCCCGGCACGCGCATCCCGCGTGTGCCCAACCGCGCGCGAGACAAGATGCCCAAACGCACAGATATCCACACGGTCCTCATCGTCGGCGCAGGCCCCATCGTCATCGGACAGGCCTGCGAATTCGACTATTCGGGCGCCCAGGCCTGCAAGGCGCTGAGAGCCGAAGGCTACCGCGTGGTTCTGGTGAACTCGAACCCCGCCACCATCATGACCGATCCGGGGCTTGCGGATGCAACCTATATCGAACCCATCACACCGGATTTCGTCGAAAAGATCATCGCCCGCGAAAAGCCGAACGTGCCCGAAGGCCGTGTTTTCGCACTGCTACCGACCATGGGCGGACAGACTGCGCTCAACACGGCGCTTTCTCTGCGTAAGCGCGGCACGCTGGAAAAATACGATGTTGAACTGATCGGCGCGTCAGCCGACGCCATCGACAAGGCGGAAGACCGCGAACTCTTCCGCCGCGCCATGCTCAAGATCGGTCTCGAAGTCCCGCGCGGCGTCACCTTGAAAGGCGAGCTGCGCCACAAGAAGGACGAACAAGGGAATTTCCTCTACGACAGCCGCAACAACCCGATCATGGGCCTGGCCGAAGAAGCTCATGGCGCAGCGAAAGATGCGCTCGCCATGGTGGGATTGCCTGCCGTCATCCGCCCATCCTTCACGCTCGGCGGTACCGGGGGCGGCATCGCCTATAACAAGGAAGAATTCTTTGAGATCGTGGAAGCGGGCCTCGACGCCTCGCCCACCAACGAAGTGCTGATTGAAGAGTCGGTGCTCGGCTGGAAGGAATTCGAGATGGAAGTCGTGCGCGACCGAGCCGACAACGCCATCATTGTCTGCTCCATCGAGAACGTGGATGCGATGGGCGTCCACACCGGCGACTCCATCACGGTGGCTCCCGCACTCACGCTGACCGACAAGGAATATCAGCGCATGCGCTCGGCCTCGATCGCGGTGCTGCGCGAAATCGGAGTCGAAACCGGCGGATCGAACGTGCAATTCGCGGTGAATCCGAAAGACGGCCGCATGGTCGTCATCGAAATGAACCCGCGTGTGTCACGCTCGTCGGCGCTCGCATCGAAGGCGACCGGTTTCCCGATTGCCAAGATCGCGGCGAAACTCGCCATCGGCTACACGCTAGACGAACTGCAGAACGACATCACCAAAGTCACTCCCGCCTCCTTCGAGCCGACCATCGACTATGTGGTGACCAAGATCCCGCGTTTCGCGTTCGAGAAATTCCCGGGCGCGGAACCGATCCTCACCACCTCGATGAAATCGGTGGGCGAAGCCATGGCCATCGGCCGCACCTTTGCCGAATCGTTCCAGAAGGCGCTGCGCTCAATGGAGACGGGTCTCACCGGTCTCGATGAAATCGAACTGGCGAATGACAAGGATGCGATCCGCGCCGCACTCGCACGTCAAACGCCAGACCGCATCCGTCTCACCGCGCAAGCGATCCGCTACGGTTTCCCAATGGAGGAAGTCGCCGCGATCACCAAATACGATCCGTGGTTCCTGGGCGAAATCCAATCCATTCTCGCCGCCGAAGCCGAAATCCGCGACAACGGATTGCCGAAAGATGCGGCCGGTCTCGCTCGTCTCAAGATGATGGGTTTCTCCGATGCGCGTCTGGCGAAACTGGTCAGGCAAAAAGAAAAGCATGTTCGCGAACTTCGCACAAAGCTGAACGTCCATCCGGTGTTCAAACGCATCGACAGTTGCGCCGCCGAATTCGCGGCGATCACGCCTTATATGTATTCGACCTATGAGAACCCGGTATCGGGAGAAGTCGAATGCGAAAGCAAACCCACCGATAAAAAGAAGATCATCATCCTGGGCGGCGGTCCCAATCGCATCGGCCAAGGGATCGAGTTCGACTATTGCTGCTGTCACGCAGCCTTCTCACTGTCGGCGCAGGGCTATGAGACCATCATGGTCAATTGCAACCCGGAAACGGTTTCGACTGACTACGACACCTCCGACCGTCTCTATTTCGAACCGCTGACCGCGGAAGACGTTCTCGAAATCGTGCGCAAGGAGCAATCGAAAGGCACGCTCGCAGGCGTAATCGTGCAGTTCGGCGGGCAGACGCCGCTCAAGCTCGCCAATACACTTGTCGATGAAGGCGTGCCGATCCTCGGCACATCGGCGGATGCGATCGACCTCGCCGAAGACCGCAAGCGCTTCCAGGTTCTGCTGCAGAAGCTCAACCTCAAACAGCCGCGCAACGCCACTGCCATGACGGCGGACGAAACCATCGCGGCGGCCAACGAGATCGGTTTCCCGATCATCCTGCGTCCGTCTTACGTTCTGGGCGGACGCGGCATGGTGGTCGTGCCGGATGAGGCTTCGCTCAAATCGCAAATGCAATCCGGCGATGTCTTCCGCATCTCCGGCGATAATCCGGTGCTGATCGACGGTTTCCTGCATCACGCCATCGAAGTCGATGTCGATGCCATCGGCGATGCGGATGGCGATGTGTTTATCGCCGGCATCATGGAACACATTGAAGAAGCGGGCGTGCATTCCGGCGACTCCGCTTGCGCGATCCCGCCCCATTCCCTGAAGCCCGAAGTCGTCAAGGAAATCGAACGTCAGACCATCGCGCTTGCCAAGGCATTGAACGTACGCGGATTGATGAATGTTCAATACGCCGTGCAGAACGGCGACATCTATGTGCTGGAGGTCAATCCGCGCGCCAGCCGCACGGTGCCCTTTGTGGCAAAGGCCGTCGGTCTTCCCATCGCCGCCATCGCAGCGCGCGTTATGGCGGGGGAGAAGTTGAAGGATCTCGATCTCAAGCGCACTGCCTCCAAACACATTGCGGTCAAGGAAGCCGTGATGCCGTTTGGCCGTTTTCCCGGCGTCGACACGGTGCTCGGCCCCGAAATGCGCTCTACCGGCGAAGTGATGGGCCTCGACGAAAACTTCGGCCGCGCCTTTGCCAAGAGCCAGATCGGCGCGGGCCTCAAGCTTCCCCTGTCTGGAATGGTGTTCGTTTCGGTGAAGGATGCCGACAAGGATCTGGCGCTTCAGCCCGCGCGCGAGCTCGTCCAGATGGGCTTCACCATCGTGGCCACCCGCGGCACTGCCAAGCTGCTGCGCGATGCGGGGATCGAAGCAAAGGACATCAACAAGGTGCTGGAAGGCCGTCCGCATATCGTGGACGCGCTCAAGAACGGCGAGGTCCAGTTGGTATTCAACACAACCGAAGGGGCTCGCGCCCTCGCCGACTCCTTCTCCATCCGTCGCACGGCGCTGCAGATGAAAGTTCCCTATTACACGACCATTGCGGGTGCCGCGGCTGCGACACAGGCCATCGCGGCACTTAGGACCGGCTCCCTTGAAGTCGCCCCCCTTCAATCCTACAATTTGTGACAGTCCGCCGGGATGATGGTTCAAAATACTCCAGGCGAGACAGGGACTTAGGCGAAAGCGTCCGAAATCTCGTCCGGCGCGGGACTTACCCGCCGGCCGGAGGGAACGGTTTTGCCCCTTTTGGGATTGTGTACGGCCATGGATCGCATACCGATGACCGCGAGCGGCTATAAGGCGCTCGAAGACGAGATCAACCACCTGAAGAACGTGGAGCGCCACGAGATCATCAAGCTGATCGCGGAAGCGCGCGCCCATGGCGATCTCTCCGAGAACGCCGAATATCATGCCGCCAAGGAGCGCCAGGCCTTCATCGAAGGCCGCGTGATCGAACTGGAAGACAAACTCGGCCGCGCCGATGTGATCGACGTTTCCAAGCTCTCCGGCAGCACGGTGAAGTTCGGCGCCACCATCACGCTCGTCGACGAAGACACCGATGAGGAGCGCAAATTCCAGATCGTCGGCGACCATGAAGCGGACGCCAAGAACGGCCGCATTTCGGTCTCTTCGCCCATCGCACGCGCCCTCATCGGCAAGGCGAAGGGTGATTCGGTCGAAGTGGCAGCCCCCGGCGGCGCACGGTCCTACGAGATTTTGAAAGTCGAGTTCGTCTGAAAGGCGGTTGCCGCAATTCCGCTTGGTTTCCGCCACTTTGAATTGCGGATCAGGGGCTTATATTGATGCCCCTCAAGCTTGGGTACGGGCTATGGCGACCATTGCACTCGTCGATGACGACAAGAACATCCTCACCTCCGTCAGCATGTTGCTGGAGCAGGAGGGCTATCACGTGCGCACCTATTCCGATGGTGCGTCCGCGCTGACCGCGCTGTCGTCCACGCCGCCCGATCTGGCCATCCTCGACATCAAGATGCCGCGCATGGACGGGCTCGAGCTCTTGCGCCGCTTGCGTCAGAGCGCCGACATGCCGGTGATATTCCTCACCTCGAAGGATGAGGAGATCGATGAATTGATGGGCCTCAACGCCGGCGCCGATGACTACATTCGCAAGCCGTTCTCTCAACGCCTGTTGCTCGAACGCGTGCGCGCGATCCTTCGTCGTGCAGACCCAAACAAGGGCGGAGCGGCTGCGAACGCAGCCGAACCGAAGAAGGAAGCGTTGGTGCGCGGCAAGCTCGCGCTCGATCCGCAGCGCCACGAATGCACATGGGATGGAAAGCCGGTACGCCTCACCGTCACGGAATTCCTGATCCTGCAATGTCTTGCGCAGCGGCCCGGCTTCGTGAAGAGTCGCGACAACCTGATGGACGCGGCTTACGACGACCAAGTTTATGTCGACGATCGCACGATCGACAGCCACATCAAGCGCCTGCGCAAGAAATTCAAAGTCGTCGACGACGATTTCGACGCCATCGAAACGCTCTACGGCGTCGGCTACCGCTACCGCGAGGCGTGACGCCCACGAACGACCGCGCACCCAACCGCCCGACCTTCACCGGCGCCCTGCCCCGCATCGGCGATCGCTTGCCCGCGCGCGCCGCCCGCCGCTCCGGCTCGGCATTTCGAACCCGCGCCTCGGCGCTCACGCGTCGCATCATCTTCTTCAATGCTGCGACCTTGGTGGTGCTGATCGCCGGCGTCGTGATCGTTCAGGCCAATCGTGTGGGCCTCGTCGACGAGCGGCTGCAGGGCGTCAAGGAACAGGCGTTGATCGTCGCGTCCACGCTCGCCGAATACACCACCAATGAAAGCGCGCGCGATCTCAAGATCGGCGAAGCCGAGCCTTTGCTGCGCCAGTTGATCGAGCCCACGCGCCTGCGCGCGCGGCTCTATGCAACGGACGGGCGCCTTTCGCTCGACACCCGCAATCTTCTCGCCCGCAACATCGTCGAGACCCGCGAATTGCCGCCGCTCGATACGTGGAGTCAGATCAAGGGCTGGTGGACACGCATCTTCGACGGCGTAATGGGCGTGCGCCCCTTCGCCAAACTTGCACCTTATTTCGAGGCCGGCATCGACGGCCGCGTGTACAGCGAAGTTCTTTCCGCGCTGTCCGGCGAAATCGCCACCGGCGAACGTGTCAACGATCAGAACCAGCTCGTGCTCTCCGTCGCCGTGCCGATCCAGCGCTTCCGCACCGTTTACGGCGTGCTGATGGTCTCCACCGAAGGCGGTGATATCGATGCGATCCTGCGCGAAGAACGAACCACACTCCTGGAGGTTTTTGCTGTCGGTCTGATCGCGATGATCGTATCGTCGCTCTATCTTGCGCGCTTCGTGGCGCAGCCGGTCCGCCGCCTCGCCGATGCCGCCGACCGCGTGCGCCGGGGCCGCACCGGCCGCGAAACCATTCCGCTGATGGACGAACGCCGCGACGAAATTTCAGATCTCGCAACCTCGATCTCCGGAATGACGCGCGCACTCTATGACCGCATCGACGCCATCGAACGGTTCGCCGCCGACGTCGCCCACGAACTGAAGAACCCCCTCACCTCCCTCAAAAGCGCTGTGGAGATGTTCTCGCGCGCCAAGGACGATGCCTCGCGCGAAAGCCTGATGCAGATCGTGAAAAACGACGTCAAACGTATCGACCGCCTTATCAGCGACATCTCGGACGCCTCCCGCCTCGATGCGGAACTGAGCCGCGAACATTCGGAACCGGTGGATATCGAGCGCCTGCTTGAGACTATTGTGGAGATCTATCGTTTCTCCGATATTCCGCGTGGCGTGAAGATCGACCTGCAGACGCGTTTGCCACGCGAAGCCGTCGTGCTAGGGCGCGACGAACGGCTGGGCCAGATTTTCCGGAACCTGATAGACAACGCGATTTCCTTCAGTCCCGAAAATGGCACGGTGACCGTCACGGCCACATCAGCCGGCATGCGCGCACGTTTCACCGTCGATGACGAAGGTCCGGGCATTCCGCCGGACAATCTGGAAACCATTTTCCAGCGCTTTTACACAGAACGTCCTTCCGGCCATGGCTTCGGCAACAATTCCGGCCTCGGCCTCTCCATTGCCCGCCAGATTGCGTCCGGCTTCGGCGGCCGTATCTGGGCGGAAAACCGGCACGGTGCGGATGGCCGCATGCTGGGCGCGCGTTTCGTGGTCGAGCTTCCCCTGGCCCGCGCATGAGCAATATCCATGCAAGCTGCGTGCGATTGGAACAGGCAGGACATGCGTTCAACGCACCTGCCAAAGCCGGCGTACTGATCTTGGGCGAAAGTGGCGCGGGAAAATCCCTGCTGGCACTCGAACTGATTGCTGCCGGAGCGAAACTTGTCGCCGATGACCGCGTTGAACTTTTCGTGCGCGGCAGCCGCCTGATGGCGCGTGCGCCTGCGAACATTGCCGGGTTTATCGAGGTGTGCGGCCTCGGAATCGTGGAAATCGCACATGTGCACTCTGCCGAGGTGGTACTTGTTGTAAAGTTGACGGACGCACAGCCCAAACGCCTGCCGCGTCACGGCGTTTACGAACCGCCCAAATCGCTCTTGCTTTCGCGCGTCAAATGGCCACCGATGCTAACACTGGACGGATCGGATAAAGCTGCCGCCGCGAAAGTGGCAATCGCCGTTGCAGCGTTCACGCAAAACCGATTCCGCGACAGCGCGAAAAGGCTTTGAGGGGCTTTTATCGCCGCAAAGGATTGCTATGTTTCTACACAACCAACAACCACAGACATCGAAATGATCGGCATCGTTCTCGTCACTCACGGCCGCCTGGCGCAGGAATTCATCTCCGCGATGGAGCACATGGTGGGACCGCAAACCCATCTGCGCGCCGTTTGCATTGGTCCCGAAGACGACATCGAGCGTCGTCAGCGCGAGATCGCGGCCGCGGCCAAATCGGTGGATCTCGGCAAGGGCGTGGTGATCGCGACGGATATGTTCGGCGGAACTCCGTGCAATCTTGCGCTCACGCTGCTTGATCGAGGCAAGATCGAAGTCCTGGCAGGTGCCAATCTGCCCAGCCTCATTAAGCTTGTGGACGTTCGCAACAAGTTGCCGCTCGAACAGGCGGTAAAGGAAGCCATCGACGCGGGCCGCAAATATATGCGCGCGGGTTCCGCCGACCTTGCGGGCGTGTCGTAAATGAGCGCAGCGCGCATCTGCGCCGTCGCCAAGATCACCAACAAGCGCGGGCTCCATGCGCGCGCTTCGGCAAAGATCGTCGAAGCCTCGGCGCGCTTTAAATCTCACATCACCGTCGCGAAGGATGGTCAGGTAGTGGATTCACGTTCGATCATGGGCCTGATGATGCTCGCCGCCAGCATGGGTTCCGAAATCGAAATCTGCGCCGAAGGTGAAGACGCCGAGGCGGCCGTGGTTGCGCTGCTGGCACTGGCGGACGCAAAATTCGGCGAGGACTGAACGGCTTTGTCCTCCTCGGCTTGCGGGGGAGGAGGCTCACGAAGTGAGCCGGAGGGGGACGTCACGACGGAGCAAGCGCAGACATCGCGCCTACAGCCCCACCCTCACCCTCGCCTCAATCGAAGCCGCAAACCCGTGGTTTGGCCGCGGCTGATCGCTTTGCAGACGCCCTTCAAGATCGAGCTTCACCGAGCGGAACGGAAACGTCACGCGTGCCACGCCCATATTGATCTTTACCGGCGTCGTGGTGACGGCATTGCCGGCAAGATTTTGCATCGTCGATATCTGAGCGTGATGAAAGGTCAGCGTATAGGTGCGGTCACCGCCGTCGATCCAGCTTGCCTGCGCCGACAACAATCTTGAATCGCTGTCCAAACTGAACCCGATTGTCTGACCCCGATACCGCATGCCATCGACATAGTCCCAATTGTTGTAGGCAAAGCCATGGAAATAATCGCCGAAGCTGAAGATGTCGGCGGTAGCCACGCTATCGGTATACTCAATCGTCAGCCGTACAGGATTGCCGCCCACCGGTACCCAGATGCTGCCGCCGAACAGGTGGCTCGTACCCGAATGATTGATCGGGCTCGAATCCTCATTCATCAACTGCGTGTAGACTTCGAACGGCACGCCGCCGAGGATATTGGTGTAGCGGATGTCGAACACCCCTTCATCGTTGGTGTTGTTCACGTCGCCCGGATCGTTGGCAAAATGGAAATAGTCCACTATCGGATTGCAGCGGTGATGATCGCCGCATACTTCCTGCGTGCGCGCCAATCCGATTTCGAGGCCTGGCAGCGGATTGAAGGTGAAGCGCAACCCGTCATACATCGTATCTTTGATCACGCGGTCGTCGTTCAGCCAGCCGAAAAAAAATTCCGCCTGCCACGGACCGAGCCAACTCAGCCACGGCGTTTCGAACGGCGACGTATCGAGCCGTGCGATACCTACCTGTGGAAACGGCCGCGCGTTATTGGAGAGCGACAGGGCGGAAATCCACCCTGGTCCCCACCAGTGCGAAAGCGTGCCGCCATAGAGCACGGCATTGCCCACACGCTGCGCGATATAGGAATTGTCGGGCAGGAAATGGACTTTCCCTGTGGAGTGCTCGACTTGTGCTCCGGCCGCCAAGCGGATGGACGTCGATTCCCAGTTGTATTCGGCGGCAAGCTGCCCGTCGAAATCGCCGCGTCCAAGTGCATCGAAGCCACGCACCACGCTGGGAAGATTCGTGCCATCGGCCGTGACGCTTGCATGCAACGTCCCAGTCTGAGTCTCCATGCGCGCCTGCCCCAATACGCGCCGAGCGGCTTCGCGAACGTATGCGGGTTGATGAGCCAGCGAATCTGAATCGTGCAAACGAGCAACAATGTCGCGCCAGGGCAACGGCCATTGCGTGGTGATGTTGTCGAGCAATCCCGCGTTCGCAAGGATTTCGATATCGGAGCGCAATTGCGGATCGCCGGCCTCGGCCCAAGGCGAAGCGCTTGCGGAAACCGCCATTGCAGTCAGCAGCACTATCGCGGCGGAAACGGATATTAGGGTTGGTGCAGCAGATTTTCGCGCCGGACCCACATTCATACGCAACTCCGTCCAGTGGAGGCGTACTCCCTAACGGGGTGGAGCGAAAAAGGCGAGCAAAAAAATCCCCCTCCCTTTTTAAGGGAGAGGGACGCGCAAGCGATTTTACTTCAGAATCAATTCGCGCATCAGCATATCGCCGCGAACGGTGCGAATAGCGCCTCGCTCTTGTTGCTCTTTATTGGCCTGTGCTTGTGGCCCCATGTTTTTGGCGAAGAACGCATCCATTTCGTCGAGGGATGTGTCGAACGCCGCCATGTTCTTGAACTTGGTCGCGAGATAGATGTCAGGCTCGTTATCGCGCGGATCTGTCACGACGTAGACCTTATAGTCGAGGATATAGCCCGCCTTTTTCAATGCTTCTTGTTGTTGCTTCCAGGTGGTGGTTACGAACTTCATGTAGTCGTCAAAATGACCGTCTTTTGTCTGGATGGCGCCGACATCCCAGACGGGGCCGTTGTCATAGCCGCGGTCGGATGCAGCGATTGCAGGCAGTACGATGAGGGCAGAGAGCGCCGCAAGCGCGGCGAATACGCGTTTCATAGAATCCTCCGGATTGGGTTGTGAGAAGTACGTCACCCGTACGCGGTGAGATCACGAGATACGCAACGGCAAATGATACGCCGGTATGGTTCCACGAAGGAGTCCGCTTGCCATGACGGTACTTTAATGGTAGGAAAGTAAGCGTAGATAGGAAAGAGAGATTTAACCCCCACCCCCTACCTAATTTTAAAAAGTAGCAAAACAAATAGAAGTAGGCAGCCGGCCTGACACCACTATTCCTAGAAATAAACACATGCATATTTCTTTATATGTTTCTTGTGACTCCGAAGTCTGGCTGCTATATCGCCCTGCCGCAAACAGGAGCCGTCCGTGAGCCAGGACTACGCCGTAAAAGACATCAGCCTCGCCAATTGGGGCCGCAAGGAAATCGAAATCGCCGAAACAGAGATGCCGGGCCTCATGGCTACGCGGGCCGAATACGGGCCGAAACAACCGCTAAAGGGCGCGCGCATCGCGGGCTCGCTACACATGACAATTCAAACCGCCGTGCTCATCGAAACGCTCAAAGCTCTCGGTGCCGATGTCCGCTGGGCGTCATGCAACATCTATTCGACGCAAGATCACGCTGCGGCAGCGATTGCAGCGGGCGGCACACCGGTGTTTGCGATCAAGGGCGAAAGCCTCGTCGATTATTGGAATTACACCCGCAAGATCCTCGAATGGCATGATGGCGGTACGCCGAACATGATCCTCGATGATGGCGGCGACGCCACCATGCTGGTCCATCACGGCCTGCGCGCCGAGAAGGGCGACACCGCCTTTCTCGACAAGGCCGAGAACGAGGAAGAAGAAGTCTTCTTCGCGCTCATCAAGCGTACGCTCAAGGAAAAGCCGGGCTGGTTCGCGGAACTCGCGAAAAACATCAAAGGCGTTTCGGAAGAAACGACCACGGGTGTCCACCGCCTCTACATCATGGAGAAGGAAGGCAAGCTCCTCTTCCCGGCCATCAACGTGAACGACAGCGTTACCAAGTCGAAATTCGACAATCTCTATGGCTGCCGTGAATCGCTGGTGGACGGCATCCGCCGCGGCACCGACGTGATGATGGCCGGTAAGGTTGCGATGGTTGCGGGCTTCGGTGACGTCGGCAAAGGCTCGGCTGCGTCTCTTCGTCAAGCCGGCTGCCGTGTGCTCGTGTCGGAAATCGATCCGATCTGCGCGCTGCAGGCCGCGATGGAGGGCTACGAAGTCGTCACCATGGAAAACGCGGCGCCCCGTGCCGATATCTTCGTTACCGCGACAGGCAATGTGGACGTTATCACCCTCGACCACATGCGGGCCATGAAGGACCGCGCCATCGTCTGCAACATCGGCCACTTCGATTCCGAAATTCAGGTGGCGTCCTTGCGAAATTACAAATGGTCCAACATCAAACCACAGGTGGACGAGATCGAATTCCCCGACGGCAAGAAGCTCATTCTCCTGTCTGAAGGCCGTCTTGTGAATCTCGGTAATGCCATGGGTCATCCTTCCTTCGTGATGAGCGCAAGCTTCACCAACCAAACGCTCGCCCAGATCGAACTGTTTGGAAATCAGGGCAAATACCAGAAGAAGGTCTATACGCTGCCGAAACACCTCGATGAGAAGGTGGCCCGCCTCCATCTCGAAAAGATCGGCGCGAAGCTGACCGAATTGAGTTCGAAGCAGGCAGCTTATATCGGTGTGCCCCAGCAAGGCCCCTTCAAGCCGGATCATTACCGCTATTAACGATCTAAGCGGCTGTTCCGACTCGACCAATTTAATCCGGCCCCAGATGTGGTTCATCAAGCCACATCTGGGGCTTCATACTTTTTTAACCATATTCCCTTGCGCTGTGGATAAGCCTACCTATCATGTTGATTCCACAGTGATTCGTCGATTCACGACGAAAAATGGGGGCGACAGGGAATGCGTCCCACCACAAGGGGACAGTCGACCGGGCTTGGCGTCGAGGGGCGTGGTAAGCGGGTAGGTCTGGTACTGGCGACGATCTTGTTGCCCCTGCCGGCGCATGCTCAGGGCATAACCTCCACCGACCTCGGCATTCTTTCTACCTGCATCGCCGCCGGAGCCGTCGCCCTCGCCTTTGCCGTTGCGTTGTGGGCGCTCGCCGAACAGAGCGCCGCCCGCCGCCTCCGACGTACCATCCGTCAGTCTGGCGCACGCGCCCGCGCCGCCGTTGGCGAACGCGATGCGTTGATTTCGGCAAGCCGCGAAGCGCTCGTCGTTTGGGGTCGTGACGGCAGCGGGCCGTTTTCCTACAGCGGCGCGGACGCGATACTGGATGGTTGCCTTGCGGGCCCTGATGCAACGCAACTTTCTCGAGCACTGGACGATTTAGGCGCGAACGGTGTGCCGTTTGAACTCACCGTGCTCGATAAAAACGAACGCAAAATTGCCGCCCGCGGCCGCGCGGTTGGCGGCATGGCGGGTGTTTGGCTGGAGGAGCAAAAAGGCGAACAACGGAAAATCGATTTCGAAGCGATCCTGAACGCTCTTCCCGTCCCGGTCTGGCTACGGGACAAGGCCTTGGCATTAAACTGGGGCAATCTTGCGTTTGTTTCTTCGTCCGGCGAAGCGAATCTTTCCGCCGCGCTGGCGCATCAAGCTTCGTTGGACAAATCCGAACGCGACCTCGCATCGAGCGCCCGCAACCAGCAGCAAACGACAACGTCCCGCCGCTTTGCGGTGGTCAGCGGGCATCGGCGGGCATTGGAATTTACCCACACCCCGCTTGACGACGGCGGCATCGTAGGAACGGCCATCGATGCAACGGATGTTTCGGCGGCGGAGGCGAAACTTCAACAACATATCGACGCCCATGCCGACACGCTCGACAAGATAGCAACGGCGGTTGCAATCTTCGGCCCGGATCAACGATTGACCTTTTACAACCGCGCTTTCGTCAGGCTCTGGGAGTTGCCGGAAACGTGGTTGGACCGGCATCCGACAGACGGCGAGATTCTGGACCGGTTGCGTGAAGCCCGCAAATTGCCGGAGCAGCGCGATTATCAGGCGTGGAAACGGCAGCGGCTCGCCCTTTACGAAAAGACCCGGGAACAGCCGTCGGAAGATGAGTGGCATATTCCCGGCGGAACGGCACTGCGCGTGGTCGCACAACCACATCCGTTTGGCGGGCTTACTTTCCTCTACGAAGATGTGACGCAACGCATTGCTCTGGAAAGTTCTTATAACACTCTGATCAAAGTGCAGTCGGCGACGCTCGACACGCTGTCTGAAGCTGTGGCGGTGTTTGGCCTTGACGGAAAGCTCAAATTCTCCAACGCAGCTTTTGCTCAAGTGTGGGATCTTGGCGAACGCGACCTCAGCGGCGAACCGCATGTGCGGCAGATCGCAGCTATCTGCGCGGAAAAATTCGGCGATCAAAATGCCTGGGAAAGACTGACCTCGAGTATCGTGACGGGCTCCGAGCGCCGACGCGATTGGGGCGAGATGGAGCGCAGCGACCACACAGTGCTGTCGGTCGCGTTGTCGCCCCTGCCGGACGGAGCAACGCTGGTGACGTTTGCCGATATCACCGATCGTTTCCGTATCGAGAATGCGCTGCGCGACCGCAACGAGGCTCTGGAAGCGGCCGACAAGTTGAAGTCCGACTTCATAAAGCATGTGTCCTACGAGTTGCGCACACCGCTCAACACCATTCTGGGATTTGCAGAACACCTCGCGACGGGCTTACCAGGCGAACTGTCGCCGCGTCAGGCCGAATACGTACAGGCCATCGTGACGGGCGGTAACACCCTGCGTAGCCTCATCAACGATATCCTCGATCTTTCATTGATCGAAGCAGGGGCGCTGCGACTGGAACTCGAACGGATTGATCTGTTTGCGCTGCTGTCGGAAGTAATCGGTCATGTGCGTGAATGGGCCGCGAAGGCGGGCCTGGAACTGCAACTGGACTGCCGTGAAGATGCGGGAGTGTTTCTCGCCGATGGACGGCGCATCCGTCAGGTGGTTTTCAACCTTCTGTCGAATGCGCTCAAATATACGCCGCGCGGCGGTATCATCACTCTGATAGGCGATATTCAGGACGAAGACGTCAGCATCGCCGTTTCCGATACCGGGCCAGGCATCGCGCCCGAAGTGAAAGCCAATGTGTTCGAGCGCTTCGCCTCAAAGGGTCGCGCTGGTCAGCGCGCCGGAGCCGGACTCGGCCTTGCGCTTGTCAACCGGTTCATTGAATTGCACAGCGGTTGGGTCGAAATCGACAGCCGTGCAGGCCAGGGAACGATCGTGCGTTGCCACATTCCGCGCCGCCTGCACAACGACGGGCCCGGCGAACGCGAGATAC
Source organism: Rhizomicrobium sp. (assembly GCA_035545475.1). GTDB lineage: Bacteria > Pseudomonadota > Alphaproteobacteria > Micropepsales > Micropepsaceae > Rhizomicrobium. Next base: position 19,325 of record DASZYI010000144.1, read on the forward strand.
ACGCGGCCGAATAATTCTAATGCTGGCTTTTGGGCGTACGGACCACCAGCCCATCCAGCTCCGCGGTCACCTTGATCTGGCAGGACAAGCGACTGTTGGGTTCGATGTCCTGCGCGAAATCGAGCATGGTTTCTTCCATGTCGGATTTGGGCGGAAGCTTTTCGAGCCATGCCGGATCGACATAGACGTGACACGTTGCACAGGCGCACGCACCGCCGCAGTCGGCATCGATGCCGGGCACGAGATTCTTCACCGCACCCTCCATCACGGACCAGCCTTCCGGCACGTCTATCTCGCGGTCTTTGCCGGTATGATCGATATATTTGATCTTGGGCATGGAAGCTCCTTCGTACCCGATAATTAAGCCATGTTCTTCATGGGAATGGAAAGGTCGGCGAGTTTTGCGGCATCGACCGGCTTTCCCTCCGCGATCAATCTGCGGCCCACCAGATATTCGGGGGCTGCGTTGACCGCTTCGACGGCAGCAATTTTGCCGTCGCGCAAATGAAAGATCGCGAATTTACGCGCAGCGGGATCGCCGCGCAGCACTTGCTGGTCGCCCGGGCGGCCGAGGCCCGCGATCTGCAGTTTGAGATCGTATTGGTCGGACCAGAACCAAGGCACTTCGGCATACCGCGTAGGCTTGCCGACCATGGCCAGAGCCGCATGTCTTGCCTGGTCAATGGCGTTCTGCACGCTTTCGAGGCGCAGAAAGACATCTTCGCGGCCGGGATGCCAGGTGCAATCGCCTGCCGCAAAAATGGAAGGGTCCTTTGTCCGCGCACAGTTGTCGACGACGATACCATTGTGCACTTCGAGCCCTGCGTCGTGCGCAAGTTCGGCGTTTGGGACCACACCGATTCCCACCAATGCGAGATCGGCCGGCCATGTTTTGCCGCCGGCTGTGACGCCGGTAATGGTTTTCTCGCCCTCGAATTTCTCGATGGCGGTGTTGAAATGGATCTTCACACCGGCCGCACGGTGCACTTCTTCATAGAATGAGGATATACGCGGAGAAACGGCGCGCTGCATGAGGCGGTCGAGTGCTTCGAACACCGTCACGTCGATACCGTGCTTCACCGCAACAGCCGCAACTTCCAGGCCGATATAGCCGCCGCCGACGATGGCGAGTTTCTTGCCCGGTTGGAACGCTTCGCGCAGTGCATCAACGTCGGCAATGCTGCGCAAATAGAAGATGCCTTTCAGGTTGGCATTCGGAACCAGGATCGGGCGGACGCGCGTACCGGTCGCAAGCAAGAGCTTGTCATAAGGGAGCGTGCGGCCATCGGTGAGCGTGACGCGTTTGTTTTCGCGGTCGATGCTGGCGGCGGCGATGCCGAGAATGAGTTCGACTTTGGATTCGGCGTAAAATGACTCCGGTTTCAGGAACAGCCGCTCCCGTTCGAACTTGCCCTGCAGATAGGCCTTGGATAGCGGCGGGCGCTGATAGGGAAGGTAGGGTTCGTCGCCCACCATTGTGATGGCGCCCGTGAAACCCTCGGCCCGCAAACTCGCAATCGCCTGGGCGCCGGCCTGGCCTGCGCCGATAATGACAATTCGTTCCGACATTTCCGCCCGGTTTTGCTGGATAAGCCCTTGCGGCGGTATCACGTTTGGCGCCTTTCGTGCAATCTGAAACGGGAGGCTTTGAGCAGCACGCAGGGCCGCGCTAAAACCCTGTTATGGCAAATAGAATCGAGGGATTTTCCGGCCGCTTCCCGCTTCCCGACCTCGCCGCCACGGATGCTTTGGCCGCGCGGATTGCCGCAGGATTGCGGACGGGCGATTGTGTTGCGCTGAAAGGCGAGCTGGGAGCGGGAAAAACCACGCTGGTGCGCGCCATACTTCGACGGTTGGGGGTGACGGAGCATGTACCAAGCCCAACTTTCACGCTTGTTCAAAGCTACGAGACGGCGCGGGGGCCGGTGTTCCATTTCGATCTCTATCGGCTGGAGGATGCGCGCGAACTGGAGGAGCTTGGTTTTGACGAAGCCATCGACAATGGCATTGCTTTGGTCGAATGGCCGGAACGCGCGAGCGATCGTTTGCCGGTGACATTGAACGTGGCGCTGGACTTACATCCGGAGCGGGGCCGCTCGGCGGAAATCCTTGGCGACACCTATTGGGCGAAATTTCTGAGCGAAGAAAAAGATCATGTCTGAACGCCAGGCGGCGATGGAGGATTTCCTGCACACTGCGGGATGGGGATCGGCGGGGGTGCAGGCGCTGCCGGGGGATGCTTCCACACGGCGATATTTCCGCGTGGCATCGGGAGAGCGGCAGGCGATGCTGATGGATCAGCCGCAGCATGTCGAAACGCCGACCGCTCCTGCCGAGGCAACGCCTGAGGAACGTCACGCGCTCGGCTACAATGCCGTCGCACGGCTTGCAGGTGCGGATTGCGCGCGCTTCGTCGCGATCTCCGACTTCCTGAGAAGCCGCGCGTTGAGCGCGCCGGAAATATATGCTGCGGATTGCGCCGCCGGTTTCGTGCTGATGGAAGATTTCGGCGACCGCCTCTATGCGGATGTCCTGAACGGCGGCGGACAGGAAATCGAGCTTTACAAGGCGGCCGTGGAAGCGTTGGTGCGACTTCACGCCGATCCTGCGCCCGCCAAAATTTCTCCACAGATTTCGCTTTATCCTTACGACGAAACGGCGATGCTTGCGGAGATCGCCCTGCTGACGGACTGGTATCTGCCGCTGGCACTCAACAGGAAGGCCACGAAAGAAGAAGTCTCCGAACATCGCGAGCTGTGGCAGAAACTGCTTTTGTCGATGAAAGACTCCCATACCAAATTCGTGCATCGCGATTACCACGCGCAGAATTTGCTGTGGCTGCAGGATCGGGCGGGACCTGCGCGGGTGGGGTTGATCGACTTCCAGGATGCCGTGGCGGGATCGAACGCTTACGATCTGGTGTCGCTGTTGGAGGATGCGCGGCGCGATGTGGCGCCGGAATTGGCCGAGAGCATGACAACCCATTATCTCTCTGCGATGCGCGCTCAAGGAGTGGCGGCGAACGAGGAAGAACTGCGTGCGGCATTCGCCATCATGGCGGCACAACGCAACGCGAAAATCGCGGGCATTTTCGCGAGGCTTCAGCTCCGCGACGGCAAGCCTCGCTACATCGCATATCTGCCGCGCGTGTGGGGCCATCTTCGTCACGATCTGGAACACCCTGTCCTCGCCGAGTTGAAGACATGGTATGAAAAGGTGCTGCCGACGGCGGCGCGGCACGGGCGCATCGAAGGAGTGGCCGCTTGACGACGAAGCCCATCACGCGCGCGATGATCATGGCCGCAGGCCTCGGCACACGAATGCGGCCCCTGACGAACGATCGGCCGAAGCCTCTGGTGGAAGTGCGCGGGCGCGCACTGATCGATTATGCGATAGATCGGTTGGTGGCTGCGGGCGTGAAGACGATCGTCGTCAACGTGCATCACCATGCGGACATGCTGCGCGCGCATGTGGAAAAGCGCAAGGATGTGAAGATCGTGATTTCGGATGAAAGCGAGGCGCTTTTGGATTCGGGCGGCGGCATAGCGAAAGTGCTTTCGCTGTTCGAAGGCGAGCCATTCTTCACCCACAATTCGGATTCCGTCTGGGTCGAAGGTGCAGCAAGCGCGCTCGAACGCATGAAGGCGCGGTGGAATCCCGACACCATGGATTCGCTGATGCTGGTGGCACCGACAGTGAACGCCCGCTGCTATGAGGGTCGCGGCGATTTCTTCATGGACGCGGAAGGTCATCTCACACGCATTTCCGAACATCGCGTCGCGCCGTTTGTCTGGATTGGCGTGCAGATTCTGCACCCACGCCTGTTCGACGGCGCACCAGAGGGAAAGTTTTCGATCAATCCGTTGTGGGACAAATCCATCGAGAAAGGGCGGTTGTATGGCATCCGGCTCGACGGAATCTGGATGCATATCGACCGCCCGGATGCGGTGACGGACGCGGAGAGGTTCCTGAAAGACCTCGCGCCTGCGGCATAGGCGGTGGCGAACGTCTTCACGATTCCGGCAAGTGCGCCTTTCGCGCAAACATTGGCGGACGAACTGATCCGGCAGATAGGCGCAAAGGACGATCCGATCGCGCTGTCGCGCGCGACGATCTATGTGCCGACGCGGCGCGCGGTGCGTTCGTTGGGCGAGGTTTTCGCGCGTGCCGCCGGCGGCGCGGTGCTGCTGCCGGACATTCGCCCCTTGGGCGATGTGGACGAAGACGACTTGCTGTTCGACGCGGTGTCGGACGATGTGGAATTGTTGCCCGCCATCTCCACCGTTCGGCGCAGGCTTTTGCTGGCGACATTGATCGCACGATGGCAGCGCAACCGCGATGGCAACGCCATCGGCTTTGCGCAGGCCGCGCGATTGGCGAAAAGCCTGGGTGCGTTTCTCGACGAGGTGCAAACGCAAGGCGCCGCACTTTCCGAGCTGCACGATCTCGCGCCGACCGCCTTGTCGCAATATTGGAGCGAGGTGCGCGACTTCCTGCTGCTGCTGGAAAAAGAATGGCCGCCGCTGCTTGCTGCGGAGAACAGGCAGGACCATATCGTTCATCGCGACAGCGCGCTTCGCACATTGGCGCAACGGCTGAGGAGAAATCCGCCGGATGGGCCGGTGATCGCAGCGGGCTCGACGGGCAGCATTCCGGCGACGGCGGAATTGCTGGAGGCGATTTCACGTTTGCCGACGGGCGCGGTGGTTCTGCCCGGCCTCGATCTTTCGCTGGACGAGACCAGTTGGAACGATCTCGATCCCGGCCACCCGCAATTCGGCATGAAGCAACTGCTTCGCCGGATCGGTGTCGAACGAACCGAGGTGAAGGTTTGGGGCGGCGCCGGCCGAGACGCAACGCCGCGCGAAGTGTTGTTGCGCGAAACGCTTCGCCCTGCGCCGACCACCGATGCGTGGCGGGCGCTTGCGGAAAGCGGCACGGACGTCATCGCCAACGGACTGCAAGGATTGTCGCTTGTCGAAGCGGCCGATCCCGCGCAGGAAGCGACCGCCATCGCGCTGGTGTTGCGCGAGGTGCTGGAAGGCGACGGGCACACGGGCGCTCTGGTGACGCCCGACCGCGATCTGGCGCGGCGCGTGGCGGCGGAATTGGGGCGATGGAATATCGTCATCGACGATTCCGCAGGCAGGCCGCTTGCGCGAACGGCACCCGGAACATTCCTTTGCCTGTTGGCCGATGCCGTTCAGCAGGAATTCGCGCCCGTTGCATTGCTGGCCTTGCTGAAACATCCGCTGGCGTCGGGCGGCGAAGACACGGCGCGCTTCCGCCAAACCGTGCGGCTGCTTGACAGGTGTTTGCGCGGGCCGCGGCCGGATGCGGGGCTTGAAGGACTTCGTCATGCTGTCGCGCGCGCGGATTGCTTCGACGAGGAGACGCGCAAAGGGTTGTTGCACTGGTTTGACGGCGTTGCGGAAAAATTCGCCCCACTCGAAAAAGCCTTGCAGGCCGAAGCGCCGCTGGAGCGCTTGCTTTCGCTGCATGTCGACGTGGCGGAAGCATTGGCCGCCACCGACAAGGAAGACGGCGGTGCGCGGTTGTGGCGTGGCGATGCGGGGCACGCAGCGCAGGCGCTCGTGGCCGATCTGTTTGTGGAAGCGCAAGGTCTGCCGGCGATTGATTCCGCTTCTTACGCTTCGCTGTTTCGCGGCCTCGCGGAGGAAAAGGCGGTTCGTCCAGCATTCGGACGGCATCCACGGCTTGCCATTCTCGGCCCGCTGGAAGCACGGTTGCAGCGTTTCGATGTGGTCGTACTGGGCGGGTTGAATGAAGGAAGCTGGCCGCGCGAGGCGCCGGTGGATCCGTGGTTGTCGCGGCCGATGCGGCGCGCATTGGGATTGGAGCAGCCGGAGCGCGCCATCGGGCTTTCGGCCCACGATTTCGCAACATTGGCGGCGGGTACCCGCGTGATACTGACACGTTCCCGCAAGGTGGAAGGCTCCCCCGCTGTCGCATCGCGCTGGCTGCAACGGCTGATCCAGTTGACGCGTGGATTGAAACTCGAAGACCGGCTTGCGCCACCGCGCGATTATTGCGCCATCGCATCGGCGCTTTCCGAACCGCCATCGGCGCCGCGCCTGCAGCGGCCCGCGCCGACACCGCCGGTTGCGGCGCGGCCGCGAAGGCTTTCGGTCACCGAAATCGAGACGTGGCTGCGCGATCCCTATGCGATTTACGCAAAGCATGTCCTCAAGCTGAAACCGCTCGATCCACTGGATGCGGAGGTGGGCGCTTTGGAACGCGGAACCAATATCCACAAGGCGCTGGAAGAATTCGTGCGCGCGTTTCCCGAAGGGCCGACCGAGGATGCGGAACGGCATTTTGCGGAGATCGCGGATCGCGTGTTCGCGGAGAACAACATTCCGAAATCCGTTCTTGCCGTCTGGCGTCCGCGATTCATTCGCGCCGCCAAATGGTTTGTGGACGTTGAGCGCAGCCGCAGACACGATATCGTCAAGGCGCATGTGGAATTGCGCGGCGAAATGAAGTTCGCAAGCCCCGGCGGCGAATTCATCCTGCACGGGCGCGCGGACAGAATCGACGAATTGCGCTACGGCAACGGCGCGATCATCGATTACAAGACCGGCGCGCCGCCGAGCGACAAGCAGGTAATCCAGTTGATCGCGGCGCAACTGCCGCTGGAAGCGGCGATGCTGGCGGAAGGCGGATTTCCCGATGCGGGAAAACTCAGCCCTACCGAACTGATCTATGTGCGCTTCGCAGGCGGGGCCAAGCCGGGCGAATTGCGGATCGTGAAGGCCGATGCGCACGAGCTCGCGGTCAAGGTGAAGGAATTGCTGGTGGCGCGGGTGGCGCAGTTCGACGCGCCGGAGCAGCCATACCTCTCGCGCGTGATGCCGTTCCGGCTGGAGTTTTCGGGCGATTACGATCATCTCGCGCGCGCACGCGAATGGTCGGCCAGCGGATGGGGCGAAGAGGAATGAGCGCGCACGATCCCGTTCTCGCCGCCGCCGATCCCAAACATTCGGCCTGGGTTTCCGCCAATGCGGGCGCGGGCAAAACGCATACGCTTGCAAACCGGGTGACGCGATTGCTGCTGGCGAAGGCGCCGCCGGAGCGCATTCTTTGTCTGACCTATACGAAGGCGGCCGCCGCCGAAATGTCCGACCGTTTGTTCAACGTGCTCGGCAAATGGTCGATGGCATCGGACGAGGAGCTTTCCGGATACATCGCGCAGATCGGCGGAGACGATCTCAGCCCGGAAGGATTGCGCGAGGCGCGCCGTCTTTTCGCGAAGGCGCTTGAGACGCCGGGCGGATTGAAGATCCAGACCATCCATTCGTTTTGCCAGAACCTGCTGTCGCGGTTTTCGGTCGAAGCGGGCGTGCCACCGGGATTCACGGTGATCGACGAACAGACATCGCGCGAGATCATCGCGGGCGCACGCGCGCGTGTTCTGGAGCGCGCCGGTTCGGGCGACCTGGCACTGGGTACGGCGGTGTCGTTTCTGGTGACGCAGACGAGCGAACAGAAGCTGCAGGATATTCTCGATGCCGCGCTCGGCAATGAGCGGCGCAAGCTGTCGCGGGCACTGGCCGGATGCAATTCGCGCGACGGCTCGCTGACAAAGAGGATGCGCCTGTTTCACGGTGCGGACGAGAATGAGAGCGAAGACACTATTGTCGGATCGTTCTGTGCCTCGCTGAAGGCCGAGATCGCGCAGTTGAAGGCCGTCGTGGCATGGATGAAAGGCGGCAGCACGCGCGACCAGCAGCGGGCGAGCGGATTGGAACGCGCGCTGACGATGGAATTGGGCGCGGGCGCGTTCGAAAATCTGCTTTCGTCCTTTATGACGCAGAAAGGCGAGAGTTTTGCCGAACTCGTCACCAAGAAGACGGCGCAGGCGCGGCCCGATCTTTTGAATTACTTGCAGGATCTGGAACGGCGAGTTTGCGCGGCGGAAGAAAAACGGCGCGCGGCGCATGCGGCCGCCCTTTGCGATGCGGCGCTGACGGTGGCCGATGCGGTGCGCGACCTTTATACCGCGGAGAAACGGGCGCGCGGGGCGCTCGACTACGACGATCTCATCACCGAGACGTTGAAGCTGCTCGAACGCGGCGAGACGGCGGCCTGGGTGCTTTACAAGCTCGATGGCGGGCTCGATCACGTTCTGGTGGATGAAGCGCAAGACACCAGCCCCGAACAATGGGCGATCCTGAAGAAGCTGACAGAGGAATTCTTTTCCGGTGCCGGGCGCGAATCCAAAACGGTGCGCACCGTGTTCGCGGTGGGCGACGAGAAGCAATCCATCTTCAGTTTCCAGGGGGCCGATCCCGCGCAATTCGACGTCAACCGGCAATATTTCGCGGGCCATATCCAGAACGCGGGATTGGCGTTCAATTACGAACTGTTGAAGACCTCGCGGCGTTCGGTGCCGGAAGTGCTTTCGTTCGTGGATCGCGTGTTCGCCGAGGCCGATGCGCGCGACGGGCTGACTTCGCTCGGCCTCGCAATCGAACACGAGGCACTGCGCAAGGAAACGAAGGGGCGCGTCGAGTTCTGGCCGTCGATCAAGCCGGAAGACAAGGACGAACCCGATCCTTGGCGGCCCGTCGATACGCCATCCGAGGCGAGCCCAGTGGTGCGGCTGGCGGAGAAGATCGCGCGCACCATCAAGGGATGGATCGCAAACGGCGTTGCGTTGCCGGGCAAGGAACATGCGATCAGGCCCGGCGATATTATGATCCTGCTGCCGCGCCGCGAACCTTTCGGCAGCGAGATCATTCGCCAGTTGAAGGCGCTCAACGTGCCGGTGGCGGGTGCGGATCGCATTCGCATCACCGAACAGATTGCGGTGCAGGATCTGATTGCGCTGGGACGTTTCGCGCTGCTGCCAGAGGACGATCTGACTCTCGCAACCATTCTGCGTTCGCCGCTGGCCGCCGTGAGCGAAGAGACGTTGTTCGAATTGAGCCATCAACGCCGGGGAACGCTTTGGCAGTCCTTGCAGAACAACGCCGACGAGATGCTTGACGATACGCGCGCGTTTCTTTCCGAATGTCTGGCGCGGGCGGATTTCGTGCCGCCTTACGAGTTCTTCGCCCATGTTCTGACGGTGCGCGGGATGCGGCTGAAGCTGCTGGCGCGGCTGGGCGCGGAGGCGAGCGACGCGATCGAGGAATTCCTGTCGCTCGCGCTTGCTTACGAAGCGCAGAATCCGCCCTCGCTCGAAGGCTTCCTGCACTGGATCGAACGTGGCGGCGCGGAGATCAAGCGCGACATGGAACGCGGGCGCGACGAAGTGCGGGTGATGACGGTGCACGGCGCGAAGGGACTGGAAGCCGACATCGTGATCCTGCCGGACACGACGCGCGAAGCCTCCAACGCACAGAAGCGGCAGTTGCTTTATGCCAATGACGGCGTGCTGTTCTCGGTGCCGGATGCGATTGCGCCGCAGGCGGTGAAGGCGGCCAAGCAGATGGCGAATGCCGAGGCGCTGAACGAGCACAAGCGGCTGCTTTACGTCGCGCTGACGCGGGCAAAGGAGCGGCTCTACATCTGCGGCTTCGAAACCAGAAAGGGCGTGCGGCCGGATTCCTGGTATGCGCTGATGGAGCGCGCGGCCAATGAATTGGGCGTCGCGGTGGAACGCGGCGGGGAGACCATTCGCATCTATGGCGAACGGGAAGACGGCATTTCCAAAAAGGCCGCGGCGGCTGAAATTGCGAAACCGCACTTGCCCAAATGGGCGACGACGGCCCCGAAAGAGATCGCAGAGCGTCCGCGCATCGTACGGCCTTCGCTGATCGAGACACCGCCCTCCCCGCTTTCGCCGCTCACGCAGGAAGGACGCAAATTCAAACGCGGCGTTCTCATCCATGCGCTGCTGGCGCGGTTGCCGGACGTCGCGGCGGAATTGCGCAGCGAGGTCGCGCGCAAATTCCTTGTCGCGCGCGATGTGCCGGAGGCTGACGCGCAAGCCTTGGCCGCGGAAATCCTGCGCGTGCTGGCGGACGAGACGTTTGCGCCCGTCTTTGCGCCCGGTAGCCGGGCCGAGGTGGCGCTCGCCGCCGAGTTGCCGGAACTGGACGGCATCAAGGTGAATGGGCGCGTCGACCGGCTGGCAGTTTCGGACGGCGAGGTTCTGGTGCTGGATTTCAAGACGGACCGGACGGTTCCGGAAACAGAGACCCATGTGGCTAGCGGCTACCTCGCCCAGATGACGCTCTATCGCTCGGCCTTGCGGCGCGTGTTTCCGGCCAAAAAGGTGGTTTGCGGGCTGCTTTGGACGGCCGGCCCCCGGCTGATGCGCCTGTCCGATGGCCTGCTCGACGCACAGCTTGCGCGGGTTCAAGACCTTGACCCCCAGGGGGCGCGTTCCTAGATTCACTCAACAGAACGCATCCTCCCAACCCAAGGAACACAATATGTCGGCCCCGCTCAAAGTTTCGGACAGCTCGTTTCAGACGGATGTGCTTTCGTCCAAGAAACCTGTCGTCGTGGATTTCTGGGCGGAATGGTGCGGGCCTTGCCGCATGATCGCCCCGGCGCTGGAGGAACTCGCGACCGAGCTGGGCGAGAAGGTGACCGTCGCCAAAATCAACATCGACGAGAACCCGCATGTGCCGACGAAATACGGCGTGCGCGGCATTCCCACGCTGATGATCTTCAGCCAGGGTCAGGTCGCGGCGACGAAGGTTGGCGCGCTGCCGAAATCCAAGATCAAGGAATGGATCGAAGCGTCGATCTGACGTTCTGGTTTTCATATCGCAGCCTCACCCGCCGCGCCTTCCGCGCGTCGACCTTCCTGCTTTTGGGGAGGTAAGGTTTTGTATCTCGCTGCTTCCATCGCCGCTTTCAGCTTCTGCATGCGCAGCCGCGCCTGTTTGCGTAAGCTGCGCATTTCGGCGGTGTGAAGGCCCGTTTTGAAGGCATTGCGATTGCCTGGCTGGCCGCCGCGTTTCTTCGCGGTCATTGCTCACCATTCGTTTTCAAATTTTCGGGGGTGGGGTCCCTCCCCTTCTCGCGGACGGTGACGGTGTGATGGGTGCCCGGACGCTTCAGCCGGGCGAGCGCGGTGGCGGCCATGGCGCTGGCCTGCATCATGCGGCTGGCGATCTTCATGCTTTCAAGCTGAACCCTCGAATCTCCGTTTTCGAAGCCGAAGCGGAATGCCCCCATGACCGCCGAATGGCATTCGCAAAGCTCGGCATGGAGCAATTCCATGGCCTGATCGAGGACAGGATCGGACTGTTGAACGTATTCTGACATAAGTTTATCATCTCCTTTATGTTGGATAGTATGCTGATGTAGGTGCGAAGTCAAGGATTATGTTCTTAAATAGATTCAAGGGTTTACGCGCTAGGCAAACGTCATCAAACAGGCCGCGACGCCCCGGAGGGGAAAGGCAAGGACGTCTCCGATGCGGACGAACCGCCTTTTTGGCCGCAATCTCCGGGCGTTGCGGGGCCAGTACCCCGTGGCTATAAGGGCGCCCCGATCTGAAACCGGAGAGTAGCTCAGCCTGGTAGAGCACCACGTTCGGGACGTGGGGGCCGGAGGTTCGAATCCTCTCTCTCCGACCATTGTTTTCGATGGGTTATCGAAATTGGCGGCCCACATTCCGTCCAGATCGTCTCTGGTCTGCGAAGCCGCTTATCGCGCTGTCGTAATAAGCCGATCCAGCAACGGCATTCGTTCCGAAATCAAATGGCTCAGCCATGACAAAAGACGGTGAAAGAACTTTCGCCACGCGTCCTTGCGGTGCTCCGTAACGAAACCAAGGAGCCACACCGTTACCAGCGTCGCGAACACAATCGTCATTACGCTGGTCAGCGGAAGAGCAACGGATGATGTGTCAGAAAAAAATGTGCATCCGGCAGCCCGATACGCGACTCGCCTTGCCCATCTGCCACTGTCCGCCCCAAGACGAAATACCGCACTACACCAGCGGGAACCTTTGGTCTGTCTGCTAGTTGACGTAGCCAGACGCCCGAACCAGGAAAGAGGTGGCGGCGCATCATGTTAACCATTAGACAAAAGCGGATCGGCGATTTCGCCTGCGAGGGCTGGCGGTGCGAATTCTGATCATCGAGGACGAATTCCTCGTCGCCGACTATCTGGAGCAAATCGTGCGGGAGATGGGGCACGACGATGTTTTCGTGGCCTACGATATTGCCACCGGCACCAGAATGCTGGACGCGATCGAGCCGGATTTTGCCATTCTCGACGTGAATGTTGGCGAGGCACTGGTCTTTCCTTTGGCAGCCGAACTGTTGCAGCGGAAGATTCCGTTCGTCTTCTCGACCGCCAAACCCGAGAGCAGCTTTCCCGACGAATGGCGCAATTATCCCATCCTCCCCAAACCGGTGGACACGAAAAGGCTTGGGGTCGCGATCTCGACGTTGGGACCTGCCGGGCCGAAATCATCGAACTGATTTCAACCTTTGCGGGCTGTGGGTTTGCCGTCCTGCTTGTTAGGGTGATCCGCCAGCGGAGTCTTTCCAACAATGTCCAAGAGCCAGTCCGCCTATCTGGACCTGCTGCGGATTGTTGCGGCGTTGACCGTTTTGTTGTCGCACGTTTCCCGCACCAATCTGAGCGGCGGCTTCCTCTGGCAGGTACAGGCGGCCGGCCACGACGGCGTTATCGTCTTCTTCGTGCTGTCGGGCTACGTCATCAGCTATGTCGCAGACTCGCGGGAACGGCATGGCGCAGACTTTGCGATGTCGCGGTTGACCAGGCTTTACTCCGTGGTGCTGCCCGCACTGGTGTTGACTTATGTGGCGGATCGCGTCGGCATGGCTTACGCGCCCGAACTTTATCGCGCCGCACATCACAGCGATCCGCTTCTTCGAATTGCAAGTGCAGGGCTGTTTCTCAGCCAGAGCTGGCATTTCGACATCGAGCTGTTTTCCAACACGGCCTATTGGTCGCTGCCGTTCGAATTCTGGTATTACGTCTTGTTCGGCGTTTTCGTATTCATACCGGGCAAAATGCGCTATGCGGCGCTTGCCGTTGCCGCGGCCATCGCGGGACCGAAGATCCTGCTGCTGCTTCCCGTCTGGCTGTTGGGCGTAGCGAGCTATCGGGCGCGGACGCTTCCTTTGTCACAGACGGCGGCGTGGCTGCTTTTCGTGCTTTCGGCAGCGGCCACCGTTGCGATGATCTTCGCCGACATGAGCGGATTTTCACATCCGCACTATGCCGGCTGGGCGGACGATGCTTCGCCTATCGACTACGCGCTGGGAGTGTTGGTGGCGGCGAATCTCTTCGCAGCGTCGCGTCTGGCCCTGCCCCTGGCGCGGATGGCACGCGCGATCAGGTATGTCGCCGGAATGACGTTTTCGCTCTATCTCTTTCATCTTCCCCTCCTCTATCTCTTCGCATCCTGTCTTGCGCTACCGGACAATCCCTATGTGCGCGGGCCGATACTGGCAGCGATGGCGCTTGTGGCGTGCGAGGTGCTTTCGCATCTGACGGAACGGCGCAACGGGGATTTGAAGCGGATGCTCTCGCGGCGGCTGGGCTTGCGGATGCAGGCGCAAGCGGTCGCGCCGTAGCCCAACGAAAGTAAACGAAAGCTTACCGAATACGCGCCGATGGCTGCTTTCGGGGATCGCTCCGGTTAACAGGTTGGAAACGCGGATCGGCAATACTTGCCGCCTCAGTTTCGAAGCCCGCGGGATTTCCGATGCTCAATATCCTCATCGTCATGCTTTATGCAGCAGCAGCCGCGATTGCAGGCGGCGCAATCGGCATGTGGTTCGGCTTGCCGATCTCGCAAGGCATGACGCTTTCGGTGCTGTTCGCGGTGATCGGGGCGCAAATCCATCTCGGCCTGCTGCGCGGCAAGGACAGGAAGCGGACGACGCGCGACATTCGCATGCTGAAGCGGGCGGGATTGTCGTTCCAGAAATCGCTGGAACAGACGAGCGAGAAGATTTCCGAGATTACGCAGATCGTCGAAACGCGCACCAACGAGAACAACCGCAAGATCGTCTCCGAATTGCAGATGCTCGAAGGGCTGATGCGCGAATTCGCAAGCCGCATCTCCAACAAGGCAAAGGAGATTCCGGCGCAGCCGCAGCGTATGGCACTGCCGACACCCCAAAGCGGCGCCTTCAACGCGCTGGGCGATTCCAAGATGCTGGAGATGATCCGCACTTCGCTGGAACAGAACCGCGTCGATCTGTATCTGCAGCCGACCGTGAGCCTGCCGCAACGCAAGCTGCGTTACTATGAAGCGCTGTCGCGGCTGCGCGCCGAAGACGGCACCGTCATCATGCCTGCCCAATATATGCGCATTGCCGCACCCGCCGGATTGATGAGCGTGGTGGACAATCTGCTGCTGTTCCGTTGCGTGCAGGTGGTGCGCCGGTTGACGCAAAAGAACAAGGAAATCGCCATCTTCTGCAACATCGCCGGCGATACGCTGGGCGATGCGGAGTTCTTCCCGCAATTCCTGGAATACATGCATCACAATCGCGATCTTGCGGGGCAGATCGTGTTCGAGTTCTCGCAGAGCGCGATTGCCAAGGCGGGACAGGCGGGAGAAGCCAATCTCTCTTATCTGGCACAGCTTGGATTTGCGCTATCGCTCGATCATGTTGAAACGCTGGCGCTCGACTTCGCCAAGCTGAAGCGGCTGGGCTTCCGGCACATCAAGATCAAGGCATCGACGCTGGTGGGCGGCATGGACAACGCCAAGGCCATGGTCACGGCGGAGGATTTCAAGGGCCTGCTCGCGCGCCATGGGCTGAACCTGATTGCAGAGCGCGTGGAAGACGAGAAGACGGTCGTGCAGCTCCTCGACTATGGCGTGGACTTCGCGCAGGGCTATCTGTTCGGCGAACCGCGCGCGGTGCGAGACGACGTGTTGAGGGATGCGGCACCGGAAAAGAAGGCCGGACCGGCTGCGGTGATACCGCTGAAGCGGGCGAGTTGAAGGCCCCACCCGCCGCGCTTCGCGCGTCGACCTCCCCGCGGTGGGGGAGGTAAGTTGACGATCTGTAGTCCGTGTGCGACCGCTCCACTATGACATCCAATATCCAAATCCTTTCCGGCCTTCGCGATATTGCCGACGAGTACGATGCGCTCGTCTGCGACGTGTGGGGGGTTTTGCACAATGGGCGCGCGCCGTTTCTGGCGGCGGCCGACGCGTTGCGAGCGTTTCGCGACCGGCGCGGGCCGGTGGTGCTGTTGTCCAATGCGCCGCGGCTGGTTGCAACCTTGATGAAGCAGTTTGAGCACATCGGCGTTCCGACGGATTGTTTCGACGCGGTGGTGACGTCCGGCGTGGCGGCACGCAGCGAGCTTGACGCGCGCTCGCGCGGAAAGAAACTTGCCATGTTCCATCTGGGACCGGAGCGGGACCGCGACGTGTTCGAGGGTCTGCCGAACGTCGAAAGCGTGGCGGAAGACGACGCCGAGATCGTTCTTTGCACCGGATTGTTCGACGACGACCGCGAGACGCCGGAAGATTATGCGGAGCGGCTGGCAAAGCTGAAGGAACGCTCGCTGACCATGCTCTGCGCCAATCCCGACATCGTGGTGCAGCGGGGCGGGCAACTGGTTTACTGCGCGGGCGCTCTGGCGCGGGAATATGAGAAGATCGGTGGAGAAGCGATCTATTTCGGAAAGCCGTATCCGGCGATCTACGATCTGACCCTGGAGACGATGCGCAAGACCTGCGGGCGCACGGTGATGCGCGTGCTGGCGGTGGGCGACGGGATGGCGACCGACCTTAAGGGCGCCAACGGAATGGGATTCGATGCGCTGTTCATCGCCCACGGCATCCACGCGGCGGAGCTGGGGGAAATGACCCATGAAACCCTGACGCAACTCTTTGAAAAATCAGGCGTTTGGGCGCGCGCGGCGATGCGCGAGCTTGTCTGGTGACGGGCTGACCGATAAGACGAGGGCTCAACTGAGAGGGGCCTTGGGACGATGGGTTATTACGTCGAAGATTTGAAACCGGGGATGTCGGAGAGCTACGTCCACACCGTCACCGAACGGGACATCCAGATGTTCGGCGAATTGTCGGGCGACATGAACCCCGCCCATTTCGACGAAGCCTATGCCGCCACCACGCCGTTCAAGACGCGTATCGCGCACGGAATGTTGTCGGCGAGCTACATCTCGACCATCCTGGGCATGAAGATGCCGGGGCCGGGCACGATCTTCATGAGCCTGACAACAAAGTTCAAAGCCCCGGTCAGAATAGGCGACGAGGTGACGGCGACCTGTACGGTGCGCGAAGTGATCGCAGAAAAGCGGCGCGTGATCTTCGATTGTGTGTGCAAGGTCAAAGACCTTGTGGTGATCGAAGGTGAGGCCATGGTCATGGCCCCGTCGCGGCCGAAAGGATAAGACGCGCGCGCATGCGCATCTTTCGTCACTATCAGGATATTCCCGATGCGTTCAAAGGCGCGGCGGTGGCGCTCGGCAATTTCGATGGCGTGCATCGCGGGCACCAGGCGCTGATCGGCGAGGCGGGACGCATTGCCAGGGCGAAGGGCGTGCCGTTCGGCGTGATCGCGTTCGAGCCGCATCCGCAGGAGTTCTTCCGGCCCCAGAGGGAATCGTTCCGGCTGACGCCGTTTCGCACCAAGGCGCGGCTGATCGCAGAACTGGGCGCGGACGTGATGTACGCCCTTTCGTTCGATGCGGAGATGGCGAAGAAACAGGCGCATGAGTTCGTTGCCGACGTACTGGTGAACGGGCTTGGCGTTTCGGCCATCGTGGTGGGAGAAGATTTCCAGTTCGGCAAGGGACGAACGGGAAATGTGTCGTCGCTGACCGAAATGGGAAAGCAGCACGGTTTCGATGTGACGGTGTTCGAACCCGTTACGGCGGAAGGAACCGAGAAGATTTCCTCAACGCGTATTCGCGAAGCGCTGAAACAGGGCCGGCCGGGAGAGGCGGCGGAATTGCTGGGGCGTTGGTGGAGCGTGGAAGCGCGCGTCGAACACGGCGATGCACGCGGACGCACCATCGGTTTTCCCACCGCGAACATGAGGATCGACGATTTCCTGCGGCCCGCTTATGGCGTTTATGCCGTGCGCGCAACGGTGATCGAGGACGACAAACCCGTCGGCCGTTACAATGGCGTGGCGAATTTCGGCGTGCGGCCCATGTATAAGATCGAAACGCCGCTGCTGGAAACATTCCTGTTCGATTTCAACGGCGACCTTTACGGCAAGCATTTGTCGGTGGAGCTGGTGCACTACATCCGGCCGGAAGCGAAGCTGAATGGGCTTGAGGCATTGAAGGCGCAAATCGCAAAAGACAGCGACGAGGCGCGTAAGGTATTGGCGAAAATTTGATTTCTCTCTCCCGCATGGGAGACGATTGCATATATCCGGAAGCGTGCCCCGTTTCCGCGTAGATATGCTCATTGAGGATGGTGGGTGATGAAGGACATAAATACCATTGAATTTATTGAGGAATATCGAGATTTCACGAAATATACCAACAGAAGTACCAACGGCGATCCCTAGGTTCGTCCACGCCTTCGTCGAATCAGAAAGGGCAAGATTTGTCTGGCGAGTGCATTGAACGAAAGGCTCAAGGATAAGCAGTTCTGAAGCATCAAGAGGGGATGGTGTCGGCGGCACACAGCTATGAGCATCGAGCTACGGGTATAGGAGCGAACGCCACCCTCGGGGCAGTGCGCTTCGGTTCTGGCTCGACATCACAAACCTAGAGCACCGCTAGGGGTCGCATCCCTCGTTTAGCAACTGCAGCAAGGAAGGCACGCGGACCAGACGCCGCCGACCCAACGTGGTGCTATCGACTTTTCCCTTACGCATCAATTCATAGAATTTGGTCTTTCCAAGACCCGCCGCGCTACACGCTTCGGCTACGGTGCACGTCGGGCGCTCACGAAACGGAATACTAGAATGTCTAGACAGATGCGATCTTCCGCTCTGCGGACTAATATCTTTTTTTGCTGCATGGGCCCGGATCCGCTTGTGAGCGCTTTCGGCTGGGTAGGTAGTTTGATCCGTCTGCCTTTCATCGGCCAAGGCGGAATATCCTACTTTTTTGTCTTGGTTTTCCGCACACATCTAACGTGCCTTCTCCTTCGAACACCGCTCAACTCGCGCGCTGATGACGCGACCTAGGCGATCTGATTTACTCAGTTGGCGCGTTGTGACAAGTCACTGGCGGCCTCCGCGCGGCATTCTGCAGTACAAACGTAAGAGGCTCGACATCTCCGCCGGGGCCCTAAAATGGATTACCCAAAAAGGTCGATCCCGAAGCGATGACGGGCTGAGCGGAAGCTTCGACACAATAATTGTATCGAGGCTATCGAAGCCTACACGGCAGGCCAGAGACGCTATCATTATCGAGGTCAGCTTTGCGCCCCAAAGCGGACATCGGAATTGTAAGAAGAAAATCGGCTTGTAACTGCCCCGCCAGCATGCCGAGCAGAAGCGTCTTCTTCTGCTCGTCCGTTCCGAAATCGCGGAACATCAGGATTTGCGGGAAGTTTCCGACGACGGAGCTTTCGTTCTGCAGATCGTTGTGCAGGCCCAATCCCTTTGTCGCCAAATGTTCACGGATGATCGCCATGGCGAGGTTGCCGATGTTCTTGCCGCCGAATTCTTCCGGCAACGCCAGCCGCAGGAACCCGCCTTGTCGGCGCGGCGGCGCATTTCGCCCAGCAATTCTTCCCATTCCTTGCGCGGCAAGCCGCCATGTTCGAAATCGGTGCGCGCCCATTCGCGGTGGTGATCGAAGAAGCGGTCGCTATCGTCCTGTTCCTGAAGCGGTTTGATCTCCTTGTCGATGAAAGCATCGATCCGGATCAGCAAGTCTGTGATTTCCTTGGGTATCGTGAAGTCCATGTTACGCTTCAATTTATTTTGCGGGTCCTGCCTGCCCAATACCTCTCTCTGAGTTCGCGTCTAAGCACCTTCCCGCTGGCGTTCCTTGGCAGAAGCTCAACAAAGTCTACGGTCTTGGGCGCTTTAAACCCGGCAATTCGTGAGCGGGCAAATGCGATAATATCTTCGGCAGTCGCGGAATGATTTGGTTTCAGGACAACGATTGCCTTCACAGCCTCACCCCACTTTTCATCGGGTACGCCAATGACAGCAACTTCGGCCACGTCTGGGTGGCCATAAACTGCGTTTTCGACTTCGGCCGGATAAACGTTCTCTCCGCCGGAGATGATCATGTCCTTTACCCGGTCATGTATGAACAGATATCCTTCTTCGTCGAGATATCCAGCATCACCCGTTCGCAACCATCCCTCTTTGTCAATTGTTTTTGCGGTTGCCTCGGGCAGATTCCAATATCCGGCCATGTTCCACGGAGATCTGGTGGCAATTTCGCCAACCTGTCCGGTGCTCAACGCGTTTCCACGCTCATCAACGATTTTGATCTCCACAGCGGGTAATGGTCTTCCGGCCGACCGCATTCGGTCGTTCCCATTTAAGTCATGATCCTCGGGAGGGAGAACCACTATCGTTCCTGCCGTCTCGGTCATGCCATACATCTGCGCAAAGCCGCAGCCGAAAACCTCGACAGCTTCGCGAAGCAAATCCAACGGTATGGGCGAAGCGCCATATCCCAAATGCTTTACCCGCGAATAATCTGTCGAGCGAGCGCGCGGATCGCGCAAAACAATCTGTATGGCAGACGGCACGAGAAAGAGCTTACTCACACCTTCATTGGCGATATAATCTAGAACCTTGTGGGGATTGAATTCCCTGGCGACGACGTTTCGCGCACCATTGGCGATACCCCAAAATCCCCAACCAGATCCGCTGATGTGTGACACGGGCATTGCCACAAGGCTTATGTCATCGGTTGTCCAGATGTTCCAATCCAGCTGTGCGGTTTTCATTATTTTGTGGGTCAGAATAAAATTGGAGTGCTTAAGCATCGCACCTTTCGGCCGCCCCGTGGTGCCAGAGGTATAGAGCTGGATCGCGATATCGGGTGATGCAAGCGGAACGTCAGGCGGGGTGATCGGTTGCGCATCGCGCCAAGTAGCAAAGCTTTGCCATTTCGATGTCCCACCTTCCATGACCACAACGGTTTGAACATTCGGAGCATTCGACAGTATGTCACTTGCGATGCCGATAAACTCTGGACCAACAAAAAACAATTTTGCTCTTGAATCGTTGACGATGTAGCAGACCTCTGGCGGCGCCAAACGCCAACCTATCGGCGTCGTTACCGCACCCGTTTTCGCCGCGCCAAGAAACAGCTCGAAATAGACATCGCTGTTCTTTCCGAGATAGCAGATACGGTCGCCCTTTCTTATGCCTGCCGCCAGAAGCGCATTGGCCACCTGATTGGTATGCCGATCGAACTCGGCGAAGGTGGTGTTCCGCCCCTCAAACCTGAAAGCCACTTCGTTGGGGCGCGTGCGCGCGAAGTGCGGCGGCACATCGGCGATCGTCTGCCAATCGGCTTCTTCGATCGTTCGGATCACAGAACGCTTCCCAATTTCTTGGGCGAAACCAGGTGACGACTATCGGAAGCCGGCGGCATGAATTGGCCAAATGAAGAGAGCTCCTTGGATGCTTTACGGAACATACGTTCAGCACATAGCACCAGAGCGGTGGCCAAAAGCAGCAAGGATATGGCCAGCCACAGGCAATAAGTCTGACTGACGAATGCTTTTAAAACAAAAGCCGCGACCAACGGCCCCAATGCCAGTCCCAGAAACTGCATTGGCAAGGCAAAGGTCACCACCCTGCCTTTTGAATCGATTGCGGCGAGAAGGCCCATGAAATACGCGATGCTGAAGAGCCAGCAGAACATGAACATGCCCGTGGCGAGGCCGAACAATGCGGTCATAGAGCCCAATGCCATTCCGGCAACAACCGCTACCAAAGTTAAAAGCCCGAGAAGCAGCGGAACAGACCGGCCGAAATAACCACCGATGCCGGCCACCACAACGCCCGAGGCCATGCCAAAGAAAGTGGAATTGGTGAGCGCCAACGATACATTATCTCGCGGTAAACCCATCGCTATGCCCAGTTGCCCCACCAAAGGCCACACGATGCCGATGGCGATATATAAGCAAAGCATTGCCGCAAGACCCAAGATACTTGCCGTTAGCGTTCTCGCATCCATCCGCTCCATTTCAGGTAACGCGCCGCCAAGAGTTGCTGTTACCGGTGCATGGGCGGGCAGCCGCACAAGGAAACCGGCAGCCAAAACAGTTACGACGCTCATGACGTAAAATACCGCAGAGCCGTTGCCAGCGTTTGTGAGTTGCCGCACCACAGCAAAGAAAGCCATCGCCACCGCGGTATTGATAACAATCTCGATGGCGAATATGCGGTCGGGCACCTTAACCCCCGCAAACGATCCGACCATAACCGCGATCGCCAGTCCCTCACCCGCACCTGCAATAAAGCGCAAGGCCACAAGTGCGTGATAGGAACTGATCAGCGCCGTGGCAAAATCTGCGACAGCTGCAAGCGTTATGGCTGTGAGACCAAGCAGTCTGCGATCTATTGCTCCCATAAAATATGAAACCAGAACCGTGGCTGCCGTAATGCCGAAACTCTCTGCGGAAGCAACGAAAGCGGCCTGATAGGTCGGCAAGCCGTGAGATTGTGTTAGCGCGATCACGATTCCCGGCATGATGATACCGATACAAGAACCGCATTCGCCGGTTCCGATCATGGAAACGATTGCCGACAGGCTATCGTATTGGTCGCGCTTTCTCATCCGGCGGACCGTTTCTGATTGTTGGGATGGGTAACCGCATCGTTTCTTCGAACGATCTCAAAGTCGTTCAGCCGCGGATGGCGCAGGGCCTGCCAATATTCATAGCTGCCCCACGGCGCCATGACGGCGGATCGGCCAAACTCATTCTGGTAATAGGATGCCTGACCGGGAGACATCCAAATCGTTTCGGCCAGACGTTTATCCAAGTGAATATTGTACGCATCAAAGGCATCCTGGCGAACTTCGACGGCTTTCCAATCATTGGCTATCATGGCTTCGAGCCATTGAAGCGCATAACGTGTCTGCGTCTCGCCCCACATGACGGGATTTCCGTTTCGCGGATTGGCATTGGGGCCATAGAGCGAAAAGAAATTCGGCATGTGAGGAATCGCCACGCCCCAAAACGCGCGGGCTCCGTCGCGCGCCCATACTTGCTCAAGTGAAATGCCGTCCCGACCTTCGATCTTCATTGGCCAAAAGAATTCGTTGGCTTTGAACCCTGTAGCGAGGACGATGATATCGGCCGGTACTTTCTGGCCACTGGGGGTGACAATGGTGTTTTCTTCGATCTTGCTGATACCTTCGGAGATAAGGGTGACGTTGTCTCGCACCAGGGCATCGAACCAACCATTGTCGACGATGATTCGCTTGGCCAGCGGTGGATAATCGGGCAAGCATTTTTCCATCAGATCTGGCCGGTGCCCGATCTTGCTTTCCATATAGGCGATAAGACGGTCGCGCAGTTTCTTGTTTGCTGCGCTGACGGTGTGCTCATCCTGCCATTCCGGATCGACGCCCCAAATCGGAAAGGCATGAGGTCCGGCAATCATCCAAGCCTGAATGAATCTCGACCAATTGCGATAAAATGGAACATTGGCATCGAGCCACAGCGCTTCAGATGGAAGTTCATCGCGATAGCCGGCGATGGGCGTTACCCAACCGGCGCTCCTCTGGAATATTGTAATACTCTTTGCGCTGGGTGCGATGTCAGGGACCAACTGCATACCGCTCGCACCAGTACCGATCACAGCCACGTGCGCGCGAGTTAAATCATACTGCGCCGTCAGTTCAGTGGTGTGGATGATGCGGCCGCGAAAGTTTTCAATGCCCGGTATTTGTGGAACAGCGGGGCGATCCAGCAATCCAACCGCCATGACGATTGCGTTGGCGTGGTGGAGCTCTTCTCCGCCGTTCTTGCTTTTGACGCGAGCAATCCATTTTCCGGCGTCTTCATTCCAGCTCAGTGCGGTGACTTCGCTGTTTAAACGGAGGTTTGGTCTCACTTCATAATGATCAAAACACCAGTTTAGATATTTCTCCGTATCCTTCTGCGGAGAAAAAGCGGAGCGAAATTGGTGCTGGATGCCGAAGACGTGAGAATAGATACGGCTTGGAAAATCCACTCTCGCGCCCGGGTAGCGATTTTGGTGCCAAGTTCCCCCTACGCCAGCATTTTTCTCGAACACCGTGAACGGAATGCCGGCTTGCTTGAGTTGTATGGCGGCGTTGGCGCCTTCCATGCCCGCACCGATCACGATCACGTGGAACTGCTCTAGCTGTTCGGTATCAGGCTTCTGTGACCACCGCAGGCGACGCGCCAGCGGATCGAGCGCCAGCTCTTCCGTCCAGAACTCGACTTCCTGTTCGTCGACAGGCTGCCCCACAGCGATCGACATCGCTTTGGCAAGCCGGTCCCGCGAATGGATATCGGGCGGCTCTGACTTTCCATCGCGATAGGATTTGAGCAGATCCAATGCCTTTTTGCGAAGCACACCCATTGCTTGTTCTTCGGTCAAGCCCGGTATCTCGCCGATTGCCCCGTCGATTTTGCCGACCTTGATCTGAGCCACTTCGGTATCCGCTGTGGCATGGTAGATGAGCGCCGCGAGCACAAGCGGATCTGCAAACGCAAGTGCCGCCTGGAGTTCGCTATCACTTGCATTTGCCAATGCTGAACTGATTATCATCGCGTCACCTGTGGGTTATAAGCCGCAGTTCGGGATATCGAGAATTGGAATTGACCTGAGTCAAGGCGATACACTCGCCTGGCTGTATCCCGGAACAGCAGCGCTTTTTCGTCGGCAGACGCACCTTTCGATATGCGCTTAAACGCATTCCACAGCGCCGTGTAGCTGCACGAAACCTTGTCGACGGGGAAATTGCTTTCGAACATGCATCGCGCCGGGCCAAACGCCTCGATGCAAGTTTCGACATAAGGTCTCCAAGCAGCGGCAAGCTCCTCAGACGTTACGGGCGCGCTCCGCTCATGAAAGCCGAAACCGCACATTGCCATCCCCAGACCACCAAGTTTCATGACCACGTTTGGGCATTTCGCAAGCTGCGCAATGGAGCCTTTCCAGTCAGCAAACACACTTTCGCGATTTCCGTAGGGACCTGTGCCCAGTAGACCACCGACATGATTGGCAACGATTGAAATATTGGGGAAGGCACGCGCGAGATCGATCAACTCTGGCAATTGAGGATGATATTGCCATGCATCGAATGAGAGATTGAAATCTTCAAGTTTTGCAAAACCTTCCCGAAACCGTGCATCGGCATAGAGACCTTTTTTCGGATCGGAGTGGCTGTTGCCCACTTCCGGGCTGGCGTCCCAACCCGCCGCATGGCGAATGCCGCGAAAACGATCGGCAGCGGCCCGGACATGTGCTGCCAACACGTTTTCCACCGCAGCGCCCGTGGAAAAATCGGCGCGCCCCACGATTCCTTCGCAAATCCGCACCGCGCCATATCTGTTGCTGGCAGACATGGCCGCCACGCCGTTGGCAAATTCTGTTTCGCCCACGAATTGCAGATCGCCCACACTGTCAGCGTTGTAAAATGCCGTGCACTCGACAAACACAGTGCTTTCCACCTTGTGGCCACTGCCAATGTCCTTCAGCAGCGCGTCCATCATGTATGGGCTTATGAAGCCTGGTATCTGCGCAGGGAAATCCCACAGGTGGTGGTGCGCATCACAAATCGCCAGATCGGGTTCGATAATGTCTTCCATCCGACTGACGTCCTATTCAAGAAACAGCTGCGGTGCGGCTCGCATGTGTTCGCGTCAGGCAAAAGTCTTCATATCCTTCGGCTGCCGATTTATCGCACCAGCCGGAATATTGCTTAAAGCCACCGATGTACATCATTGGTACCCGCGGTTTCCCGGGGATATTGGACCCGAGATACCAACTATCGACTTGCGAAACGAGAAACTGGTTCGTCACCTCATTCACATGGCCAACCCATCGATCCTCTGTGTCTGGAGAAGGTTCGATGGAAGCAAATCCATTTTGCCATAAGTAAGAGATGCAATCTCCAACCCACCGAACCTGATATTCCGACAAAAGGATCGGATGGAAGAATGCACCTGGGCTTCCGGGCCCGTCTATGATGAAGAGATTGGGAAACCCTGACGCCATCAATCCGAGATATGTCCGCGGTCCGCTTGCCCAATGGCTTTGAATGGAGAGGCCATTTCGTCCGCGAATATCCATGCGGGTGAGAGCCCCGGTCACCGCGTCGAAGCCTGTTGCAAAGACCAGGCAATCGACTTTG
This sequence comes from Rhizomicrobium sp., assembly GCA_035545475.1. GTDB lineage: Bacteria > Pseudomonadota > Alphaproteobacteria > Micropepsales > Micropepsaceae > Rhizomicrobium. Next base: position 44,561 of record DASZYI010000144.1, read on the forward strand.
TGTTCCACACCACCCTGAAGCTTGACACCATCGGCCGTAATCTCCTCGATAGGAGACTTCTTTAGGTCCACCAACGTCACATTCTGCCGATTGAAAGTCTCAAAATAGCCGGTGTCGGCACATAACCGTTTGGTTAGTATGGGATGACTTTTCGGCGTCAGGGCTTCCGCGACAGCCGGATCCCCGACACGTTCGTGGATTTTTCCACGCACGAAATCGGCAAGGGTGCTGTTCGCTTCCCGACTGGTGTAGAGGTCGGGAAAGGAGTTGTAGAAGCAAAGGCCGCCCGAATTCCAACGATATTCGAAGTCTGTGAGCCGCTCCTCATGAGATACGTCGAGCGCCAGCGCGCTCTGCGGTTCGGACATTTGGAAATTGACGCTGACGTAGCCACCAGGAGCTTCCCATTCGCGACGACGCCATTCGGGATAGTTCGTTTTCACCGATTGTTGAAATTCTGGGTGCATCGGCTTGTTTCGCAAGGGAATGCTGAAGTTCGCCGTGCGCTGGAACACATAAAGATGTTCTGCCTGCTGAGCGATAATCGGGATCATCTGGATACCCGATGAGCCGGTACCTATAACTCCGACGCGCTTTCCAGAAAAATTTACACCGTCGTTCGGCCAGTCGGCAGAATGGAATTGTTTGCCGCTATACCGGTCGAGCCCCGGGATGGCCGGTTTGTTGGGTGCCGACAGAAAGCCGGTTGCCATGACGCAGAATGTTGCGCGAAGCGTGCTTCCTTTATCGGTTTGAATGGTCCAGATGTTTTCAGCCTCGCTGAATGCCGCAGAAGTCACGCGTGTGTTAAGACGGATGTGGCGGCGCAAATCGAATCTGTCCGCGACATGATTGGCGTATTTCAGCAACTCCGGCTGGCTGGCGTATCTTTCGGTCCAATTCCATTCCTGCTGAAGCTCTTCGGAAAAGGAGTAACTATATTCGACGCTCTCTATGTCGACGCGTGCACCAGGGTAACGGTTCCAATACCAGGTCCCTCCCACTCCACTACCCGCTTCGCATACACAGACCGAAAGGCCCCGCTCCCGCAAATGATATAGCGCATAAAGCCCAGCAAACCCGGCACCGACGACAACGACGTCAAAGGTTTTGTCATCGGATGTCTGCGCAGCTCGCTTGACCGTTTTTTCTGCCATACCCATTCCTACGCTTTACATCTTATACCCAGCTCGGACTCCGATGACGCGGGGAGCATTTGCGATAACGAATACGTTCATGCCCGCCCCCGGATTCCCCGGATATTCGCGTTCGGCGACATACGCGTTCGTAAGATTTGTTCCGAATATTCCAAAAGACCAGACGCCGCCTTCTGGTTGATACATCAAAGAAGCATTCAGCAACGTGACTGGTGCTTGACTGATGTCCGGCTCATTCAATGCCGTGAAATAACGACGGCCGGCGAAGCTCACATTTACTGCAGGCGATAATGTGCCCGAGTCGATGTGCCAATCGTATTGTGCGCCGACATTGAAGGTTATCGGCGCCGATGCCGGAAGCCGGTTGCCACGCAGCGGTTGCGCCGGCCCGCCTCGCAAGGAATCCACCTGCTCTCCCCGCAAGAAATGCGCGTCGAGAAACATGACTCCGGCATTCACGCTGAGGTCATCGGTAATCAGGGCATTTCCCTGGAGTTCGACGCCTTTCACAAGTGCAGATGCCGCGTTCTCGATAAGAACCTGGGCGGCGACATTCACATTTACCTGGAGGTCGGTGTAGTCATAGTTGAAGGCGCTCACGTTCAGCTGAACGCGGTTATCCCAAAACTCCGTCTTTGCACCAATTTCGTAGGCGGTGATTTTTTCGGGATTATACGGAGTGTTTTGCCCCAGATCACCGATATTGTAACCGCCGCTCTTAAACCCTTTGGACCATGATGCATACAACATCACTCCGTTGATCGGGCGGTACTTCAAGAGCGCGCGCGGGGTGAAGGAGTAAAATGTTTTGTCCGGAAGGGTGGTTATATTCGCAGTGTCGGGCGAGCCGATTCCCGACAAATCAAGAAGGCTGTTCTGCATGCCACCCTTTATTTCAACGCTATAACGCGCGCCGAAAGTGACATCGAGATTGTCCAGCAAAGAGTAGGTTGCGTCGCCGAAGGCTGCATAGGCGTTGGTCTTGTTTACGCCGCCCAGGCGAAGAGGAGCAAGAACAGGCGGTATCGCGGTCCCCAATAGGAGTTGATGCTCGATGTCCTGACCTGCTTCATCTTGAAAATAATAAAAACCGGCCAAGCCATGGAACTTCTCGCCGTTGTAGAGGATCTGCAGTTCCTGGCTATATTGATCGGCGATTTCCTCGTCGAACTGAGCGGAAAGATACACATCGCTGGCGTCGAAATCGGAGCCATTGTGTTGCCCGGTGTGCCGATAGCCGGACAACGAGCGGAAAGTAAGTTCGTTGTTGATGGTCCAATCCAGAGTGGAAGATAGGCCATAAATCAGCGGCTGGTTTGCGTAGTATTGATCGGAATAATAAATCCGACGTCCCGGTCCAACGCCACGGCCACCATAGACAGTTACCCCCACAAGATCCTGGTCGGAAGTGAGGCCGACGAAATCGCCGAACGCGGCATGGTCATTGGCGTAATAAACATCGCCTTCGACATTCCATACCACATCGCTGCTCAAATCGGTGGCAACGCGCAATCTTGCAGAGATATCGTGCCGGTCACCTTCCGGCGAAGTGTTGTTGGAAGGATCGATGCGGGTGAAATAACCGCCATGATCTTCCTTTGCTATTGCCAGTCTTGCCCGGATCTTTCCATCGTCGAACGGCGCATTTGCGACAACAGTTTCCTTTCCGCCCCAGGCGCCACCGTCGCCATTGTCAGAGATACGTGAGTACTCGGCAGACAAATTGAGCTCGTACCGATCGGTGGGCGCATTCGTGATCACGTTCACTGCACCAGCCGTCGCGTTTCTGCCGTAAAGCGTACCTTGAGGGCCTTCAACGACTTCTACCCGGTCTACATCCAGGAAGGCGCCGACAAGACCGCTGGGATGAGCGACATAAAATCCGTCGATACTGGCCGCGATCGGCGATTCGAACGTACCTTGTGTAATCCCCGCATTGATACCGCGGATGTTGAGCTGAACGATTGCGCGCCCCTCGGCAACAGTCAGCCCGGGTGCCAGCGCGGGAAGATCACCGAAGCTCGAGATGTGATAGGCTTCCAATTGTTTTGCGGTAATCGCAGATACGCTCGCGGGAACGTCTTGTACGTTTTCGGTGCGCTTTTGGGCCGTAACCACGACCGTTTCGATGCCTTCCACGGTTGGTGCGTCCTGCGCACACGCGGGAAGTGCTGATCCAAGCGAACCAATACTGATTATTCCAGACGCCAAGCCAATGGATGCAGCCAATTTTCCTGCCTTCATGACAACCTCCCCTGCGTACATGGCATCGCGCCTGTTCGCTTTTGGTGACGCTATTGTTATGCGCTCAATTATGATGAAATTTGATCGCGTTTTCCGGCGTTGTCAACGGTCACCCCAGATATAAATACCCAAATTTGCGACTTACAGGGTGCAGCACCTTAACTGCCACAAGACCTTAACGGTCAGGCATATCCAGAACGATTGCGATTTCCTGGCTCATTTGGCGGTGCTGCCCCCATCAATAGTGAGGACCGTGCCGGTGCAATAAGATGCTTCTTCGGACGCCAGGTAGAGGCAACCATAAGCAATCTCCAACGCAGATGCGGCCCGCCCCAATGGAATTGCCCTATAGGCTTTTCGCGGATCGTCGAAATATGAGCGTTGAGCACCCAGCATCGGCGTATCGATTGCACCTGGCGCTACCACATTCGCCCGGATGCCATCCCGCGCGTAGGTGACTGCGATCGAGCGCGTAAGATTGATGACGCCGGCCTTGGCAGCGGTATACGTATGGGCGGCTTCGAGGCCCTGGAAACCAAGGATGCTGGCGACGTTTACGATCGCACCGCCACCGTTGTTTCTCATCTGAATGATAGCAGCACGATTTACCTGGTAGCAGCCGTCCAGATTGATCCGGATGATCTCGCGCCACTTTTCCGCGGAGGTTTCGGCAATGCCATTCATCGAGCCGGGGCTTTTCTCTGCCCAACTGAAGCCGACCGCGGCAGCGTGAACGAGCACATCAAGCCTGCCGAACAAACCTGCGGTCACTGCAACTACGTCTTCGGCCGCGCCATCGACGCTGATATCCGCACTTGATACTTTTGCGCAGCCGCCAGCGTCTTCTATCAAACCTTTTGTCTCCTCAAGCGTTGCGACGGTGCGCCCAACAAGCATGATCTTTGCGCCTTCGCGCGCGAACAATTTGGATACTTCGCGTCCGACTCCGGACCCGGCACCGGTAACAAAAGCCACTTTTCCGTCGAGCCTACCCACTATTCGCTTCCCGCCCGCTCCGCATGCCCGGCGGCCACTCGGGGCGAAAAACGAACGTTCATTGCCGTGTAGCGAACAAGGGTGTGAAGCGGCCAATACTCAAATTGGTCCTGTAAAATCTCGATTTCAAAACGCTCGAAAGCCTGGCGGATGAAAATGCCAAGTTCCATCTTGGCCAACATCATGCCGATGCAAATATGCGCGCCGTGGCCAAAGGTTTTTGCTTGAATGGCATTCTTCCTATCTATTCGAATGCTGCATGGTTCATCAAAAATGGCGGGGTCGGTGTTCGCTGCCATCAAACCGAGATAGACCAAATCGCCTTTCTTCAAATTCTGGGAATGCCATTCGAAATCTTCGGCAACGATCCTGGTTTGCGCCACAGTCACGCCTGGATATCTCCAGAGCTCCGTAAGCGTCTTGTCGAAATCAGCCTGCGGCCCGCGCACAGCCCCAACAAGTTCGGGCCGTCGAGCGATCCAATTGACGAAGATCGCGCTTGTCGACGCCGTGCTATCGAAGCCGCCGGCAACCAATATGATGACGGCCGCAAGCAGTTCCTCGTGTGTCAGCCTTTTCTCCGCGTCCCTCGCCAGTACAAGCGCCGTCAAAAGGTCGGAACTCAGCTGCTCCTTGGGGGTTGCTTCGATTTTGGCGATGAAGCTGCTTAGCAGTTCGAAGAATTCCGCCAGTTTTCGTTCAAGCGAAGCAATGACTGTCAACGATGGCGCCTGCATTCCCTGAAAATGGACGAAGAGAGACGAGAGATCGGTGAGGTTTTGCCAGTAAGAGTCGGGCAGACCAAGAATCCGCAATGTGACAAGCCCCGGCAAGCGATACGCGATATCCATAAAATCGAATTCGCGCATGTTCTCGCACTCGTCGAGCAGCTCTGTGACGACTTGTGCAGTCACAACCCGCATCCGATCGATTACCGGCTTTGAGAAGGCCTTTACGATGAGGGGCCTGATACGCGCATGGTCGAGCCCGTCAAGATTGTTGATGGTTGTCGGCATAAAACGAAAAACCAGCGGATATCGGTCGGCTTCCGTGCTGGCTTCCGTCGACGCGGCATCGTTGCGTTGTGAGGAGAGGCGTCGATCCATAAAGCCGGCAATGACGTCGTCATATGTCGTCACCATCCAGGCCTTCTGGATGGTGCTCCAGAATATGGGGCTGTGTTCACGGACCCGCGCAAAGCTTCCCCACGGATCGCGGAGCGCTTCCTGAGAGACAATCATAAAATCGGGGTCGAGCTTCGCTTCAACGATCGAGACGCTCATATAGCCTCCCTGATTGCGTTTACCGAGCTATCATCAGCCGGGACTCACCGGCTGCGGGCATTGGTTTGGGTGCGTTGACGTGCCGAAAACCTCAGCCGCTGTCCGACAGCCTGGGCTCGGCAACGCAACTCCTCATTCTGCCGCTAGCAAATCGTCTCCCCGATCGCGTCGTCCGCCGCCGTGACGCAGAAGATCGCCGGAATGGGTGTTTGTTTCCTTGTCGTCGCGGATGGTCACTTCGCCGTTTACAAGAATGAAGCGATAGCCGGAGGCGCGCTGAATCCTGCGCCATTCGCCGCCCGGTTGATCGCGCGCGATCTCATCGTCCACCACATGAAGCTTTTCATAGTCGTAAACAACGACGTCGGCCGGCGCCCCCTCAACCAACGTACCCCGCTCGCGGAAGCCGGCAACCAGTGCAGGAAGCGTGGACAACCGCCAATGCGCTTCTTCCAAGGAAATTACGTCGTTTTCCCGAACAAAGCGGACAATCGTTTCGGTGGGGAATCTTCCACCTGTCAGGAACCGCGTATGCGCACCGCCGTCCGAGACGCCGAAGATCACAAACGGGTCCTGCACGATCTCTTTCAAGTACTTCAGGTTGTTGCGCGCGCGGTCGCCCTGGAATTCGGTTTGAAGATCTTCCTCGACGGCAATATCCAGCATCACATCGACCGGATGTTTGCCCGTTTCTTTCGCGATATGTGCGAGCGTGTAATCCCGCCACTTCTCGTTTTTCTCGGTTTTGGGTCCGATAAGAACAATTTCTCCAAACACCGGAATGACCGTCTTTGGCACCTCGCGCAAAGCTGCGCGTCTGGCTGGATCCGCCATCTTCGCCTTGCGCTCTTCGAACGTTCCAAGTGTGGCATCCTTCCACGCCTCGGAGTCATCGAACATGTTCCACTCGTCCAGCTTAAACATCCACGGCGCGGCGACTGTATCGCCCTGGCCGACTACGCGAATGCCACGATCGCGACAACTTTTCAGCCACGCCAGCGTATCGCGATGAATGGAAGCATCTGAATCGTTCCATCCAACGACATTCATCACCACAGGCCGTCCCGAAACAGTGGCCAGATCTTCTATATGCTTGCGATCATGACCCGGATCGGGTGACAACAACGTCATCTGGATAAAGCCGTCATTGCGCTTGCGCAGCACTTTGGCCATCTCGATCGCCGTTTCGTCATGCATCACGTCGGTGACCATAGGCGTACCGTCGTGGTCGTTCTGCTGGCCGCCTGGATTTCCAGGAACCAGGCGCTGGGCCGACCACCCGCATGCGCCGGCATCCATTGCTTGATTGAGAAGGCGCCCCATTTCCGCATGTTCGGCGGGCGTAGGCATTCTGCCGGCCTTTGCATCCTTCAGGCCCATAACCCAGATCATCAAAGGACCGAGCGGCACGTAGGGAAGGATATTCACCGATTTCGGTGTGCGTTCGATGGAGTCGAGAAACTCCGGAAAAGTGACCCAATCCCAAGGCATGCCCGCCTTCATCGCGGCAAGCGGTATGGCTTCGACCCGGGTCATGGAGAGCATCGCATATTCACGCTCTTCAGGCTTCACGGGCGCAAAGCCGAAGCCACAATTCCCGATCACAACGGACGTGACACCGTGCCAGCCGGAGATCGTGCAATACGGGTCCCAAAAGACTTGGGAATCGTAATGCGTGTGCAGATCCACGAAACCAGGCGCAACGATCAGGCCTGAAGCATCGAGAATTTCGCCGGCGTCGCTTTCATCGATGCTGCCGATCTTGGCGATCAGACCGTTGCTTATGCCGATGTCGCCACGGAACCGCGGCTGCCGCGTGCCGTCAACAATGATGCCGTTTTTGATTACGCGATCGTATTTCGCCACTTGCTTGTCCTCCCAATGCGGAGCCGCTCCTGCGCCTCCTAGCCTTTGGCGGGGCGCCAGCTTTTGCTTGGTTTGCCGGCAAAATTTTTCCGACCTATTTATAAGAAAATAGATCGGAAAATATGAGGTGTCAAGGAGGGAAGAATCATTGTAAGTCCTCTGCGGACAATCTGAGATTGGGATTCACGGGTCTGGTAATGAGCTTGGCATATGCAAGCGGTAAGGCTAATTTCTAGGCGCGCAGCCCGGATCTCAAATGCTAAAAAGACCCGCCAAAACAAAGACTCTCAGCCGGAGTCCGAAACGCGCCGCTGCCAGTTCGTCGCGCCCCAAAGCCAAATCGGTTCCGCAATACACTTTCGTACGGGAGACGTCGGCACCGAAGGCGCTGGCGTTGGACGAACTCGATTACAACATCCTTTCGGCGCTGCGCGAAAACGGAAGAATGCAGAACACGACAATGGCCGAAGAATTTGGCGTTTCAGAACTCACCATTGCCACACGTCTTCGACGCCTGACGGAAAACGGCGTTGTCAGGGCGACGGCACAGTGGGATTTCGCTTCGCTCGGATATCAGGAAGTCATGTTCGTCGACATCTACGTGCGCGATCGACTTGTCGAAGACGTCGCAGCGGACATCGGCAAACTGGAAGATTCGATAGTGATATTGGGATTGGTGGGGGAGCCCCAACTCAAGGTAATGGTTGCTGCACGGGATTTTCAGCACCGGCACGATCTGCTTTTCGGCTCCATTGCAAAAATTCCCGGCATATCGAGAACGGACATTACGATTTGTCTCGACATCGAGAAATGGCGGGCTGATTACGTTCTCGTGCTATGAAGAAGATATCAGAGCTAGACCACAAAATCGTTCAAGCCCTCTCCCAAGACGCTAGAAAAAGCAATCGGGAAATCGCGCGGGAAATCGGCATTTCTGACACCTACGTCAGAAAACGGCTGCTTCGCTTGCAGGAAAACGGCGCCATCCGCATCGGCAGCGTGAGTGCGATCTTGAATCTTGGCTTGAATTTTGTTGCTGAGGTCATGGTCGCAGTTCGACCCAGCGGCGTTTCCGATTTCATCGCGCTGGCCAGCAAAATCGAAGGCATCACCTTGATTGCGAAAATCAGCGGCAAATATGACGTTCTGCTATCGGTGACAGTCCGCAACATAGAGGAATTCGAAGGCATACTCGCCAATCAAATCCGATCGCATCCCGATGTCCTGGACATCGCCTATCACATCGTGAAGACCGTTTATAAGCATCGCTCAGACATCGCAGCCATTCGCGAACCCAAGTAGGCAGACAACAGGACGCGCGGGGAGGACTTCTCTTTACCCGCGAACTTTCGGTACTCCCACCCGATAGACGGCCTCACCAGGGCGCAGCGCATGATCAATGCGCAGCGACAGATTTGAGATCGCAGCACTATCTTCAATGTCGGCGTAAGCCACGTCAGGCTTCTTGGCGTTAGCGGCATAGGAATCCGCCCCCTGACGGCGTTGCGGTCTCCTGGTCTTTTTGACGTCATCACCGATAAACCGGAGCGTTAAACTGCGGCGGCGCATCCCGGCGGCCGTCGGAGCTCCGCCGTGCAGCGCATTGGAATGAAAAGCCAAAATATCGCCCCGTTTAATCGGCCAGGATACAATATCCCATTTGTCGCGCTCCTTTTCGATGTTTGGAAGACGCGGCAGGTCGTCTTCGGAGTACAGCGGAAGGGTATCGTCATCTATATCCATCGCGGTGCCGTTAAATATCTTACCCTTGAAAGACCCTCTAACGACGTCGAGCGAGTTTTCTTTTTTGAGATCGTCCAACGGAATCCAAAGGACCACGGATTTGGGACCCTCGAACGGATAATAGGATGAATCCTGATGCCAAGGCGTGCGCCTCGCGGCACCACCTTCCTTGAGCCATACCTGTTCTTCCAAGTACCAAACATCGTCGGAATCAAACAGCGCCGCCACAACTGCTGTTAACGGCGTTTCAAACAACATCTGCTGAAAGCTCGGCGCCGCGACGGAATTTCCCGTTGCTTGTAAAATCGTGGCGCCCAATTCAGGGTAAAACATCTCGGCAGATTTACCCGCGTTCTGCAATTTCCAAGTGAATGCGTCTTCGACAACCTGCATATGCTGTGGAGCCAAAGCCTGCTCCAAAAACACCACACCATCGCGAAGAAATGGTTCGCGATGCGAGGCATATAGGCTTGCATTGCCCTGCTTCATAAGAATTCTCCCCGATCGCAGTGTTTGTACCGTCCAAAATCGACTTATTTCATCAGATTAATATCAAAGATTTTCATTTGTCCATTGTTATCCGATCTAATATACTATTTTTAGATCGGATACTGCGATGGCATCCATGGGGCTTCTGAACAATCGGGTGATATTGATCACCGGCACGAGCTCCGGCATTGGTCGAGCATCAGCAATACGTTGCGCGGCGGAAGGCGCCATTGTCGTGGCGACATCGCGACGAGAAGAGCGCGGCAGTCTGTTGGTGGACGAAATCCAATCGTCTGGCGGAAAAGCTCGATTCATTCGGGCAGATCTATCTGATCCAAATAGCCTCGATGAGCTCTTTGCCCTGGTCAGCAACGATTATGGACGGTTGGACGGCGCATTCAACAATGCAGGTATTAGAGGCAATCCACACGCCGTTGCAGATTTCCCGGTGGGAGAATTCGATGCCGTCTTCGACACCAACGTGCGGGGAACCTGGTTGTGTATGCGGCATGAGATGAAAATGATGCGCCAGCAGGGACACGGCGCAATTGTGAATACATCATCAATCGCAGGGCTCGTGGCCGTTCCAGACTCGTCGGTTTATGTCGCTGCAAAGCATGCGGTTATCGGAATGACAAAGGCAGCGAGCCTCGATGCCGCCGCTCTTCCGATCCGTGTAAACTGCATTGCGCCTGGCGTCGTCTATTCAGAGATGCTTGAAGAATGGCTTCAGGGTTTACCCGAAGCGGATAGAGATCCAGGAAAAATCTTGCCCATTCCCATGAAGCGCGCCGGAAACCCAGAAGAAATCGCGTCGTTGGCAGTTTGGCTACTCTCGGATGAAACCAGCTATATGACAGGCGCCGTTGTGGTTGCGGATGGTGGTCTGACGGTTTCATAGCATCCTTCATCAGGCGAATACTTCCAAATGCCCATGACGCGGCTCGCTCAACGACCTACGTTGGAACACAGCCTTGGACTGCTATGCGCCGATTTTGTTGAAGAAGTCGCGCATGGGTCGAGTGGGGTGACGCGGCCTGCGATGTGCCGAGCGGATTGGGCTGTGTTTGTTAGGATCAGTTTGGCATTGGCTGTGGGTTGGGGATCAGCTTTGCCAGTTTCCTGAGGTTCTGGGCGGTTGCGGCAAGCAGGAACTCATCGCGGGCACCGCAAGGCCCTCGCAATCGCAGCCGGCCCAACCGCAGGATGCGTTTGAGATGGGCGAACAGCATCTCGACCTTCTTCCGTTCGCGACGTGAGACTATGTAGGCATCTGTCCTGGCGATCTCGCGGGCTACGTCGCGAGCGCCTTCGTAGATGCTGCGAGGCAAAAAGCTGCTTAGCGCCACCCCTTGGTACGAGCTAGCTCTGTGGAAGTTGCCGCCTCCCCGCTACAGTCCACCGATCACGAGGAAAATCCGTCGCCTAGCTCAATTCGGCTTGATGCTCCGTAAGGGGCAGGTCCGAATATCGGTGCGGCAACCGAGACCAGCATGGCCTATGCGTTCATATACTGGTCCAGCGTCATGTGGTGGCGGCGTATTCGCATCTCGAGGTAATGCCCCAAATTCATGACTCCGATCTCGGATGCCTCGATACCCTTTTGAACCGCTTCCATATTCGCCCAGTCTTGATCAATTACAGCGCCTAACCCGCCCAATTCCTCGGCACTGGCCCAAGGCTCGTCTTCTGCGAGAAGACGCATTGGCATAGGCTTGGGGCGCGGCGTGTCTCTCGGCACCCTCTTCAAAATATAGATCTCCATCATCGACTCGTCGTGCGCGCGATTTACGGGCCGCCAGCGATAAATATAATTCGGCGCAAAACCACCCCAAAACGCCATATTGGGGAAAACATTATAGATCAAAGAATCGCCCAGTTCGCAGTCCGCAACATGCTCGTGGCTGTAACCTGTCTCTCCTTCAAGCGCTTTCCGAGTAATGTCGGCGACATAAGAACGAGCGGTCATTCCGGGAGGCACTTTGTGACTTACTTTTCCCGACATGGCGCGCATTCTAGAGCCCTGACTTAATAGAGCCCCCGCAATTTCGTCTTCGGAGAGCTTACGATCCTTGATGAACGGACTTTGGTGGCCCCTCCCACTGATGTGCCGCGTAACGTGGTCGCTGAATACGTCGTACTGCGCGTTCGCATCGGTGATAAATGGAAGTATTTGCGGATGCGTAGCAATATCGTGATGCGTTTCCATGAACGCTTCCGCAGTCACATTCCAATTCGCTTTCGTCCTTTTTGCGACATGTGCAGCGATATATTTGTCTTCAAACGTCCATCTTTCGAAATGATCGGGAATCGGCCCGAGTGCGGTTTCGAGTGGTGGCGCGTCGAGATCGAAATTGATGAAGACAAAGCCGCCCCACCGGGCCACTTTGGCTTCCGGCAACTGCATCTTCTCGGGAGGACAGTGCGGGAAGTCCCATTGAATGGGGTTCTCCAGGAATGTGCCATCGTTTTTCCAAGTAAACCCATGGAAGGCGCACCGAAACTCGGCCTTATTGCCCTCCATTGTTACTAACTTCCGGCCGCGATGCAGGCAGGAATTGTGCAATGCTTTGATCTCATCGGGCCCGGAACGTACGACAATGAGGGATTTTCCGACGATCTCATAAAGAAGGAAGTTTCCCACTTCCGGAATTTCTTCTTCACGGCATGCCATTTGCCATGTCTTCAACCACATCTTGCTGATGGACCGGTTGAAATACTCCTGGCTGACATATCTATCGACGGTCACCGGCGCCGTGCCGAGATCGGGCACTCTTCGTTCGCGCAACGCAGCCGGGACGGGCCGCGTGTCGCGGTCCAATATCTCCTGGTAATTGATGGCGTCACATTGAGCCATCGTCGATGGAATAAAGCGATCGTTCATTAGAGAGCTCCTCCGGAGGCTTCGGCCCGCGATCTCAGGGCTCGAGCTTTATTACTGACCTGCCAAAAAGATACAGCGGAGACTTTGATTTCGCAAGCAAGTCCGCTGCTTCGCGAAAACCCCTATACATAGGCCCCACAAGCAAAGAACGCCCTCTTCGCCCAGAGTGGCGGTCGCGTGCCCGTGCTCAAACATGTCGACTTTATGATACATCTGCCAAATTATTTTCTTGCGGCGGCGCAGCAGTGATCGAGCGCGCTGCCGCGCCCTTTATACGGCTTAAGGTTGATATTTCTATTTTTTCCCGTGTTTCCTGGGTCGATTTTGACCCTTTTACATCGAAAGCAACCCAGTTTGACCGGACTGCAAGGTGTGTCAGGCACGATGTTGTAATTTGACTTTATGGCGTTTCTGTCAAAAACTTTCAGAATCGAAATCTCGCCTTAGAAAAATCAGAGAGGGGAAACGTCATGTACCACCGAGCTGCCCTTTTGGGCACATGCGCAACCATTTGCCTAATCGCAACGCCGATTTTTGGCCAGGTGAGCCCTCCTCCGACAGCGCCAGCGATGGTCGGCTCGAACATCGAAACAGTTGTCGTAACCGCGCGAAAACGCGACGAACGATTGCTCGATGTGCCTGTTTCGGCGAGTGCAATGGATGGGGCAGCACTTGATCGCTACGCCACCACCGACCTCACCAGCTTGGGAACGCAAATGCCTTCCCTGCAGGTCGATCAGGCATCCTCAGGGAATCGCGCAATTATTACCGTGCGCGGTATCAGTTCCACGTCTGGTGACGCTGGTATCGAGCAAGAGGTTACCGTTAATGTCGATGGGGTCCCGATTAGCCGTGGCAGCGTGATTCAAGACGCATTTTTTGACGAGGACTCTATCGCGGTGCTGAAGGGGCCTCAGGCACTCTATTTTGGCAAGAACAGCCCTGCAGGCGTCATCGCTATCACCAGCGTCGATCCTGCCGACCATTTTGAGGGTTACGCGCGAGCTGGCTTCGAAGCTGAGACTCAACAACTTTTCGGCGAAGCCGCAGTATCCCTCCCTATCACGGACGATTTCGGCGCCCGACTCGCCGTGAGGGCAAGCGATATGTTCGGCGGCTATATCCATAACGTCGCTGGCCCAATCACCGACCCCGCTGCCCTGCCGGCAAATCTTGTTGCAATGGGACTTACCCTGCCCGGTGCCCCGGACTCACAATCTCCGCAAAACAAGGAAATTGCGGGGAGACTGACGCTGAAATATGCGCCAGATGGAAGGTTCGACGCCACCTTCAAAGTTCTTGTTAGCGATTTCCGCGACGCTGGCATCACAGGTAATGCCGTCTTTTTCCATTGTGCCGATGGTTTCTCCCGTCCACAGGTTTTGGATTACGGAGGCAGCAATACCTATAAACAAGATCCATACGGCAGCTGTTCTCCGGGCAATGGCCAGTCTGCTGTCGGCACAGTTCCAGCATTTTTCGCTGATCACTATCCCGGGTCGCATGGCACGATTCCATATGATCATTTTCCGACCTATATTAGTTCGCTCGTAATGAACTATCGGGTGACACCGGATGTTGTGCTGACATCCACGACAGGGTTCTTCAACGTTGGAGAAACCTCTTTCGGAACGCTCGATTATACCACTCTCGCCGAGGCAACTGGCCGTAACAATGACTTCAACTCTGCTCTCAATGAAGAACTTCGAGTCGTTACGGCTTTCGACGGACCGTTAAACTTCACGGGTGGTCTGTTCTACGAACAGACTCGCAGAGCTTTTCTGCAAAACACAATGCTGGGATATCTCGGCATAGATCCAGCGACAGGCCTTTCCACGTTCAGCGCATCTCATGACAATTTTACGGGAAATACTCTCTCGGCATATGGAGAGCTGAGCTGGAAAATCGCACCAAATCTAGAACTTGCCGGCGGTGCGCGATATACAGCAGAGCACAAGGGCGGTACGGCAGAGAACACCTATGTCTTTCCGGGCAAGGGAGCGGCGTATCTTCCTGTTGGCCAAGTTCTTACCCCCAACCTCGCAGAGCACAACGTTTCCCCTCAGGCCACGCTGACTTGGCACGTAACACCGGACGTTATGCTTTATGCGGCCTACAAGACGGGTTTCAAATCGGGTGGCATCCAAACGCCTACGCGGTACTCGAAAATTGCCAACTCCGAGAATATTGTTTTCAATCAAGAGACCGTTACCGGTGGTGAAGTTGGCCTTAAATTCCAGCAAATGGACGGGATGCTTACAGGGGACATAACCGGCTATCACTATAGCTACAAGGGCCTTCAGCTGACAGCCTATGACGTTTCGTCTGCGACGTTCTTTACCCAGAACGCGGGCTCAGCCCAGGACGATGGACTTGAAGCGAATGTCAACTATCAGGTGATGCCCGGTCTACTGCTTCGCAGCACCGTAAATTACAATAGCGCCAAATATACGGACTTCCCCGACGCGCAATGCTTCACAGGGCAGACAGTCGCTGAGGGCTGTGTTGCGGGATTACAAAATCTAAGCGGAACACCCCTGCCGCGCGCGCCGCATTGGACCGGCGATGTCGGAGTGAACTATGATACCAGCCTGACCGGAGACTGGATGATCGGGGCGACTGCTGATCTAAGATTCAGTTCCAAATACCAAGCGTCGGGAAATTATAGCCCATGGGGTTTCCAAAACTCTTTCCAGACCTTCAACGCAAGCTTGCGGGTTTACGATGATCAATGGGAAGCCGCTTTAATCGGAACGAATCTCTCCAACACCATTTACGCCGTGTTGAAACAGGATCAGGTCCTCGGCCCGCGCGGAGATATAAATGGGTTCATCGGGCAAACCCGCCAGATCACGATGCAGATTACGCGCCGATTCTAAGGCCAACCCCGGGCGGCAGGAGTGCCGCCCGGATTTCCCAAGACCCACTTCCTCTAGCGATAGTCGCGTAAATGCCTAAGTCCGCTTCGGTTCTCGAGAGGAATATGCAGTGTCGTCAGCATCATCGCCACCAGAGAGAACTCGGCGATCGTCATCATAAAATCAATAAGCTGCTGCGAGCTGTAGTGCTGCTCTAGGGATCGCCAAAGTCTTTCGCAAATCGGCTTTCGATCAAGAACTTCGTCCGTAGCCTCGATAACTACTGCTTCCTTTTCCGACCAATGAGAATCTCCCGGCCCCTCAACTATCGCCTTTAGATCGGCCTCCGTCATGCCAATTTCGATGGCGAGAGCAGCATGCAACCCCCATTCGTAATCGCTGTTCCACGCGGCAGCTACACGAAGGATTATGATTTCGCGGTCCCGTTCCGGCAACGAGTTGCCTCGCAGGACCTTTTCCGCCCACGGCAGCCAAAGTCCGAGCATTTCGGGGCTATGGGCCAATGTGCGATGCAAATTCATATTCCAAGCCTTAACCACCTCTACCGCGGGTCCTCGCAGTTCTTCGTCTGCAAGAACCTTCAATCTCGGATTTTCGCTTGTCATATTAACCTCCTATGGGTTGGAGGCATTTAGGCAGACTTGTCAAAAACCTGCAATGAGATTGCCTACCGTCCTCTACGGCGTCGGGATCCGTCTTTCTTCGAAATAGCGGCGCCCAAAACCTTATCCCCCTCGAGAGTTCCAACGAGGACCTTTAGGAAAGCAAGTAATTCGCCTTCGCGGTCCTGTGCGTTGTATGATAACCCTCGCTGCATAGCGAAGCCTTCCAAAAGAAATCGGAATATGTCCCGCCGCAAATTGAACCAGGGCGCCGACTTCTGTTCTTCGGTGAAGCTTATGAGGGAGAGTTCCCTCCTTGCGCGATCGTATTCGGCAAGCGCCGGCTCGAAAATTGACGAAAGATCATCGTCGGTATGCGCAGCGATCAGCAATTCCGTGAATGCCGCGAAGGCATTTGTCTGAAGATGCTTCCACGCCAAATCCACAATTGTGATTGGGTCGAATATCTTCTGCTCGATGACATCCTTGACGTACATGTCCAGGCGGCATCTCATGATTTGATACACGGTCCCTTCAATAAGAGAGCTACGAGACGGAAAGTGATAAAGCATTGCTGTGCGAGTTAGCCCTGCGCGCAAAGCAACTGTGCTGGTAGTCGTGCCAGCATAGCCAGTTTCCGCAAGGCAATCGATCGCCGCGTTCAATATGCGCAACCGCGTCTTGCTACTCTTCGAGAGTTCGCCTTTGGCTATGCGGGTTGGATCAGGTAGGTGAAGAACGATCGCGTTTTTTTCCTCCCTATCCTTCTTTTTTGATTTTCGCCTGACCATTCCCCCACACCCTAAGAGCAACAGTTGAAGCTAGTTGGTAACGGCCCCTATGAAAAGACCGAATTCAACCTCTTGGCCAGGTGCTTGGTTCGTTTCAGAAATTGACCCGCTTTGTGAACCCGCCATCGATCACAAGGTTTGCGCCCGTCACAAATCCCGCGATCGGGCTTGCCAGAAAAACAACAGCTGCCGCGACCTCGTCAGCCGTGCCCATCCTGCCTATCGGGATCTGCGATAAAGCCCTCTCATAAACCTGCGGATTGGCCTTCTTGATATTATCCCAGCCGCCACCCTCTACAAATATGGGACCAGGCGAAACCGAATTGGCCCGTATCCGCTTGGGGGCGAGCATGTTACTTAGATTTTTCATATAGTTTATCAGACCGGCCTTCATGACGTTGTATGGCTGCGGCACGCGGAACGCTTCAACCGCTGCGGTACTTGAAATAATCGTAATCGCCCCCTCGCCTGCCTGTTCGAGAAAGGGAAGGGAAGCCTCGACCGTATGAACTGTCCCCAGCATGTCGACCTCGAAGTTTTGGCGCCATGCTTCCAAACTTGTGCGTCCACCTCCCCCAGCACTGACGTTAGGTACCACGATGTCGAGGCCGCCCAATTCGCTTGCCGCGTCAAAAATCCATTTCCGAAGCGCCTCTCCGTTCGCCACGTCCACTGCAGCACTCACCACCTTTATGCCAGGACGAGCCAATGTCCGAGCGGCCTCCTTCACTCCACTCTCCTCCCGAGCGCATACTGCAACATGTACGCCTTCATTTACCAGGAGTTGCGCGATTGCACGGCCGATACCGCGCGATCCACCTGTCACGAGTGCGCGTTTTCCCTTTAAACGGAGGTCCATAAGTTTCTCCCTTGTGAATTTGAAAGTTGTGAAGTCAGAACGGGTGTTGTCACTTCCGGCGTGCCGGAGGGGATGTCTAGAAATGACCGAAGGGGGGCAAGTACGCGCAGCAGCATCAACACTGCTACCGGCAGGGTCAGCAGTGCGAAGACAATTAGGGAGTACCGAATCGATTGCTCATCGAAAATGTGGTCGGTGATGTATCCAACCGCAAGCGGGCCAATGCCCAAGCCCAGGATGTTTACAAAGAATAAATATCCGGCCGTGATCTGACCACGCATTCGATTGGGCACAACCATCTGTATGGTAGCGGCCGCGAGTGGAAACGGGGCTTGCAGAAAAAAGGTCGACACACCTTGAAGGGCCAAGGCCGTGATGCCATCAGGGGCCAGAAGCGCGGCGACGCAAAATGGTATCGAAATGGCGATACAGGCAAGTGCCGTTTGAACTAGCGCATCGCGACGGCCCCTCGAAAGAAGCCAGTCCGCGATGAAGGCGCTGGCAATCGGACCCAGGCAGCCCGTTACGATACCGATCGCGCCCGATACGAGTCCCACCGAGGATGTCGACCATCCGTATGTGCGCACGACAAATGCCGGGGCCCACACGGCCTGAGCCTGGCCATAAAGAGTGCAGAATCCCATGCCCACAATCAAAGATGCCAGCAGGGTGCGATGCGACAAAAAATAGTGCCAGACCGTCCTAACCTTATGGTGCCCCTCGGTGTCGGGAACGCTCAATCCGTCATTGGTCAAATTGGTGCGCTTTGGCTCGGTAACGGTAAACGCCATAAGCAGAGCGACAAGCACTCCGGGTGCAGCCGCCGCAAGAAAAGTAGCGCGCCAAGCGGGAATGACTCCGACCACTGGCAACGCTATTTGGCTCCCCTCACCGATCGCGCGGATCAGCAGTCCCCCGCCGATAAACGCCAGCCCGGAACCTAGGAACCCCCCGGTAATAATCACACCAATCGCACGAGACAGCATGTTGCGCGGCATGTAGTCGGCCACACTCGACATAGCGGTCGGATAGACAACGGCTTCTCCGATTCCGACACCGACCCGTGCAAAGAACAGTCCGTAAAATCCCTTTGCAACGCTGCATACGGCCGTTGCCAGAGTCCAAACCACGATGCCGGTGGTCGCTATCCATTTGCGCGGAAAGCGATCCACCATTCGCCCCACGGGTAAACTGAAGGTCGCATAAGCGAGTCCAAAACAAAGCCCCGTGAGCACCCCCATTTCGACGTCGGTAAATCCAAGATCCTTTTTTATGGGCTGCACGAGCAGAGTCAGCATGGCCCGATCCGCATAGGAAAGGGCGTTTGTCACCGCGTAAATCGTGACCACATACCACGCCAATTTTCTTGACGGTCTCGTCATGCGCGACAACATTCCTCGACGTCGGCGTCCCTCATCAATCCAGATTGTCGGTGCCGCCCGCCCCGGTCAAGCTTTTTGGCAAATTTGCTATATTTCCAAAATGCCAGACGTTGCTGCGCCGCAATAAGCCTCTGGGAAGGCTCCGGGCAGCTTTTGCCTTGACCAGATTTTTACAGACCTGTACAAATCATTCAATACCACAACATTTGCGAACCGTTCGGTTCTTGGGAGGCAAGATGCAACTCACGCGGAATCAGCTTCTCGAAGCATATCGGAGAATGAAACGCATTCGGGAGTTCGAAGAGCGAGTTCATGCGGAGTTCTCAAGGGGAAACATTCCCGGGTTCTGTCACTTGTACGCCGGGCAGGAGGCATCGGGTGTGGGAGCATGCATTCATCTGGGCGACCTTGACTGGATTGCATCGACACACCGGGGCCATGGCCACTGCATTGCTAAGGGCTGCGAAATCGACGGCATGATGTCGGAAATTTTCGGCAAGGATCGCGGGGTCTGCCGGGGCAAGGGCGGCTCGATGCACATTGCCGATCTGTCAAAAGGTATGCTCGGCGCCAATGCCATTGTCGGCGGAAACCCTCCGTTGGTTATAGGGGCCGCATTGAGCAACAAAGCCCTTAGGAACGGGAAGGTAGCCGTTTCATTCACGGGCGACGGTGGTGCAAACCAGGGGACAACGTTCGAATCCATGAATCTCGCGGTCGTCCTGAAATTACCCGCAATCTTTGTGCTGGAGAACAATGGATACGGTGAAGGAACGGGATTCAGCTATCATTGCGGAGCCAAGAGCCTGGCAGAACGCGCGGCCGCCTTTGGAATGCCCGCCGTAACGGTGGACGGCACCGATTTCTTTGCCGTGGCCGAAGCCATGCGAGATGCGATTGCGCGCGCTCAAGCCGGGAAAGGACCTTCCGCGATCGAAACAATCTGCCCGCGCTTTTATGGTCATTTTGTCGGCGATCCCCAACTCTACCGTTCGAAAGCGGAAATCGAAATAGCTCGCAAGAACGACCCGTTGCGGAAATTTCGCGAACGCGTAGCGGAAATGCGCATTGTCGATCTCTCGCTGCTCGACGTCATCGACCAGGAAGTCGCACAGGAAATTGAGGATGCCGTGATAGCTGCCAGCGCCGCTTCGTGGCCCGACATCGGTCAACTGGATACAGACGTCTACGTCGCTTACTGACGGCATAGTCCGTTAATTCGGGAGCCCCTATATGCCTAA
This sequence comes from Rhizomicrobium sp., assembly GCA_035545475.1. Taxonomy (GTDB): domain Bacteria; phylum Pseudomonadota; class Alphaproteobacteria; order Micropepsales; family Micropepsaceae; genus Rhizomicrobium. The sequence goes on from DASZYI010000144.1 coordinate 64,977, forward strand.
AAAGAGTTACCGCAAGGCCATAAACGAGGCCATCGCGCAAGAGATGCGGCGGGACACAACGGTCGTGGTAATTGGCGAAGATGTCGCCGGTGGACAAGGCGGCACCGGTGAAATCGACGCCTATGGCGGCGTCTTGGGTGTGACGAAAGGCTTGATCGGCGAATTCGGCGAAGATCGGGTCATCGATACGCCGATCACCGAGTCCGGCTTCATCGGTATGGCGGCCGGCGCCGCATGTACCGGACTTAGACCGGTCGTTGAATTGATGTTCGTGGATTTCATCGGCGTCTGTTTCGACCAGATATTCAACCAAGCAGCAAAGTTCCGCTATATGTTCGGCGGAAAAGCTCGCACGCCATTGGTCATACGATCGATGATTGGCGGTGGGTTGCGCGCCGCGGCACAGCACAGCCAGACACTTCATTCGATTTTTACGCATGTACCAGGCCTAAAAGTGGTCATGCCATCGAGCCCTTACGACGCCAAAGGGCTGCTCATTCAGGCTATTCGTGACGATGACCCAGTTATCTTCCTCGAGCACAAGACGCTTTATGACATCGAAGAGGACGTTCCTGACGGTAGCTATACGATACCTTTTGGCGAGGCGACGGCGACCCGCGAGGGCGATGATGTGACGATTGTCGCGCTTTCCGCAATGGTACATCGTGCCAATGCCGTAGCCGACAAGTTGGCAAAAGAGAATATTTCCGTCGAAGTCATCGATCCCCGCACCACGTCACCATTTGATGAACATGCGGTGTTGGAAAGTATCTCGCGAACCGGCCGCTTGGTCATCGTCGATGAAGACACTCCACGCTGCAGCATGGCCAGCGATATCGCGGCATTGGCTGCTGAAAGAGGCTTTTCGTCGCTGACCGCGCCGGTGCTGCGAGTCACATGTCCCCATACGCCAGTTCCCTTCTCACCCACGTTGGAGGACGCCTATATGCCGTCCGCGGCGCGCATCGAAACGGCCGTTCGGCAGTGTCTCGGTAGTTGATCGCTGCAAAAAGCAAGCTGAATAAATCATTCTTGGAGATCACAGATGACTTTGCATGCCGTCACGGTCCCAAAATGGGGGCTAGCGATGGAAGAAGGGCAAATCGTTCATTGGTATGTCGCCCCCGGGGCTCGCGTTTCCACTGGCGACGCGCTTGTGGACATCGAGACGCCGAAAATCACAAATACGTTGGAGGCTGAAGGGCCGGGAACAATTCGTCGCATTCTTGGCGCAGAGGGTGAGACCCTTCCGTGCGGACAAGTTATCGCGGTACTTGACGATGGGGAATCCGGCGAGCCCGACGTCGACGATTTCGTCAAGAATGCGATTCTCAGCCTCGAGGCAAAACATCCCGAGGAAACTACTGGTAAAACGCTCAGGCCCGCTCTCGTTGACGTAGGCAGTGGCAGCCTAAATTACCTGGCGATGGGCGCACCCACGGATTTGTCGATCATACTGATCCATGGGTTCGGCGGAGACCTAAACAATTGGATGTTTAACCAGCCCGTGCTCGCAGCGGCAGGTCGTACCATTTCTTTCGATCTGCCGGGGCATGGAGGATCGACAAAGACGGTGGGAAATGGATCGATCGACGAGTTAGCTTTGAGGATTTCCGTCGCTTTGAAATCCCTCCAACTCGAAAGATTCCACTTGGTCGGACACTCCCTCGGTGGTGCAGTCGCATCTAAGGTCGCCGCGTCTGTTCCCGGAAGCTGCGCATCCCTCACGCTGATCAGTTCCGCGGGCCTCGGAGAGGAGATCAACGGTGACTACCTCGAGGCGTTTGTCGTCGCAAAGCGGCGTAGGGAATTGCAGAAAGTTCTTGAAAGCCTGTTTGCGGACCCGTCCCTCGTTACATCTGATATGGCAGAAGAGATTTTGCGTGCGAAACGGTTAGATGGTGCCGAGGCCGCGTTACGCCAGGTTTTGGCAGCCAATTTCGCGGACTCCCGCCAGCTGTTTGGCCTGCGAGAGCAAATAATTCATCTCGACATTCCCATAATGACGATCTGGGGTGAAAGTGATCTGATCATTCCGGCAACGCACAGCAACGGACTTCCCGGAAGTACTCAAGTGCTGGCGGAGACCGGACATATGGCACATATCGAAAAAGCGGCCGAGGTGAATACCCTGATCGCCAAACATATTGCCGCGGCGTAGTGAGGGCAGCCATTCATTTAAACCGTTTCATGAACGGCGCAGGGCCATTGATATCGGACGGTAATATAGGCAACGGGACCGCGTCAGGAGGGAGTGGAACGCCGTCGGCGTTGAGGATCAATGACACGGCACAATAGTAACCCGCGAGAGCGACCAAATCTGCGGTGATAGTATCGCCAAACCGAGCTCTGACGGAGTTGAAGACTTCATCCGAGATATGTCCACGGCATACAAGCTCGCTGACAAAGTCGAACACTTTGGCTTCATCCGCGTCCATTTCCGCGGGTCTGTACCCTCCGCCAATCGCGTCGCATTTGGCTCGATCCAAACCCGCTTCGATAGCGAGGCTGCTGTGAATGTGCCATTCGAATTGTGCAGTCCACGCGCGCGCCACAATTATGATGGCAAGTTCCTTGAGCTTTTTTGGCAATCCGCTCTCAAAACGCAAATACCCGCCAAGATGCTCAAAGGCCATGGCAAGTTTCGGACTCCTCAACAGAAGATTCGCCGGTCCGCCAATCGCGCCTCTGCTTTTCACCCATGCATCGCGGGCCTCGCGTTGCTCGTTGCTCATATCTCGTGGTTCGAGCGGACCAAACCTGTTGCCAGAGCTCATTTAGAAACCTCCAATCCCGGCGGAATCGCTTGCGATCTATGAATCACTCTTTTCTCGGGTCCTCTTATTTACTACTCTGTAAAAAAGTATTCTGCCGGCCGGCGGCAGTGCTGACAAGCAGGTGATTGAAATGAAAAAACTGCTAACTTCTTCCAATCACCCGACGCGCAAAGATCGATGCGACGCGATTTCCTATCAGGAACTGCTCGATCGAGACACGATGCCGGTGCCGGCAGCCCTCCGCGAACAATCGGAACCCGATTTGGGAACGAGTGGAATTCCGATCGAACACTATACCAGCCAGGATTATTTCGATCGCTCGGTCGGCAGGATGTGGCTAAAGACCTGGCAAATGGCATGCCGCGAACAGGATATTCCGGAAGTGGGAAATTTTGTTCTCTACGAAGTGGTCGGAAAATCCCTCATCATCGTACGTTCCGGGGCTGATCAGATCAAAGCGTTGCACAACTCCTGTCTGCACCGGGGTCGCAAGCTCGTGACACTGGAAGGCAGCAAGTCCGACTTCCACTGCCCCTTTCATGGGCTCGTCTGGAAGAACGACGGTACGTTTCTGGAAAATCCGATCCAATGGGACTTCCCGCAGTGTCCGGCTGAGGAGATGCGGCTGCCGGAAGCCAAAGTCGCCAGATGGGGCGGATTTGTGTTCATCAATTTCGACCTCGATGCCCCCTCACTCGAAAGTACCCTAGGACCTATCCCAAAACACTTCGAAAGATGGGACATAGAAAATCGTTACAAGGCCGCGCATGTGGGTAAAATCATAGCGTGCAATTGGATGGTCGCACTTGAGGCTTTCATAGAGGCACACCATTCACTCACGACCCATCCCCAAATACTCATGTGTTCCGGAGATGCCAATGCCCAGCACGATATCTTTAGCGATCACGTAACGAGGATGATAAGCGCGAAGGCTACGCCGAGTCCGTTCCTCGGCGACCGGATTGTTACGGAGGACGAGATAGTGCGGTGCATGGTCGGTCGCGTTCGTGGCGGACGTGGTTTCGTAGACCAGGACTCTTTCCCAAAGGCGGAAAAAATCGTGCCAGAAGAGACAACCGCTCGGGCCTATCTGGCCAGCTTTGCTCGGGCCGCTCTCAGGTCGGAGACAGGGATCGATCACAGCATTGCGTCCGACGCCGAACTTGGAGACTCCATTCTCTACAATGTCTTTCCGAACTTGACCTTATGGGGAGGCTTCTTGCCCAATTTGGTCTATCGTTGGAGACCAAATGGCCTCGACCATGCATCTTGCCTGATGGAAGTAATGATATTGAGACCACGCTCAAAGGGAACTGCACCAAAATCATCGCAGTTCCATTTGTTGAAAGAGGATGAAGCTTGGGCGGATGCGGAAGAACTCGGTGGCTTGGGCGCAATTATCGATCAAGACATGGGGAATATGCCATTCGTTCAGCAGGGTCTCGTCGCTGCCGTTGGCAGAACCATCGAAGTCGGCAAATATTCGGAGAGTCGCATACGGGCACATCACATTACCTTGACGAGGTATGTGGAGGGTTGAAGCGGCTTGGATTATCTGCGGGCGGTCGGATACACAGGGCGTCGGCGGGGCCCGGCGAACATTTTGAACCAGTGGGATTGGCACGCGAGATGAAATTTAATTTTGCGTCGGGGGCGGGGCAGCGGTGGCGGTTCGCCCCCCGAGATTGATAATAAGTTGAATTCGCAACTGTGAAAGACAACCCTTTCAAGACAGGCGGAACTTGATACCATCCCGTCAATTGGACCAAAAGCGTACCCTGCTACCCTTGCCTGACATTGAACCTACCGTACGTTCCTATTGCGTGTCTGAATCATAGAAAAAGCTCTCAGGGCCGACCGCTATGCCTGCCGATATGACAGATGCGAAGCCCGGGGTAACGCAAATCCTGGCGGCCATCGTCGAGACTTCGCACGACGCGATTATCAGCAAAGATCTGAACGGCATCATTTCAAGTTGGAACAGGAGCGCTACGCATCTCTTTGGATACGCTCCTGATGAGATCATCGGTCGCCCGGTTACGATTCTCATTCCGCCGGATAGGCAAGATGAGGAAACACACATCCTTGGCATGGTTCGTCGCGGGGAGCGTGTGGATTCATACGAGACCATTCGGCAGCGCAAGGATGGAAGCCTTGTAGAGGTCTCCCTAACAGTATCGCCGATCAAGGATTCGGAAGGCCGAGTTGTCGGCGCTTCTAAGATCGCACGCGACATCACAGAATTGAAAAAAGCGAGGAAACAACAAGAGCTTCTACGGCGGCGTCGATCTGGTGTTCGACGTCATCGGCGGCGAGATCGGCAAGCAATCCGCACGTCTCATTCGAGCTGGAGGAACGGTCGTGTCCATCGTCGGTCCGCCCGTGCCGCGGCCCGATGACGGTTTGGCGGTCGACTTCGTTGTCGAGACAGATCGCGCTCAACTGACCGAGATCGTCAACCTGGTGCGGGATGGACGATTGCGGACGAACATCGGCGATGTCTCATCTCTCGATGATGCTATCGCTGCGTTAAACCCGACCGGGCGACGCAAGGGGAAGACGATTATCCGCGTTCGTCAGTAAGGACGCAAGGAACAGCGCACTCGGATAGGACACCGCGCAGGCCGCAGACGCCGCGATGGCCTGGGCCATCAGTTCATCGATTCGCTCAAGGCCGGCAACGTCAAGGATGCTGCGGCTCATTTATCCATGTTTCGATTATTGATGAGTTCTTGCCTTATCACGGGAATTCTTTCGGGCTTCGCGAATCCCCCCATTCCAACGTCATCCTAGTTGATGGCGGCTCGATAGATTTGTTCGTTCGGGTGGGAATGATCGGATCCTAGCTTCAGTTGGGCCTTGGTTGCCTGCAGAGGCCAATGTGGCGCTTTCCGGCCGTCGGCACAGATCTGCGTATCGTGTTCTTACTTCGTAAAGTTCGTGGCTTTTCGGGGTCTCGGTACTGCTCTACGTCTTCACCGTTCCTGCCATCGAAGTAAGCCGCCCTCCGCCGAGGAATCCAAAGAAGGCCGGAAAGCAAATGAATGCTCAAATTTTGCGACGCGGTTTTTTTGCTTTGCGTCGCCGCTTGCCATTTGACGTCGCGGTATGAGCTCCAGACGGAAGCTCTGATATGCGCTTGACGACTTTACCCCAATCCAAATTCAGAACGCGTTTCAAGGCAGCATAGTCTTCGCCGCCGATCCGGCTGCGCAATACGTCTTCCAAATCGCGAATCGCATTACGGGCGAACTCGCGAATTCCCGTCGAGCGTTGCGTAAAGCCAAGAATCACGGAACGCCCGTCCGCCGGATCGTCGTGTGCGAGAAGGATCTTCTGCGCGATGAGTTGGTTCGCGATATGCCGTATCGCCTGACGCGAAAGGCGCATCTTCCGTGCGATATCGCTCGGCCTGGTCACGCCTGCCGAAACATAAAGCACCATCATGGACTGGGACTTGTTCAATGGACGAAAGCCGCCGTCCTTCACAAGGTTCTGCAGCCCGTTATCGAACCAGTCCCAGCCTTCCAGCAGGCCTGACATCAGGAAGGGGTGTCGGTCGATCCGCGGCATGGTCCCTCATCTGCAATGCCCGACGATGAGCAAGCACCGAGGGATGTAAATACCGGACGGTTCATCTGCCCACAAGTCTAGACGTCTCAAACCACGGGCGAGTTCGGTGGTAGTCCGATCAAAGCACGACCATGAAGCTCCGAAGCGCCATCTAGATCGTAGACGACATGGCTCGACATCACATTGATGTCCCTGAGCGCCCGTTGCAGGGGATTGTCCAGAAAGTGTGCGCTTGAGCCGCTCGCCTCGCATGCCAGACGGATGGCTGTTCGACACAAGTCCATGGCGTAGGCGATCTGGATTCTGAGGCTTATGCGTTCCTCGACCTCCGCCAGCTTCCCGCTCTGGCCCAAAGCTACGTTTTTGCGTCCGGCATCGCGCACCAGCAATTCGGCCGTCCGCGTTTTCACGTCGGCGAGCGCGAGCCGCATCTGGGCGGCGGGTTTCTCCGCCTGCTTCAACTCGGTTCCGAACACCACTCTTTCTGCAAGACGTGCTCGGAAATGTTCGACAGCCGCGCGTGCTGTGGCGACGGCAGGAAGCGCTGCGGTCAGCGCAAGAAACGGGAGCATCGGCATTTTGTAAATCGGATTGTCATGAAGCAGCGCGCCCGGCGCCCGCCCCTCCCGCATGTGACCGAAATTGAGCACACGATGCCCCGGTATGAAGGCATCTTCGATGACGATGTCGTTGCTACCCGTACCGATCATGCCGTCGACGTGCCAGGTATCCAAAATCCGGACATCCGACACCGGCAAAACGAAAAACAGTACGGCCGGAGAGCTGCCACCATCTGGATCGAGTCCGGTCGCCAGCACCCAATCGGCGTGCATCACGCCGGTCCCCCACTTCCAGTGACCGGTCAGGCGATAGCCGCCGCTAACCTTCGTGACTTTTCCGGGTGGCTGAGTAACGCCCGGCGCAATGATATAAGGATACTGTCCGAAGATTTCTGCCTGCGCTTCTTCGGGAAACTGCGACATCATCCAGTTGTGTTCGACGCAGAACGACGTCACCCAGCCGGTCGACGAACAACCTTCGCCAAGAGGAAGCATGGCGTTCACAAAGGTTTCAACGTCGAATTCCAGCCCGCCATATCTTTTGGGCACGAAGTGGTAAAACACGCCCGCGCGCCGTATCGCATTCCATGCCTCATTCACTGGACGGCGCAACCGCTCCGCTTCGCGGGTATGACCGGCGAGCAGCGGTTTGAGGGCAGTCGTGCGCTCGACCAGCATCGCTGGCGTCATTTGGGCAAGCTCGGCCCGGTTAAGCCAATCGCCGGGTGGCGGGCTTTCCGGCCTGATGGTTTTGGCGGTGTCAACGGGGGGCATCGAACGCAATCTCCATATTGGGAAAATATTTTACAATATGCGCCGCAGACCCGCAACCGCATACGTTTGCCCCATGACAAGAAAGGACAAATTTTTTACTATCTCGCCTGCAACCGTCCGGAGGCCAGCCCGATGACCGACGACAGCAAGCTCATGCCCCTTTTTGATCCTCTTAAGATTGGCAATTTGCATCTTCCCCATCGTATTGCGATGGCGCCGATGACCAGGTTCCGATGCAACGAAGACGGGATTCCGGCGCCATATGTAAGCGAATACTATGCGCAGCGCAGTTCCGCCGCGCTCATCGTGTGCGAATCCGTCTACACGATTCCCAGCGGCCGGATCGCGCCGCTGGCGGGAGGCCTGATAACCGAACCCCAGCGCACGGCCTGGGCGGCTGTTGCCTCCGCTGTGCACGCAAAGGGCGGACGGATCTTCCTGCAGCTCATTCATGGCGGACGCGTCTCTCATCCGCTGCTTCAACCCGGTGGCGTGCAACCCATTGCCCCCTCCGCCGTGCTCGCGGACGACAAGGTCCGGCTTGCGCAGGGATTCGTTGCACCGGTCGTGCCGCGCGCAATGGAAATCTCCGAAATCCACGAGGTGATCGAAAGTTTCGCGGTAGCGACGCGTCACGCGGCGGAGGCGGGGTTTGACGGTGTCGAGTTGCATGCGGGCAATGGATATCTGCCCTGCCAATTCCTGTCGTCGAACACCAATCTCCGGCAGGACGACTACGGCGGAACGCTCACGAACCGCCTGCGCTTTGTTATGGAAACCCTTGAGGCGATGTGCGCCGTACGTAGTCCTGACTTCGTGGGCGTCAAGATATCGCCGGGTTTTCGCTATCACGATGCTCGCGATGAGGCGCCTGAGGAAACCTACACAGAACTGGCCAAGGCCCTTGGCAAAATGGACCTCGCTTATACCCATATTCAAATTCCGCTGGATTTCATTCAACCCGAAGGTGCTGCGTTCGATCCCGTTGCCTTGGTACGCAACCACTATCGCGGCGTTTTGCTCGCGGGCGGCAATCTCGATCGCCGCAGCGCGGCGCACATGATCGCTACAGGTGCTGCCGATGTTGCAGTGTTCGGGCGGCGGTTCATCGCTAATCCGGATCTCCCCGAGCGATTCCGCCTGGGAGCCGGCGAGACCGAACTCGATCCGGATACGCTGCATGTTCCGGGCCACAAAGGCTACATCGACTATCCTACGCTGCGTGTAGCCGGCGAACCGCATTGATGGCCTGCAACCGCGCCCGCTAGAAGCGGACGCGGCCCTCAAGCGAGATCGTGCGCGTCTCATCGAGGAAAACCACGCCCGTCGCCGGCGTCGAAAGCGGCCACAGATAGCTGAACGATTCGGTCAGATTGTTGGTAAGATTCTTTCCGACCAACGCCACGGACCATCTGTCATCCGTTTGCGCCAGCTCGATGCGCGTATCGAACTTGGCGTAGCTGCCCTGCGTTCCATAATACGGACTGAGATCGCTTGCTGTTGCGAATGTGCTGCGGAACGAAACGATGCCGGTCAATGACAGTTTCAGATCGTCATTAAGAGGCTCGTGGAAATTGCCCTGCACATTCCCGCTCCATTTGGAAGCGCCCGGCAATGGGGTTCCTGCGATGTTGTTGGTCGTTGCCGAGCAGGGTGGCTGTGGCTGGGTGGCAAGACAGGCCGCGCCCGGAAAGTCGTCATAGGCGGCCTCCAAATAGGCGGCAGATCCAGAAAGCTCCAGATTGTCCAGTGCCAGCCACTGTAGCGACGCTTCAACGCCTTTGCCTGTTGCCCGCGCGGCGTTTTTCGTGATGAACGTTGCCTGGGACGGATCGTAGTCGGATACCTGAAGATCGCGAAACTTGGTATCATAAAGGTCTATATCGGCGACCACCCGTCCATCGAACAAGGTGGCCTTGGCGCCGATTTCATAGTTGGTCGATTTCTCGTCGCCGAAGACAAAGGAATCCGGCGTCACCGTTCGGGTGTTGCTTACAAAACCACCGGCCTTGGACCCCCGGCCATAAGTTGCATACACCATAATGCCGGGCTGGATGTCGTATTGCACCGTGGCGGACGGATCGAGATTGTCTTCCGTCAACGTGGTCAGAGGAATGGATCGAGGCGCGGCAATCGGTATGCCGAAATCGAGATACTCATCGAAGGCTGCCCGCTTATGATTTTCGGTGTAACGGAGGCTGCCGAGGATGCGCAGGTCCTCTGTGACATGGAACGTCCCCTGGCCAAAGAGCGACCATGTGGAGGAATGCTGACGGAAGGCGATATGGGTCTGACCCACCAGCGTGTGGCCAAAGAGATCGTAACGCGAAGGATTGAGCAGGTTGTAGTCGCTTTGGTCGTAATAGGCTCCAACGATGTATTCGAAACGCTCTCCCGTCGGCGACAACAGGCGCACTTCCTGCGAGACCTGGTTGAACTTTTCGTTGAAGGTCGAAAGCCAACTTTCCGGATCGCCGGCCGACCCGCCCACAAATTTGTTGTCCTTGAAAGCCGAGAAGCCAGTGATCGACGTTAGCGTGAAATCTCCGAGCTGAAGATTTGCAGTGGTCGAGCTGTTGTAAGAATCCTGGGTGTCGGTTTCGGGCGTTCCAAACGGCGAGGCCGCGTCTTTCTCGTCGTCGAGAACCTGAGGCGCCGCAGGCGCCACCCGAATCTGGTTGGTGCCAAGCGTGCGGAAGTCTGCATACTCGAACTTCGTCGTTATGTTGAAATAGTCCGTCGGCTCGTATTTGAGCGAAATTCGGCCAAGGTTGTCTCGCAACCTCGGGTCGTTTGTGCCCGTAGCCGTATTGCCAATGTAACCGTCTTCATAGGTGAATTTGAGCGCGATCCTGGCGCTCAGCGTGTCCGTAAGAGGACCCGAAACATAGCCAAACGCATCGATACCGCTGCGTGAGAAATTGTAGGCGGCCGTGGCACTGGCCTCAAAATGATCTGTCGGGCCTGCGGTGATGATGTTCACCGCCCCGGCAGCGGTGTTCTTGCCGAGAAGTGCTCCTTGCGGGCCGCGCAGCACTTCGATGCGCTCCACATCGAAAAAGGGGGCCATGAACTGACGATTGCGGCCACCATATATGCCATCCTCGTACAGGCTCACTGATTGTTCGAAAGCGTAATTGGCCGCTGGTGAACCGAAACCGCGGATGTAAATGGCGTCGTTACCGGGCGAAGGCTGCACGAGAAGATTGGGAACGTAATTCATAAGCGCCTTGAAATCGCTCGTATGGAAGTTCTCGAGCTGGCGTCCCTGGAAGACCTCCATGGAAATCGGGACGTCTTGGACATCCTGTTCGCGCTTCTGGGCGGTGACGACAACGGTTTCGATTCCCTCGGTAACCGCAGATGGTGTCGGGACATCTTGCGCCGGCTGCGCAGAGGCCGACATTGGCCAACCTGCGACCGCGATTGCCACCGTTGTCAACAATGTCGGCAATACCGTCTTGTTCATGGCATCCCTCCCGCGGTCAAAGCTCTTATGGCTTCGATCTTGTTTGCGTCTCGTGGAAGTCTACGAGCACACGGCGAATGTTGGCAAAATATTTTACATTGTCAATCTGCGTTCGAAAATAAGATTTCGAAGTATCTCGAGGGTCGCGTTCGGCCAGGAACCAGTTGACAGAATTGTCCGAAGGTAAAATAATTTCACAACCTGTGGAGGTTCACCGTTGCGCAACTACCGCTTTTTGCTGTCGGCCGGCCGGGTTGGCGACATCGTGCTGCGCAACCGCATGATCATGTCGCCGATGACCCGCTTCCGGGTCACCGAAACCGGGGTACCTAGCGATCTCAACATCATTTATTACGGCCAGCGCGCTTCGGCGGGGTTGATCATCAGCGAGGGCACATACAGCGAACCGAAAGGGCGGCTAACGCCCCGCACGGCTGGCCTACACACCGAAGAACACGTTTCAGCCTGGCGTGCGATCACAGACGCGGTGCACGAAAAGCAGGGGCGCATGTTTGTGCAATTGTGTCATGGAGGCCGCGTATCTCATCCCCTGCTCCAGCCCGATGGCGAACTCCCGGTTGCCCCATCCGCTATCGCCAAAACAGGACAGGTAAGGATTCGCGAGAATGAGACCGAGGGCGTGATTAAGGTCGATGCGCCGATCCCCAGAGCGTTAGACCTGCCGGAAATCACTTCCATAGTCGAAGAATTCGGGCGCGCTACCGAACGCGCGGTTACGGCCGGATTTGATGGTGTCGAACTGCATGCGGCCAGTGGCCTGTTGCATCAGCAATTTCTTACCACGACTGCCAACGTCCGCTCCGATCGCTACGGAGGATCGCCTTTGAACCGGTGCCGCTTTGTCATCGAGACACTCGAAGCTATGTCAGCCGTTCGCGGATCGGGTAGAGTCGGCATAAAGATCGCACCGAACTTTGCCTACAACGGGACCGATATGCCCATGCGCGATATCATCGACACGTATTCGCTTCTCGTCGAAGAGCTGAAACGTCTCGACCTTGGATACGTGCACGTGCAGTACCCACCGTGGGGCCTGTTTTCCGGGCCCAAAAGTTTTAACCCGATAATGTTCGTCCGCCCGTTGTACAAGGGCACCTTGATCGGCGCAGGCGAGTTCAACCGCGATACAGCTGAGGATATGCTGGCAGCAGGCCATAGCGACTTCATAGCGTTTGGCCGACGTTTTATTGCCAACCCGGATCTTCCGGCACGCATTGCCGCCGGTGCTGAAGAAAATGCCTGGGATGAGGCGACTCTCTATACACCGACGCCCGAGGGATTTATCGACTATCCAACTCTGAGCCACTGACCGGCGTGACCGCCCATTGGCTGCTACGATCCGCGGGATGATCAGGCGCAGATCACTGAAATCGAGGCTCGACCGTCGGTAAATTTGACCTCTTGAGCCATCACAAAGCAATTGTGGACCGGCCGGCGAAGGAACCCGGCTGCTAGATGGTGCCGATGGTGCCCAGGCCAGGCAGGAGAAACAATTGGCATAGAACGGCTTAAATGGGATCGTGGTTTCCGAAGAGTGGCAAAAAAATTTGACGGAGGGCGCTTGAAAAGTCGCTCGTCAATTCTAGCTCATATACCGCCGGATGCCCCGTGGGGTCCGATGCGGTCCTGTAAAGGACCGGCTCGTAACCGTGTTGCTCTGATGGAGGATGCGATATGAGAAACACGATCGACATGACGGCTTTGGGCCGTTCCGCTATTGGCTTTGAGCGGATGTTCGACCTGCTCCGAGCCAACGAAGGCGAAAGCACCGATACCTACCCGCCTTATAACATCGAAAAACTCGGCGAGGATCATTACCGGATCGCGCTTGCGGTTGCGGGATTCGCCGAAAGTGACCTCGCCGTCACCCAGGAGTCCAACCTTCTGACAGTGACGGGGAACAGAACCGAGGAACCGGACAAGGGAACCGCGTATCTCTACCGCGGGATTGCCGGGCGGCCTTTTACGCGGCAGTTCAGCCTTGCGGATTATGTGCATGTCCGCGGCGCCACGCTTTCCAACGGTCTGTTGACCATCGACCTGGAGCGCGAACTGCCGGAGGCCATGAAACCTCGGCGGATTTCGATAGGTTCGGAAGCGGCGAAGGCTGTTTCCGAGCGACGCGCGGCAGCCTAAACCGAAACCCAAACACCCAAATTGGGCGGCGTGCGGAACGCGCCGCGCGCCGCCTCTTGCAAAGGAGGTAGCCAATGAACATGCGCAGTATCATTCCCTGGGGCCGGGAGACCGCGGTCGCCGCCACACGTGATATGGAAGAGCCAAGCCCGTTCCTGAGCCTGCACCGCCAGGTCAACCGGCTGTTCGATGACTTCTTCCGGGACTTCGACATGCCGCTTTCGCGCGATGGCTGGTCCGCCCACTGGCCGAGCGTTGAAGTCAGCGAGGACGATCGCAACGTGAAGGTCGTTGCCGAACTGCCCGGTCTGGACGAGAAGGACATTGACGTCACATTGCGCGACGGAATCCTGACGCTCCAGGGCGAGAAGAAACGGGAAACAGATGGCGCGACCTATAGCGAGCGCTGGCACGGACGGTTTTCGCGGGCCATCCAGCTTGGCCCGGAAGTCGATCCCGACAAGGTACAGGCATCATTTGCCAAGGGCGTTCTCACCGTAACGCTGGAAAAACGCCCGGAGGCGCAAAGCAAGGTCAAGCGAATAGCAGTCAATCGTGCTGCTTGACGTCGGTCGTAGCCGGCGGTGTGCATTCGGCACGCCGCCGGCAATGGGAGGCACTTATGGAGATCAAGAAACCAGACGCTGTACGCAACGCAAAAACTATCTATCGCTTCTCGTTTCCCCACGAGGTGGTCGACGATCCTTCGCTCAGCCTGAGCGAGAAGCGTTCGATCCTGTCTCGTTGGGCGTCCGACGCCTGCGCAGTCGAATCTTTCCCTACGTTGCGCTGGCTTCCCGGCACGACCTTTCCGGTCACGTTCTCGGCGGTCATGGACGCACGCGAATGGCTGGATCGACGCACCCAGCGAAGGGAGGATTCCACCGAGAAACCGATCGCCCCGCGAAACGTCGTGGTGGCGAACTTTGCCCGGAAACGCGAACATCGAGCCGACAACTGAAGCGGTAGACTTACATAGAGCCGAACGGACATGCACCATCCGGCTTTGTGTCGGAACCACCTTCAAAGTCTTGTCATCCTGGGACCGGATGACGAGTTCTTTTTATTTCAGCTGTCCCTCAAGCCGGCGGATTCAGAAGAAAATCGCTTAGCGCCCTCCTGGTACGGGGTAGATGACGTATTAGCGGTCGACTTGGTGCTCTCTTCGGCTTCGGCAGCTTCGCGCCAGAACCATCCCAGCCTATTTGCCCCTTGAGGATCGGGGTCTAATCTTCTCCGTAGCAATGGATGGAAGCTATGAGCAATGCCGTCGGACCTGGCGATCTCGTTCTATCCGTCAACGCCGCCCCGAACCATGTCACGGGCAGGCTAGTACCCCTGATAGCCGGGGAAACCTACCGTGTTCTCACCGTCATGGAATTTGCCTGTCCGTGCGGGCGTTCCGATGCTCTGCTGGATGTAGGCGTCGATTTCGGATGGTGCCAGACACGCTTCCGTCTCCTACCCAAACCCAAAGCGGAGAAAAAGGCCCATAAGGTTGTGGTGCCGAAAGAGAAAGAGACGGTTCGATGAATGTATGGCATTCGGCCAGATCTCGATCCCGTGTGGATATGCGGCCATTTTTGAACGCGGTCAGGACCTTTTTTCTGAGACTGTCGCGCGAGACCGCTGTCTTAGCCATGCTTTCCCACCAAAGAACTTCACCACTGCCTAACGTGATTCCATTCCGAAGTCGCGCTAATGGCGGTGATGCTCACCAGTTTCGGCACTACGGTTCAACGCAGCGAGAAATCCAGTCAAATCCGCGACCGAAAATCCCCGAAGATTATAGCTTCGCAGATTTGCGATCTTCTTGGGCGCCAACTCCAACATGCCCGCTGTCGCGGCGCGTTGTAATTTCCGGTGCTTGATCGTGCGATTGATGGCATAGGCGAGTTTCAATTTGGTTTGGCGATGTGTTGCCACGCCCTGGCCAAAGCTGAGCGGATCGTCCGCCCAAAAGGAAATCCTCGCTGTCTTTTGTTTCGGCATGGCTCACCCTCCGCCATTGCGAATGGGAGGGATTGTCATGTGCCGGGACCAGTCAAGGCAATGCGACACCTTCGGCCCACACATGAATATTACAAGTAATCACAATGCAGGCCGCAGCCGACCTGGGAATACTCGTTTAGAATGCTTCAAATGTGACCATCTCGCATCGTGTGCCAATTGCCAGCAGGACCGTATTCGGTGAGCCTCATAAATGCGGTAACCCCAACAGCGATTGCACCGGCAGTGGCGACCGCCAATTGCCAAACGGTCGAGGGGACAACTAGCGCAGAGAGCTGCTGTGTGGCGCAATATCCGGCCCATACAGCCGAGATCACGAAAAGCAGCACTACGGCATAGCGTAGATATTTCGGCAGGCTGCTATTCCAAACCGACTGCCCGATACCGAATACAATACCGCCTGCAACTGCTCCGACGGCGAAGGCGATGATCACGCCACTGCCGGAATGAAGGGCCGCGAACCCGCACCAAAAACCGGCAGCCGCCGGTAAGGCATAAACCGCGGTTTTGTAGATCAGCGCGCAGAACGCACCGATCCCAAAGAGCGCAAGAAAGAGTCCGAACACCATGACAGGCCACCAGGCAGATAGGAACATAACGGGAACACACTCCGTCGGCGATGTCCAGACTTATTCTTGGTGCGTTTGCTCGCCCTCCTGCTGTCGTTTCCACACAAGATTGGCTTCGCCCGACTTTGGAGATTCGAACAGCGCGACGTTGAGCGGCGCGATCATGAGGGGGTCGTCCAATATCACGCTGAGATATTCGCGGTCGCCGCTTTGGCTTGTTCTTCTCCAGGCGACGCCGAGCTCACAATGCCCCGACACCACCCGAAAATCCGGCGCGCGCTCGTTCTCGCGTTTATCGTTTGGAACGAAGCGAGCTTTTGTCTGACAGGTGACAGTCTGGATCGTACCGGCCCAACCGTCGGACGTTCGTGTGAATTTGCCTATAATCATTGAAACTCTCCATCATTGCGCCGAACTGTTCGGCTCGCTCGCGATTGTGTATTTTCGGGCTTTGGCGAATTCCTTGTCGGATGCCAGAAACGCTTCCAGCATGAACGGAATCAGATCGGCGATCTTTTCCGTTTCGCCGTATGTGTCTCGATAACATTTGGCATATTTTTCCAACGCGGAATGGAGCTCAGGCGTAACGACGATAGTGAGTCTGACCGGCGTCCGCGGAGGGAGCTTGGGAAGTTTCAAGCCTGACATGAAACCGGTCATCCCGAGTAGGGCTGTAACAGCAAATCTTTCGACAGGATGGCCCTAAGCGGCCACCCCGGCCGAATGGTCAGAGTGGGCTGGATAGAAAGATTGCGCTGCGTGATTTGCTGACCTGCCTGATTGGCGCTGTCTTGAGCGGATTGTCGTAGTGCGGTTAGCAGATCGTCATTGCTGTTGTTCACGGATAGCTGCGTGCCGACGCCCAACAAAGTCGAAAGAGCAACGCCTTTGATAAGCCGCCAAGTGTGGTAATCGACCCCGTCTTCGAGACCCGTGTAACCCTCTGTGTCGGTCGCGGGTGTGTTATCGATCTCGATAGACGATCCATTCGGCATGATTATACGTTGCCATACCACCAGCGCCCGGCTCTGGCCGAACGCCACGACAGAATCGACCTTGCCAATCAATTTTGAACCAGCGGGAAGAAGCAAAACTCCGGAAAGCCCGTATGCGTTCTGTGTGATTTGTGCGATGGCAAGACCCGGAAGATCGGAATTGATGCCTGTTACAAGGCTGGCTGCAATGACAGTGCCAGCGAACAATTCATAGCTCGAAGCCGGACTCTGCAATCCATGAGAATTGTAAATTCCGCTGTTATCACGCTGCTTGGTGAAGTCCAGCTTGTGTTGCTGTTGGTTCTGATCGTCGGCCAATGTCGGATTGGATGGTGTATTGCCTGTTTGCGATGGAGGTGACGAAGTTGATTGCGGGGCAACCGCTTCCGAGGGAGAGGCGCTGTTCACTTGAAACATCACCTTGGCTTCACGCGCTTGCTGGGCGAGTTGGGCCTGACGCAAATGCTCGGCGTGCTCGGCGTCGACTTCGCCAAACGAGCCTGACGCCGGGTTCATTCCAAGCTGTCGCTCGCGATTGACGATCGGGGCGCCCAGATCGCCGGGAAGTGGCGGTCCGAGCTTGGGCGGCTTCATCTGATCGTAATTGGCGGGAAGTCGTGCCACCCTGTCAGCCGGTGGCTTGGAGTCGGTGCTAACAGCCTGATCGCCACCTACTTTGACGTTCGGCGAAGGTGTTCTGAGCGCGAGCCAAGCTGCTCCGCAGACGACGACGGTGACGGCCGCTGCCGCCCCAATCACGACATTCCGCCGGAAGCGTGTAACCCGACGTCGCTTGCCGCGCAGGACCAAACCCTCCGGCTCGCCCTTACGGCCCGGCTCGCTCATGGCGCCCTCGACGAGATCCGTGTGCCGGCACGCGCAATGCGGACGATTTGCTGTTTGTCTTTTCCAAGCCGGAGTTCGGCAGCCGAAAAGAGCTGATCGACGATGTAATAGTTGTCACGGACCCGATAGTTCACGAGATCGGTACTGCCGCCCTCGCCCACCACGAACAGCGGCGGCGCCTCGCCGCGATCCAACGTCGCCGGAAATTCAATATAGACATGCCGCCCATCATCGAAGGCGCGCAACGGCCGCCAGGACGGGCTATCGCCCGAGATAGTGTAGTCGAAGTTCAGATTGTTCAGCGATACACCCCTATCGACGGGCATCGCCGCTTTGGCTTCGTCGTTCTGTTTCTTCAGTGCGATCAACTCGTCGGTGGGATACGTCCATGACAGGGCTGCCATATAGGTGTGATCGGTACTTTCGAGTTCGAGGTGATAGCTCCGCCGGTCCGTCGTAATGACGAGGTTGGTCTTGAGACCGGACGCGAACGGCTTTGCGAGGATATGGACCTGCTTCTCAGTCCCGGTGCCGCTGGTCGTGTCTCCAACAACCCAGCGCACAGTATCGCCGGCAGAGATGGCAATCAGGGTCTCGCTCGGCTGAAGGGCAATGTCGCTCACTTTCTGCGGAGCCGCATAGAGTTTGTAGAGCGCGCCCGGCGTGAATGGATAGACCTGCATGGCATTCACATAGCCGTCGCGAGAAGGTTCGATCAGTGCATTGCGATCCGCAGCATTTACCCGGGCCGCTGGTGCCGTGTGATCGGCGCGAATAACTTCCGGGTATGGCTGGAGTTGTCCGGGCAAAGGAAGCGGTTGCGCTACGGTCACAATCTTGACCGGCTGTGTTGGTGCCGGAGAAATCGCTGCCGGGCGTAGCTCTTGTTTGGCTACGGGTTGCTGCTGTGCGGATGCGCATGCCGACAGCATGAGCAACGCGATTAAACTCAGTGATACATGACGCATGACGATCTCCTTCATTGGCTGCTCAGTTCACGCGACCAGTCGATGGCGTTGACATAGATGCCGAGCGGATTCCTCCGCAGGATTTCGGCGGTCGTAGGAGGCTTGGAGATAATCGTGAGAATCCCCGTCCAATGTTCGGTGCTGGAAACCGCATCGTGGTCAAAATGCTGTTCGGTCCACTTCACCTGAAAGGATTCACCAGAGACGCGGACAACACTCGTAACCTGTACAGAAGCGGTGCGTTCGCCGATGTCCTTGAACGGATCGTGTTCCTGCGCGAACTGATTGAGATAGGCCGCGCCATGATTGGTCGTGTAATCGTAAGCTTCGAGCCAGTTTTTCCGCGCGATGACCGGATCGCTCGAAAGGGAGCGAACATCAGCAATGAAGCGCGATAGAAACCACGCGATTTCCCCATCGGAGGGTTTGTAATTGGCAATCGCCGGCGCGACGGCCTGGGCCTCGCCCAACCTATCGACCTGCACGACATAGGGAACGATATGGCTCTGGTTCGATTGCCAAATGACAGAAGCAGCCAACCCGCCCGACAAAGCGAGACACCCAAACGCCATCAATCGCCAGTTCTTCGCCTGGACTCGCGCGCTTCCGATGCGCTCATCCCAGATCTGCTCCGCGCGCTGGTACGGTGTGACAGGTTCGGGAGCGGTCCCGTATCTCTGCGTGGATCGTTTGAAAACCATCAGCCTTGACCTCCATCGAGTTCGGGATTGGCGCCGTGACCTGGCTTGTCGCCTTCCTTGATCGCCTGACCGATAGCGCGTGTGCGTCCGGCCATGCGTTGCCCGTGCTGCATCTTGCGCGCCCAATCGGGCGTGCCTGATGACGACGAATTGCCATTGGGTGACGATGGAGCGCCTGACGGCGATGGCGGCAGGCCGCCGGAAGACGGAGGTGTCGCTGCGGACGCGGCCCGGATGGCCGCGAGACCGCCGCCGCCCAACCGTGCAGCGCCGATCACCGCACCGCCGGCCAAAGCCGATCCCGCCGCAAGACCGCCAATCGTGCCGACGGCCGCACCGGCACCAAGTTGCGGGGCACCGGAGACAAGCCCTGTTGCGATGCCGGGTCCAAAGATTCCCAGGCCAAACAGAGAAATCGACGCCAATACCAGCGACATGGCATCGGCCAACGTCGGATCGTGCCCCTGCAAGGCCGATATGAACTGGCTAAAGAACGTCGCGCCGATGCCGATGATGACGGCCAACACCATAACCTTGATGCCGGACGCAATCACATTGCCCAGCACACGTTCTGCGAGAAACGCTGTCTTGTTCCACAACGCGAAGGGAACGAGCGTGAATCCCGCCAACGTCGTCAGCTTGAATTCGATGATCGTGATGAAAAGCTGAACCGCCAAAAGGAAGAACGAGAGGATCACGACCACCCAGGCGAACAGCAGCACAAGAACGGTGACGATGTGGCTGAAGAATGTCGTCAAGCCCATCATGGAGCCGGCTTTGTTCAGAAGCGGCCAAGCCGCCTGATACCCAATCCCGGCGATCTTGCCGGGCCGCAGAAGATCGTCGGCCGTAAGCCCGGCTCCCGTTGCGTGAATGCCTAGCGTCGAAAAGGAATCGAACACCACTTGCGACAGGACTTGGAAATTGTTGATGAGGAGCGCAAAGAACCCGACGTACAGAACCTTCTTGATGAGGCGGTAGAAGACATGCGCTTCGCCATCCATCGCCCAGAAAAGACCGGCAAGAGTAATGTCGAGGGCAATCAGTAGCGTCGATAGCCACCCCACATCGCCCGACAGAAGGCCGAACCCGCTATCGATGTAATGGATAAAGGTCTGCATGAACTGATCGACGACATTCAGGTCGGTCATCTACGCTGCTCCAACGACAATCCAGCTATTGCGGCGTATAGGCGGTGGCAGAGCCCGCGAAGTTTGCGAACTCCGCCTTGCCCTGCACTTCGGCTTCCTGCTCGTTGGCGAGCTGCAAGGTCTCGGCGCGATATTGAGCCGCAAGCAGGCTTTGGGTTTGAAGTTGCTGCTTTGTTGAGAGCGCAAGCAGTTGATTGGTCGCCTGCGTGGCTTCGAGATTGCCAGCCGCCCCCTGTGAGGCTCCCACTAGAGTAGAAAGACTCGCGCTGTCGTTCTCCACATTGCGGATCACCTGCGCGCCAACACTGAGCGTTTGCAGGAACGATTGCATCGCATCGGTCCAGCGGGTGAGTCCGTCCGCCTGCAACATCGTGTTCGTCGTGCCGACGGAATAAGTCGCAGGCCAATACTGGCCGAATGAGGCTTGCGTCGTTCCAAGGTCAAAACCGATACCAAAAGGCTGATTGATGATCGACCGCACCTGATCGAGATCGGACAACATCGGCCCCAGTTCGTTCAAGCCCAACGCTTGAAGATCCTTGCCCATATTGGTGAGCATCATCGCTTCATTTTGCAGCGATTGGATCTGGTTCTGGATTTGCTCAAGCTCGCGCGAGGCTTGCAAGATATTCTCGGCGAAGTTCGACGGATCGAAGACTTCCCATTGCGCAACAGCTGGCACGCTGAACAGCGCGACGGTGAGCGGTGTGGCGAGATATTTGAGGACGCGTTTCATTGGAAATTCTCCTTTCGGGAAAACTCGGTCAAAAGATCGGCTGCCCAATCGAGGCCCTTGGCGGCCAGGAACACGTCGGCGAAGTTTTCCTCGCCGTGTTCGGAAAGGATCTGGTCGATCAGAGTTTGGTCGGCAGGCGATGATGAGCCACATAACGCCAGCGCGATCGCACCCATGCCCAACTCAAACAGCCGGTTACCGCGCCGCGATTGCAGATAGTATTGGCGCTTCGGAATGGCGCGCGAAATCATCTCTATCTGCCGCTCGTTGAGACCGAATTGCAGGTAGGCGGATTTCGATTGCGGCTCGATTGCCCGGTCGTTCGGCAGGAATATCCGTTGCGGACAGCTTTCGATGATGGCGGGCGCAATCGACGAGTTCGAAATGTCTGCCAACGATTGCGTCGCGAACACCGCCGCGACGTTCTTCTTGCGCAGGACTTTCAGCCATTCCCGGATGCGGGCGGCGAACAGCGGGTTGTCCAGGAACACCCAGGCTTCGTCGAGGATCAGCAACGTGGGCCTGCCGTCAAAGCGTTCTTCGAGCCTGTGAAACAAATACGTCAGCACCGGCGGCACGACGGCGGCCTGGTGCATCAAGGCCTCGGTCTCAAAGCACTGAACGTCCTTCAACGCCAGACTGTCTTCGGCAGCGTCCAACAGCCCCCCGAATGGGCCTTCCAAGGTGTAGGGAAGTAGAGCCGAGCGCAGCGCGTTTGACTGAAGCAAGAGCGAGAGACCTGTCAGCGTCTGTTCTGATTGCGGAGCGGTCGCGAGGCTGTTCAACGCTGCCCAGATTTGTTCCTTGATGTCAGGCGTGACCACAACCTTTTCGTGATCGAACAAACCGACAATCCAATCCGCCGCCCAACTCCGCTCTGCGTCGTTGTCGATATGGGCCAAGGGCTGAAACGCCAGCGTTCCATCAGATCCCAGTTCGTGATGTGCGCCGCCTAGCGCGAGGGTGGCCGCGCGCGCCGACTTACCCTTGTCGAAGATATAAACCTGCGAATTCAGATACCGCCGGAACTGCATGGCCATCAGCGACAGCAAGACGGATTTTCCGGCACCTGTCGGGCCAACAATGAGGATATGGCCGACATCGCCCACATGGGTCGAGAAGCGGAAGGGCGTAGAGCCGGTGGTTTCCGCGTAAAACAGCGGAGGACCACCCAGATGTTCGTTGCGTTCCGGCCCTGCCCACACCGAGGACAGCGGCATAAGGTGAGATAAGTTCAGCGTATGAATTAACGGCTGGCGGACATTGGCGTAGAGATGACCGGGTACCGTGCCAAGCCATGCTTCGACGGCATTGATACTTTCCCGGATGGTCGTGAAGCCAAGCCCATTAATAACCCGTTCGATAGCCCGAACCTTTTCATCGACGGTTGCGGCGTTCTCGTCCATCACCGTGACGGTGATGGTGACATAGCCGAAGGAAACGTGGTCACCGCCTAGCGCCTGCAACGCCTGGTCGGCATCGATCACCTTGTTGTCGGCGTCGGTATCGAGAAGCTGGACGGGTTCGCTGTGAACGACTTCGCGCAGCATCACGGCAATGGATTTGCGTTTGTTGAACCATTGCCGTCTGATCTTCACCAGCGCCTTGTTGGCCTCAGCCTTGTCCAGCGCGATAAATCTGGTCGTCCACCGATATGGGAAATCGAGATGATTTAGCGCGTCAAGCAATCCTGGCCCGGTCGTGTTCGGAAAGCCGAGGATCGTCACCGTCCGCAAGTGCTGCTCTCCAAGCATCGGCTCTAGACCGCCACTTAGCGGTGTGTCCGCCAGGATGGCGTCGAGATAGGTGGGGATGTCTGGCGGCAAAACGAGGTGTCTCTTTGTGGAGACTGTTCCATGCAGGTAAGTCAGTGTTTGCGTATCATCGAGCATTTCGATGTCGGACAAAATCTGGCCGAACAGGTCGAATGCCTTATTGGTTTCGGCAACGAAGGCCGATAGTTCAGCCTTCCAGTCGCGAGACCGCTGGATGTGATCGCGCTCGATCAGTGCGCGTTCGGCACGTGAGGTCGCGTCGGCCGGCGGCATAAAAACAAGTGTGAGGTAGTAGGCACTGTCGAAGTGTCTCTCGGCGCCAATCTCGAAGCCTGCCAGCCGTTCGTCGTCTACGAGTTTCGACGCCGGATCGGGGAAGTCGCTCTCGGGATAGCCTGCCGCTTCGAAGCGGTCGGCCTCGAAGAACAGCGCCCAGCCGGAGCCAAACCTACGCAACACGTTATTCATGCGGGCACAGGCGGCGACCAGTTCGGCTTCAGTGGCACTTTCTAGATCGGGACCGCGGAACCGAAAGGTCCGCTGGAAACTGCCATCCTTGTTGAGAACGATCCCAAGACCGACCAATGCCGCCCAAGGTAGATGATCGGCTAGGCGGCCGGATTTGCGACGGTATTCCCCGATGTTCAGCATGAGAGATATGCTTTCTGGCGAAGATGGCGCCGCAGCACTTCGGCAAAATCGGGATCGCGCTTCGCTGCGAACACGGCAACGGTGTGGCCTGCTGCCCAGAGCAGAATCCCGGCGATCCACATCCGCAGACCGAGCCCGAGCGCCGCCGCTACCGTGCCGTTGACGATGGCCAAGGCGCGCGGCGCACCAGCCAGCAAAATCGGTTCGGTCAAAGAGCGATGCAGCGGAACCTCGAAGCCTTCGATCACGAGACCAGCGCCCCGCCGCCGAATGAGAAGAACGAAAGGAAAAAGCTCGACGCCGCGAACGCGATGGAAAGGCCCAACACGATCTGAATCAGACGGCGGAAGCCGCCGGATGTTTCGCCAAACGCAAGCGTCAGCCCGGTGATGATAATGATAATGACGGCGAGCGACTTGGCGACCGGCCCTTGTATGGAATCGAGGATGTTCTGGAGCGGCGCTTCCCAGGGCATATCGGTGCCCGCTGCAAATGCCGACGGTGTGCAGATCGCGGTGGCGATAGAGGTGAGCAAGAACAGTCGGCGCAGTTTCATGACTATCTCCTTGGTTAGAGCGCGTGCATTCGTAGGTCAGAAAGTGTCGTGAGTGCGTAGTCGCTATCCGCGGTGAGCCCCGTCACCTCGGCGATGGCTTCGACGCGGCGCGTGTTGCCGCGCCCCCCGATGAACACGACCACGTCGATGGCTTCGGCGATCAGGCGGCGCGGTACCGTGACGACGGCCTCCTGAATGAGCTGTTCGATACGGTAGAGGGCTGCCGGTGCGGAATTTGCGTGGACCGTCGCGATTCCACCGGGATGGCCAGTGTTCCATGCTTTGAGCATGTCTAGTGCTTCGGCGCCCCTGACTTCGCCCACGATGATCCGGTCGGGACGTAGCCGGAGCGTCGAGCGCACGAGGTCGGCGAGAGAGGCGACACCTGGCTTGGTTCGCAGGTTGACGCTATCGGGTGCCGCACATTGCAGTTCGCGCGTGTCTTCGATGACGATGACGCGCTCGTCCCGATGGGCGATCTCGGCCAGTAGAGCGTTGGCAAGCGTTGTTTTGCCGGAGCTGGTGCCGCCCGCGATCAGGATGTTCTTGCGAGCGGTGACGGCGTTCTGAAGCCAGGCCGCGTCGTTGACGGTCAGGATGTGGGCGTCCACATAGTCGCCCAGCGTGTGAATCTTCGCAGCGGGCTTGCGGATAGCGAAGCACGGCGCCGTCACCACCGGCGGCAGAAGCCCTTCAAACCGCTCGCCGGCTACGCCGTCGCCTAGCGAGGGCAATTCGGCACTGACGATTGGGCTATTGGCGTGAACTTCCAGTCGCAGGTGTGATGCGACCAGACGGATGATCCGCTCCGTCGCTGCCGGAGCAATCCGAAGGCCCAAATCAATCCGGCCTTCACCAAGGCGATCAACGCGCAAGGTGCCGTCAGGGTTCACCATCACTTCGATGACAGCAGGATCGGCCAATGCTGCGGCAATTCGCGGCCCCATGGCGCTCTTGAGCATGGTGCGCTGGCGTTCGCGGCTTTCCGTGTGGTCGGTCATTGAGAGGCCTTTGGCTTGGCGGCTAGATCGAAAATCGTGCCCTTGCCGGTGGCGATCCTGCGGCCGACTTCCTCAATGAAGGTCTGGAACCGCTGGTTGCCAAGCGCTTGCAGCGCGGCCGCTTGCGCGTCTGGGACAGGACGCGACACCATCAGTTGATAGCGAATGTAGAGCGCGAGACTTTCGAGCGTGACGCGCTGGTCGCGCTCGATCAGGTTGAGCCGCTTGGCGATGCCGTCGAGACGTTCGCCAAAGCGGTCGTCCAATGCGTCGGCGCCTTTGCGCTCGAAGTAATCCCGCAACGCATCGTTGACCACGTTCGACATGGTGGCACCCGGTTTGTCGGCAAGCACCTCAAGCCGCTTGGAAAGCTTCTCGTCGAAATAAAGAGCGTGGCGAATTCTCTTCATCGTCTATCTCAGAATGAAGGAATGAGGTCGTCGTCGACCGACGGGCGCAAATCGGATTCGTTCAATGCGTGGGCGCTGCGGAGGTCATCGAGCACAGGTTCTTCACTCTGAACGCGCGCTTCATCGTTGAGCTCGTCCGCAGCAGGAGCTGTGTTCTCGCTCTCGTTGCTGTGGCCCGGCGCCTGCTGTTGCTGGAGAGGGCTTTCGTCGGAGGCGTCCGCTGCTTCCGCCGCCAGAAGCAGTTCTGCGTGTACGCCGCGTACCTGGCCGCTCCAGTCGTCGAGACGCGGATCGGGTTTGTCTTGGTATGGCCCGCCCTTAAGCGCCGGCGCCGGCGATACGCGCGAGATGAAATTCTCGTCCTGGTAATAGCGCAGTTTCTTGGCGCGGATCGGCGGCAGACCGGAGATCAGCACCAGTTCGTCCGAAGGCGGAAGTTGCATCACCTCGCCCGGCGTCAACAGGGGACGTGCCGTCTCCTGCCGGGAAACCATGACGTGAGCGAGCCAAGGCGAAAGCCGGTGACCGGCATAGTTGCGTTGCGCGCGCAATTCGGTAGCCATGCCGAGCGCATCCGATATGCGCTTCGCCGTGCGCTCGTCGTTGGACGAAAACGCAATGCGGACGTGGCAGTTGTCCAAGATGGAATTGTTCTCGCCATATGCCTTGGAGATCTGATTGAGGCTTTGTGCGATGAGGTAAGCCCGGATGCCGTATCCCGCCATGAAGGCAAGCGCGGTCTCGAAGAAGTCCAACCGTCCCAACGCCGGAAACTCGTCCAACATCATCAGCAATTCATGCCTGCGGCGCTTGGCGGGATCGCCTTCGAGCTTTTCGGTGAGACGCCGCCCGATCTGGTTGAGGATGAGACGGACCAACGGCTTGGTGCGTGAGATGTCCGATGGCGGAATGACCAGATAGAGCGACACCGGGTTTTCGGCGTCCATCAAGTCGGCAATGCGCCAATCGCAGGACGAAGTTGCTTTCGCGACCGTCGGATCGCGGTAAAGCCCCAGAAACGACATGGCCGTGGACAACACGCCGGAGCGTTCGTTGTGCGATTTGTTGAGGACTTCGCGGGCGGCGGACGCAACAACGGGATGCACCATCGGCTTTTCGAGCGTGCCGAGATGGTTGGTCGCCATCATGGCACGCAACGTGTGCTCGAAGGAGCGCAACGGGTCGGATAGAAAACTTGCGACCCGCGCTAAGGTCTTTTCTTCCTCCGCATAGAGGACATGCAAAATGGCTCCGACCAGCAAAGCGTGACTGGTCTTCTCCCAATGGTTGCGCCGTTCGAGAGCACCTTCGGGATCGACGAGAATATCGGCGATGTTCTGTACATCGCGAACTTCATTCGCCCCCTTGCGGACTTCGAGGAGTGGATTGTAGCGGGCGCTGCGCGCATCGGTCGGGTTGAACAGAATGCAGTGCGAGAACTGTTCACGCCACCCGGCTGTGAGCTGCCAGTTCTCGCCCTTGATGTCGTGAATGACGACGCTTTCGTTCCATGACAGCAACGTCGGCACGACGAGCCCCACGCCCTTGCCGGAACGGGTGGGAGCAAACGCCATGACGTGTTCGGGGCCGTTGTGACGGAGATATTCGTCGTCGAGTTGGCCGAGAAAGACGCCGAAAGGCTTGAGCAGCCCGGCTTTACGGACCTCTAGGGAATTCGCCCAACGTGACGATCCGTAAGTCGTGACATGGCCGACCTGACGCGCGCGCCACAGAGATCCGATGACGGCAACGGCGCAACCTAGAAATCCGCTGGTCGCGGCGATGGCGCCCGCTTTGTTAAAAGCCTCGTGCGCATAGGCGTCATAGGCATACCACCACTCGAACAGACGCCACGGGTAATAGAACGGAAACGAGAACACCCTGAACCACGGCACGCCCAATTGCGCCTGAAACCCCAGATGCCAGGCTGTCCATTCGGTAGCAAACCACACCCCGCCAATCGCAATCGCAAAGACGAACAGGATTTGCCCAATGAGGAATTTTGTGGGTGTCACGAAGGCCGCTCCAGAACGCGACAAGGAGTCGGTCGGAACGGAAATTTCGGCAATCACGCTTGCTTACGGCGGAGCCGCAGAATACCGCGCGGAAGCCCGCGGCCATTGAACGAAGTGGGGAAAGTGTGGCGCGTTCGAGTATCGGTCCGACGCTACAAACTTTCTGGCTCAAAGCGACGGCCCACCTCGCTGCTTTCCCAATGTCCACGAGATCGTTTCGCCGCGTGCGATGCCGGAAACTTCCTTGCCGAGATTGCGCTCCAGCACCGGCCGCCACGGAACCAGCGTGACAGTTCTGTCATTTTCGATCACGGCGAAGCGCCCGCTCGCCAGATCGATCCGGCGTTTGTAGATGCCGGCGACAGTGTTGCCTCGCTTCGCTTCGACAAACGGCTTTCCCTGTCTGGCAGCAATCTCTCCACCTGCTATTGCCAGCTCCGCGCGTTGCAGGTCTGAAAGCATTCTTCCCGGATATGTTACCCGCCCATTGGCCTCGCGGGCGAAGTTCTCGGCGAGAAGCCATTGCCGGCGCCTGTCCAGTGCTTCGCGCATCTCTCGGCCGAAGCCTTCGTTCTCCGGCTTGAGTGTTGGAGTAGTCAATTCGCGATCCAGCCAAGTCGCGCCGATGGCGGAAACCTGTCGCTCGATGGAAACCGGAGAAAGCAATTCGATTTGCACCGGGCAAAACCTCACCTGTGCCCGCTCGAAAATTTCCGCACGAACCACGTGGTCCGGGGCAATCGTCCAGGTGCCGTCCGTACCCCGCTTAATACCAAGGCCGCCTTTGCGCAACGCTTCCAGGCGCCGCAGATGGGATGCGATGAAGGGCTGGGAGGCGGATGAATCGTGCGCCATGTGAATCGCCACGCTGTAGCGTCCACCATTTCCGGCAGCGATCTGTGCAACAGTTCGGTCCGCGGCTTTCGAGGTCTGGTTCGACGCCGTGATGGCGACGATGCCGCCTTCGTCGGGATAGGCCGATCGTTCCGTGAACCCCAGTTCGACGTAGTGCGCTCGACCATCGACACCCTCAAGTATCAGATAGCGCCGGTCGTGCAGTTCGTCGGAGAGACCTTGCGCCGCGACACGCCCAACCAACCGTTCCGCATCAGAAGCCTGAGGGTCGTAAATCGCATAGTCGGATTGCACTTGCGCCAAGCGGCTGAGATCGCGGTTCATCGTTTTGATGATGTCGCCGCGCTCGCCCATCGCGCGCAAGGTCGTCTGCAAATCGGACGCAAGCCGCCAGCGTCCCGGTTCGATCTCCACCGCCAGGCCGAGACGTTCGAGCTTCTTGAGGCGTCCGGCTCTCAGCATCTGGCGGAAGGGATCGCGATGGGCTGGCGTCACCTGCAGGTCGGCGTCCGCGTGTTTCAACAGATCGCGGTCGAGGCTGGTGAAGCGTTCCTGTTCCATTTCGTGGCGCAGCCGATCCTGGTTCTCCAGTTCCGAACGCGGTCCGAGGTCGAGGCTGACGATCTCGGCGGCGCGCTCGCGCAGACCGTGGGTAATGTATTCGCGGGCGATGATGAGATCGCGGCCGTCGTCGCGCTTGCCGCGCACCACGATATGCGAATGCGGGTGGCCGGTGTTGTAATGATCGGCCGCCACCCAATCGAGTTTCGTACCCAGATCCTTTTCCATCCGGTCCATCAATTTGCGGACGAACGGCTTGAGGTCGTCGTATTGCGCCCCGTCTTCCGGCGAGACGATGAAGCGGAACTGGTGCCGGTCTCCTTCGGCCCTGTCGATGAAGCTCTTGCGGTCCACCTTGTCGCTCTCGCGGTCGTAGAGGGAGCCGGGCTGGCCGTCACGTGTAACCCCATCGCGCTGGATGTATCTCAGATGCGCCCGCGCGGCCGCTAACCCCCTGCCCGCGAGCTTGACGATGCGCGCCTTGACCGCAACGCGGCGGCTGCGAAAGGCCGCAAAGCGGTCGCGCGATCGCAATATGCGGGCAACGCCGGCGCCGCGACCGATGCGGCTGCCGTCGAAGCCGCGGTTGGTCTTTGCGAACCGGCCGCCCGCGCGTGCCGCGGAGTGCAGGACACGCTGCAAATAGGTTTTCTCATTTCGCGTCCCTGTCGAACGGATTCGTCCCAGCTTTGGTTGGAAATCGTCATCGTCCACGGCTTGCACTCACTGGAAAAGCAATCGATTCAAGCTCTGAAACGGGCGCAAATCCAAATGGTCCCAACGCCTCGTGGCAGTTCAAACGCTTGCAAATGCTTGGTCCCACGCCGCTTGCGCGCGGGACCAGAAATTCAGATGTGCAGACAAGTCCCTGCACTTGTGCAGGGACCACTCTTTACATCTTGCCTTGGTCTTCTCTGCGCTGCTCATCGCAAAAATTCCCGGCGTTTCCTGAAAATCTCAACGGTGAGACTGCGGGGGCGATGAACTCAGCGGGACAAAGAGGTTTGCTGGCTGGTGATCTGAATTTTCGAATCCCACCGACGAATTGTTGTTCTCGTCGGGAGCCTTTTCGTTCTCCTGGCGCACGAAAAACAACGAGATTGGATCGGGTTTCTGGCGTGTTGCAGGCTGCTTTTCCAAGCCCGGAACGATGCTTTGGAGATAAGTTTTGATGGCTTTGGGAAGCTGTTTTCGGGGGAGCGGCGCCGCAAAACGCCGCTCCCGGTGTCGATTTCAGCGCGTGCCGTCGTACCGCAGCACGGTGCCGGTATCTTCGTTGATGAGCGTCACATGATCGATTCTGAGCTTCTCGCGGTAGAATTTGAGGATTGCGAATGCGATGTCCGCCTTCCAGAACGTGTCGGTTTCGCACCACACCAGCACCTCTTCGGGCCTGTCATTTTCGGTCGAATAGATGACGTAGGTGAAGCCGTGGCGTTCGGGATATTCGTATTCGCAGTCGTCCATCGTATGCATGGGATTCTCCGTGGTTGCCGTCCTCTTGGTCGAGGACAGGCTCTGCCCTCGGTCGGCGAAGTGGCGGTCAAGGACGGCGAAGCCGCCGCTTCGCGGGGCGTGGGGGAACCGATTTTGTCGAGCGAATCAAAAAACCGGCGCGCCTTTGGCGCGCTCCTTGCGCTCGGCAAAATTGGGGGCACCGCGCATCCTTGACGGCCGCTTCGTCCCGACTGATACGATTGGAAAGCCGAGGCCCCCTTTCTCTCAGGTGAGACTGCGATATGTCGTTCCCATGCGAGGAGCGGCGCGGCTTGGGTTTTCCCAAGAGCATAAATGCTATGGCGCGGACGCCGAAAGCGGCACGAACAGTTCATGGCTGGCATCGACGGCAGGCGATGATGTCCGAGACACCACCGCCATTGAAACGGTGTTGACGACGAACAACGCATTGCGCGCGCTGTGCGTATCGGGCGCTGGCGCTGGAAGTGTGAGCCGGTCGAGATAGGCACGGGTTTCTTCGGGCAGCGTCGCACGGCCATTCAGATAGGCGGCGTAGCGTCCCGGCCCGGCATTGTAGGCGGCGAAAGCGCTGGTGCCGAAACGGTCGGCCATGTCGCGCAGATAGGCAGCACCCGCCACGATGTTATCGTGCGGATCGTAAGGATCGTTGCCCAGATGCAGCCGCGCTCGCATCTCCGCCCAGGTGTCGGGCATGAGCTGCATCAGGCCCATCGCGCCCTTGGCCGAAGTGATCGGCTTGCCGTTCCAGATCGTGAAACCCGCACTTTCCCGAGCCATCACGCCGCGAATCCAGACTCGCGGAAGATCGAAGCGTCGGGCCGCTTCATCGATGAAGCCGTCCCATTGCGCGATGCGCTGCTGGGTGGCGGGAGCCGGCGCAACGGTAGGGGACGCGGCACAACCGGCAGCCACGAACAGGGCGCAAGCGGCGTTCAGTAAGTCCATAGCGGCTCCAGCGTGCCAGCGATGTCCGAAATAGTCGTCGGGCCGAAATACCGTCCGTCAAAAGACGCGCGCGCATCCGGCATCAGCAGAAACACATCGCCGGAGCGAAGCGTCCGGCATCCGCTCCATGAGGGAAGCGGACGGCCTTCACGATCGGCCGCGAGCCGCGCAGCGGCAAAGCGGCCATCGATGAAGATCGCGTTGCCGCGTGCGCAAACGTCATCGCCCGCGACAGCGGCGATGCGTTTGACGAGCGGCACGCGCATGGGAAGGTAGCCGCGGGCGTCCGCGAAAGCGGCGAGCGCCGGGGTCGGAACGGCCAGCACCAGGTCGCCGCGCGATAGCGCGCGACCGTGCGTGACGCGATAAAGCCCGACAGGTGCGCTGGCGGTTGCATTCCAAACGAACAACGCCTGGCGCGGTGACGGCGTGTTGCCGAGTGCTGCGATGGCAACCGCACCGCAGAGCGCGACCGTTGCTGGTGTCGAGAGAAAATTCCGCAGTCTCCAATTGCGTCTTCGGGTTCTCAACGTGGCCTCCGCGGCGACGGAAGAGGCCCGGTGTGGGCGCGTTTGGAGGCTTCGGACCAGGCGTCGAGATCGTTGATGTGATAGCGGACGGCGTTGCCGTGCTTGCGATAGATCGGTCCGATCCCCTCTTCGCGCATTTCTTCGAGCTTGCGGTGCGAGAGGCCGAGATAATGTGCGGCTTGTCCGGTGTTGAGGAACGGGCTGCCTTTGCGCGCGATGGCCGCGCGCTCGTTTGCGCTGTCGTCTTCGTCGTCCGCGCTCATCGCGAGTCTATGCGCGATTCCGGGAAGGCGGAGGGAGGGCGAATATGGCGTGACGGCAAATTCGCACCGCGCCGTGCCGCGCGCTGTACGCGATAGGCAAGAAGCTCCCGCGCGGATGCGCGGGAGCTTCGCGTCACGTCACTTCAGCGGATTCCAGATGATGGCGAAGAGATCGTCGTCATCCTGCCCGGCAGCGCGGCCGAGATTGGCGTAGAGCTTCTGCGGCCCGAAAGACGGATCGGAAAGGCTCAAGCTCACATATTCCTGACCGGAGCTTTCACCGAGTTTCCGCCACCCGGCACCTATCTCCACGCCACCGGCAATCACCCGATAGTCGGGCTGTTCGTCGGTTTTCTTGTCGGCGTTGGGAACGATGCTGACCGCTGCCCGGAAGGCGAGCGTTTTCAGGTGCCCCTTGTAGGAGCCGTTGGGTTGGCGCGTGACTTGTCCAATCGAAGACATGATGGTTCTCCACTGCTGTTCGCGAAGGACCATCCCTCGCGATGGCGAACCGTTCATGGGGCCGCTCCGGCACCCGACACTTGAGCGGCGAACAAATTTGGGCCGCGAGGAGCGCGACAGCGCGGGGAAATTTGTTCGACGCGATGGTTTCGGGGAGGGCCGGACGGTCCCATAGGTTCAAGCCACAAGCGAGGGATTGGTCGTGTTTGCGATGGCAGCAGAGATGACCGAACCGTCATGTTATCGGGTGTGATCCAAGTCGCTTGCGCCAACGGTTTCCGCATGGTGAAACACGCAAAAGCCGGGGAGAAGATGCGCGAATCCCACACGCCGCTCGATCTGACGAGCCAGGTTGTGAGTGCCTATGTGGCGCACAATCCGGTGCCGGTGAAGGACATGGAAACGCTGCTCAGGGCGGTGCATCATGCGTTTGCGGGGCTTGCGGCGGGCGAAGGCGAGCATGCTCCGGCGGTCGCGATCCCGGTGTCGATCACACCGGACTTCCTCGTCTGTCTGGAAGACGGCAAGCGTCTCAAGACGCTCAAACGCTATTTGCGCAATCGTTTCGGGATGACGCCGGAAGACTATCGCGCGAAGTGGAAACTGCCATCCGACTATCCGATGACCGCGCCGAACTATGCGGCGCGGCGATCATCGCTCGCGAAATCGTTCGGATTGGGACAAAGAAAATCCAAGAACGCGGCGCGCAAAACGCGCGCCCGGAAGTAGGACGGGCGGCGGTTTCCCGCCGCCCATTTGCACTTATATATGCAGCGCCTTGGCGGCGTCCTTGGCCGCAGCGGCAATGCGCGAAGCACCCTTGCCGTAGGGCTTGAACGGGAACTGCATCCAGCCGGGAAGCCAATTTTCGACTTTCGAGCGTCCGTTCTCACCTGTGAGACAATCGCGGACAATCTTCTTCTGAGACTTCACCTTCTCGTCCTTGTTCGACTTGGCGACGGATTTTCCCGCCACCTCCGCCAGCACGGCATTGACCGTTGGCCGGTCCCTGATGAGTTCGAAGAACAAATCATCAGGTTGCCAGAGTTCGGCGGCGGTTGCGTTGAGACGCAGGCCTGCCGCTTCCACTGCGGTATCGCCCACGGCCAAGGTCAGCGCCATGGCGAAGGCCGCGATCCGCAGTACCTCCTCATCGGTCAGCGCAAGCAACCGGGCGAACACATCCACCGTGTCATGCTGCTTCGGAAGATCGAGAAGGGTCACGACCGCCGCATACTCGGATTCGAACGCAACAAATGCCGCTCTCTTGCGGAGGTTGGCGTCGATGTCCGTCGAGCGGGCGCGCAACGGATCGGGCGAGACCGACCAGTTGCCAGTGGGGGCCAGCGCATGGGCCACCATGAGCCGCAGCGCGACGTTCGGATCGCGCAACAGCGCGAGCCGCACGATACCGTGGCGGTAGAGTTCGACGTAATTCTCCATCGCCTGCGTCATCTGCGGTTTGACGCCTGCGGACTTTTCGGGATCGGCTTTGGCCGCTGCTTTCGCGTCGGCGCGCGCCGTTTTCTCCGCCTCTTTCTTGGTGATCCAGCCTTCGTGGAATTTCACCTGACCGCTATAGGCGATTTCCACAAAGACCTTGCCGCCCTTGGTTTTGGCGGTCTTCTCGTAACCCCAGGGTGAGAAGGTCGTGCCCTGTTCGAGGACAATCACTTCGCTCCATCCGGCTTCGCGCAACGCCTCCGCCTTGGCGTCGATGACGGCGCTCTGTGCTTCCCAGAAGGTCTCCGCATTGGCGAAATAGCTTTCTTCGCCGAACAGGTCGTTGACGATCTGACCCGTGTATTGATCGAGCGCAAACAGCGCCGCCGTGGTGGAAATCGAGGCCCCGCCGAACAGCCAGCGTTTGAGAGAGGAGCCGGTCGGCGCATTCCCGTCCTCGCTCTCATATAACGCCAGCCATTCCTTCTGCTGCGCCTTGGTCGCCATGGTGAGGTGCTGAACCGTCTCGTCGTCGATGTCTTCGGCGCGATAGGCGTCCTTGATCTTCGGCAGGAGATTGGCGAGGGCCAATCGCTGTTTGACCGTCTGCGGCGTGACGCCGAAGGTCGCGGCGATGCCATCCACACTGCGCCCGGCTTTGACCAGCCGGGCGAAGGTTTCGTATTCGCTGAACGGATCGGGATCGCGCCGCGCGAAATTCTCGATCAGCGAAATCTCTATCGCTTCGGCATCGTCGCCTTCGCCCATCACGGCGCAAAGCGGTGGCGCGAACGGGGTGCCTTCCTCCCTGATAATCTCGCCGCAGCGGTAACGCCTGCCGCCCGCGATCACGCCGAAACCGTCATCCTCCGGTCTGACGATCAGCGGCAGAAGGATGCCCTTCTCGCGCACGCTCGGCAGAATATCGGACACGTCCGGGTTTTTCCTGCCGTACCGCATGTTGAGTTTGGAGATATGCAACTGTTCGATAGGGATAGTCTTCAATTCCATGACACTGCTCCTTGAGAAAAGCGCGCGTTCATCGCCCCGCGCGCGTTGGGCGCGAACCGTCCGCGTTCAGGCGGACGGCTGTTCGGGGTGGCGAAAGGCGAGGATGAAATCGCTCGCTTTGCTCGCCTGACTCGCCGCGTGAAAGATCGCGCGGGGATCGGATTTGAGGATTTGCAGCCAGTGACCGAGATAATCGGCGTGACGCACTTGCGGAACGATGCCCAGATGGGCGCAGAGAAACGCGCTCGTGAGTTCTGCTATCAGTTCTTCGCGGGCATAGGCTTCGGAGCCGAAACGGTTTTGCAGGTCGCGAGCAAGACGGGTGGGATGCGCCGTCCAGTGGCCGAGTTCATGTAAGACTGTGCAGTAGAAATCGCTTGTCGAAACGAAGGTCTCGCGTGATGGGATGCGGATGAGATCGTCGCCACGATGGTAGAATGCTTCGCCTGCGCCTTCGACAATGCGGGCGCAGGTTGCGGTGATGAGGCGTTCCGCGTCTGGGCTAAGTTGGATTTCGGAAAGGATGCTCGGTTTGGGCCGGATGTGTTCCGGCAAGCCGTCGCACTGTTCGACATTGAACACGGTGAAGCGTTTGAGAAACGGAACCGCGTTCGGGTCTTCGCCCTGCTCTCTTGCACGCTCGCGTTCGCCCTTGGGAATGAAGCTGTCGGCATAGCAGATGGTGACGCCATGTTCGCCCTTGCGGACGGTGCCGCCCAAGCTCTGCGCCTGCCGGAAGGTCAACCATTCCTGCGCGCCGTAGCCGTGTTCGATGACGGCCATCCAGAGAACCAGAACATTGACACCGGAATAAAATTTCCGTGTCGATGCGCTGCGCGGCATTCCAAGTGGTGCATTGGAAGATGCCCATGGTTTGACCCATGGGACGGTGCCCGCTTCCAGTTCCTTGACGATCTTTCCGGTGATTTCTTCGTAAAGGGAAATACGGGACGCTCCGCATTCCTGCTGCTGATGGGTCTGGCTCACATTCGCCTCCTGCTCGGACCTCGCACCGCAATTCCCCGAAAGCGGGGTGGGCGGCGTGTTTTTCCGGCGCAGTTCGGGGCGCGTGCGCGCGCAACCCGCGGGTCGCACAAACAGAGAAAATGGATTTTGCGGCCCGCGAGCTTGTCCCTCGCGTGGGGAGGGGGATCACCCGCCCGAAGGGCCGCCGAAGGCGGCGTCGCAGCTTTAGCGAGACGCGGGGAGACCCCACGCGAGGGATTGCGCGCAGTAGCACGCGCTTTGGACTAAGCCGGAGCGCCGCCCGGCTCGCGAAAGGGGAATGCACTTATATAAGTGTCGGCGCGGCAGCGCCGACGCCGCCCTGGAACCGCGGCAGGGATCGACGCCCCATCAGGGGGCGAAACCGGCCCTTCGCCGGGTTCGACTCGCGAGAGCCCGATGCGCGCAGCGCAGCCGCCCGCTACTTGCGGGCAAATCTTCCGCTCACGCGGCTGGGTTCGTCGCCTTTGTCGTCAGGGTCGTATTTTCCGCCGTTTTGCCGGCGTGGTGGCCGAGAGCGCGGCGAAGATCTTCCCGGCAACGGATTGGGGATCGCCGCCGAGGGCGCGCACGATGCTCACGAACTCCAGAAGATCGACCCGGCGCTGGCCGTTCTCGACCGCAGAGACAAAGGATTGGGGCTTGTGCAGCAGGCCGGCGAGACCGGACTGGGTGAGCTTGGCTTGTTGGCGCAAGTCGGCCAGGTGACGGCCGACGATCTTGTGCTGTTTGGGCCCAATCCACACGCCGCGCTGTCTCTAAAGTGCGGCGACGTAAGTAAATCGGATTTCCCAATATCGAAAAATCCGATATTCTGCCGGTTACGCTTGGGGCATAGCGGCGACTCAGCCTGCGCGGCGGCGCGTGGACTTCGGGCCGCGGCGCTTTGCGGTTACAGCTTTGGATTGTGCCTTAAGCCAGGCTCGCGTGGGACGAACAAGATCGACATGACTGACGCCAAGGGCAGTGGCAAGCTCGTAGACCGTAATCAGTGTCGGATTGCGCCGCCCGCGCTCCAGTCCTGTGATATAGAACTGGCTGAAGCCGGAGAGATCGGCGAGTTGTTCCTGGGTCAGTCCGGCGCGGTGGCGATACCGCTTCAGATTGTCCCCGATGAGGGCGCGCATGTCCATGCGCGACAGTCAGCAGGATACCAACTATACTTTTTAACAAATATAGTTGGTGAGAGGCCGAAAGCTTCGGCTCCAAAGGGTTTTAAGGGGAGCGGGCATGGGACACGCGACGATCGAACTGGCCGACCAGACGCCCTCGGAAGACGCCCTGACGGCCTATGACGAGGCGCACTTCCGCCTCTACATGAACCTCCTGAACGCCCAGGCATCCAACGTGCCCTTCGCTGCGATCTGCAAGGAGTTCCTGGGCATCGACGCGGACGCGGAGCCCGAACGGGCCCGGAGACGGCTGGAAAGCCATTTGAGCCGGGCGCGCTGGTTCTCCACCGGCGACGGCTTCCGCCATCTCATCAACCGGGACATCCCCGAAAAGGGAGACGGGAATCCGGCTCGCGCCCGTTAGGAGAGCAGAGCCCGGTAGCCGTCCTTCATCAGATGGCATCCCCGGCGCAGGGCGCGGCGGATGCGGTCGCGCATCCCGCCGGCCCGTCCGTTCCATCCTTCGGCGGAAAAATCGGTCGGCGACACGGCACGCGCGATGTCCTGAAAAGGCGCACCGGACAGGCTGCCATCGAGCACGCGCAAGACGTGACGCAATCGCAACGTCAACGGATCGCGCTGCAAGCTGGAGATGTTCAATCGTCCGGTCAGACGCAGATCGTTGAAACAGTGGAGCGCGCGAAGCTGCGCGCCGGCGCGCGCGGCATCGGGCGCGCTGTTGTTCATCAGCCGCACGGGGCGCAGCACGTCGGCACCTTCGACGACGAGCTGAAGGCCGCGGCCGTCATCGGCAAAGAGAAGGTGCTGCGGTGCATTGGGAATCTCCAGCAGCACCGACGCACAGGAAATGTCGCGCAGCAGAAACGGTGTGGCGTCGATCCGGGCGCTGAGCGGAAACGCCGTGAGCCGCAAGACCCCCATATACACATCCGGCGACCAGAACACGGACGCGATGCGCGCATCCTGATCGGGCGCGGTCGCATAGAGCAGCCCCCAGGCTTCGAGACTGGGACGCTCGTGCTGCGACAGGATCATGGTTGTGCCGGCGTCGTAACCGACGAGGCCGTATTCGAGCTGTGCGGCGCGCCACGCGATACGGAAGTCGGCGTTGCGCCGCAGGAATTCCCAGGCCCATTCGCGACGGGCGAGACGTGCGGTGTAATCATAGGCGCGCTCGTCTGTCCAGTCCGGCAGGCGGAAAGTTTCATCTGCGTTTGTCATGGCCGGATCACGCGGACGGCGTCGGCGAAACTGGCACCCACAATACAGGCCCCTTCAGACCGCTGCGGCTTCTCAGCCGCGCCAGAACATCCGAAGAAATGTCGAGCAGTCCTGCGACCGCGCGAGTGTCGCCGATCTCGACGGTGTCGCCCATGCGTTGTAGCGGCCAGTTCGAGCGCCGCAAGATGCGTTCGAGACGCGCATCGGTGACGGTCACAATGTGCGTGAGGTTGTTGGCGAGACCGAATTCGACGACGCCCGCGAACAGTTCGTAGGTGAGAATGGCCGCACCGCCAGCGCCAACGGCAGAAGCGGCGGGCGCGTCGATCGCAAAGCGGCTGGTCTCCCAGATGCGTGCGTCGCACGGCATCGGCGCGCCGTGTAACAATTGCGGAAACGTATCGCGCAACATGGTGGGACCAGTGGTCGGCAGAAGACGCACGCAACCGCACACACGTCCGTCGCGATCCCGTTGCAGGAGATAGGCCGGTTTGAGATCGTCATACCGATCCTTCTCCATGCCATCGATGACGGATACCTCCCAGCCGAGCCGGTCACTGAAGACGCGTGCGCGGAGTTGAAACATTTCGACGAGAGCATCAGCGAAATCCGCATAGGATGAGTTTGTGATGAGTTGCAACATGACGTTCCCCCAAACCAGAGTGCCTGGTCATAAAGCGGGAAACGCGCGCTGCGGTCAGCCTGTCGATTGCGACATGCGACCGGTTGTCATTGTCGAAACTGACGATTGCACGCGCACGAATTACTCATGCGAAAAATATTGGCCTTCGCGAATCATTGCGCGGTCGCCAAGTAAACTTCTCGAAAGGTTTCGGTAGAGGAAGGTTTTTCCAGAGCGCGCTGATAGCAATTAAGAGATTTAGAGGACGCATATGAAAAGGCGGCGGAATGCCCCGCCGCCTTTCTTCGTGCCCGCCCCCGATAGAACTTTATCCGCCAAGTCCAATGCTAATTGTCGCAAACGGGCCGTAAAAATTACGGTCGTATGTTTTGCGGGCGTCCAATCCGCCGTCCATCGCGCTGAAAAAGAAATCCGCGCGATAACCGAGGCTAACTTTGGCCGCGGCGTAGTTGAACGAGAAGCCCGCGAATGCACCAAGATTCGGCACAGTCACGGAGCGCGCTCTATCCAGTGGAGCGGGATGGTTGCGATAGCTCGAAAATGGCCTGTTGTAATGGGGCGCCTTTTGACCCAACCCTGTTTTATACTGGATGCCGGTTGCATTAACGTCGCCTTCGATTTTTTGGCGACCGAACAAGACAGCGCCATTGAGGCCCCAATCAAACGTTACCTCGCTTTCATCGCGATGACCGAACAGGTGCGTCGACGCCGCAATTGAAAGAGAAGGTCCAATACCGTGGAAACTCTGTGCCGCTTCGGCTGAACCATAGTAACGGTGATTGGTCTGGATAATCGTGTACTTAAAATCGGTACCGAATTGATGCCGACCGTGATCGCCATTGAACGCATCGTTTCTACGGGATGAGAATTGTGCGAACCGCACACCAAACGAGACCGTGGACGATCCGAACAATCCTAAACCAACGTCCTTGCCAGCTTGGAAATCCAAGACGGCATGACTTTCTCGGTCCTCAGAGGAGGCGTTCAAGTGAGGTGCTGGAAAAATATTGGTGTAAACGACCACTCCACCCAACTTCTTCTGTTTCACTACCGAGGTTGCAAACGCTTGAGAGCGGGCTTCCGCGCCGTTCGCGCGTCCATAGCGTATGTTCGCGGAGAAAACCCAATCCGAGCCTGAGGGCGAAAACGTTATCCCCCCCTCCCCGCCAATTGCATAACGCGGCGGGCGTTGGACGCTCGAAACAGAGGCAAATCCGAGCGCCTCCAGATTGTCGACGAAAGGCGGCTCGAAAGATTGCTGAACGCTGCCCATACGTTCCACCTGGGCGCCCAGCTCAATCCAGACGGTGGGGCGATTTACACCATCTGCCTCCGCGGCTTCGGCGGAGATGACCGTCACGATGGCGGCGCAGCAGGCGGTAGAAAGAAGGCGTTTGCGGAAGTTGGCTTCGTTGCCGCGTGTGTTTATCAGTTCGCTCATTGCTTCCCCCTTACCAGTTCTTCGTGACGCGGATGCCAATCAACCTGGGATCGGTCATGAACACGTTGGTTGTGAGCCCGCTGTCATCGCTGTTGAGGAAGGTGCCGGTGATGTCGGTGGTGTTGAACACGTTCTTGTCGTAGAGCATCACCTGCCAGCCGTTCTGGCTCGTCAGTATCAAAGACAGATTGATATTGGTGTAGCCGCGTAAACGATCGTACGGATTGTCGTTAAAGATCCGTGCCCAGGAATAATCCTGCCAGTAGTAGTCGGCCCGCAGAGTGGCCGCCCAATCGTTGGTGACAGGCACCGTGTACTGCGCGCCTGCGGATACCGTGAACGGCGGTGTGTTCGGCAATTCGTTGCCGCCCAAGTTCTTTGAAAAACCCTGACCGTTGTTGGGCGCAGGCCCATAGTCATGGCCGTTGGAGATATTTTGCCCCGTATAAGGGTCGTCCGGTGTGCCCGCGAGCGGATCGAAGCCAACATATCCAGGAGGAAGATTGCTCGGGAATGTGCCGCTGGCCGTATCTACTACAGTTGGATTTTGGTGGTACGTCAGATTGGTAAGAGGATCAAAACCTCCGTCGTAAGCGGTCTGACAGGCGGAGATTAGGGATCCCAGCGTCCCGCCGCTGCCATTGCCAGTGTAGAAGATGGCGTTTGAATCGCCCGCCGCGACGGCCTGCGAAACAACATAAGCCGGAATAATGCAGTTCGATGCGCGTGTGATCGTCGGCTTGAGGACCAACCAATCGGTGCGGCCGGCTGTGCGATCCATCAGATCTATTGCGCCCTGGCCGTTGTCGATGCGCGAATGTTCCCAGCCGCCGGCGAAATTGAAACGCAGACCGGGGACCGGTTCATAGGCGGCCTCCAGTTCTGCGCCCTGCACTTTTGCATCGATGTTGATGTTGACCGATGTGCGATCGATGATCTGCGAAATCTGATAGCCCTTGTAATCGTAATAGAAGAGACCGCCATTCAATGTCAGGGCTCCGTCTAACAGCGTATTCTTCGTTCCCAACTCGTAGGCATTGATAAATTCCGGTGCAAAAGTCAGTGGATGGGTGGGCTGGAAAGCACCGTAATCGGTAGGAGAGTTCTTTAGCAGCGTGGCGCCGGGCGGGTTGGCGCCGCCGGCTTTGTACCCGTGCGCGAACGATCCATATATCAGCGTCTGATCGGTGAAGTTGAGTTTCGGCGTCCAATTGACTGCGGCACGACCTGTGACCTCGCTCCATTCCTGATCGACAACATCTCCCACCTGATAACCCCACCCTCTTATGAGCAGCATGCTGGGGATCATCGGGAAATGCTTTTGGTCATCAGTCCAGCGCACGCCGCCAGTAAATTTCAGGTCTGGAGTGATATTGTAATAGGCCTCGCCAAAGCCAGCGTAAGAGTTGAGAACATATGGATTGTGACTACGAAAATAATTATGGCCGTTCCCATTCAAACTGGAGATGGGATTTGGATCGATATAGCCGCACTGGAAAGGACGTGGGCTCGCCACTGCCGGATTGACGGTGAAGTAGCCGCCCAAGCATTCGTGATTGTCTATGTTACCGGACGACCACGCGGGTAGATTGTTACCTTGGACCACGCTTTGAAGAAAAGTTAGAGCGTTGATGAAAACGTAATAGCTCTCATCAACTTCATAGTGCAGATAGTTTCCGCCCAAGCTGAAATTAAGCGGACCAGTCAAATTCGAACTGAGCCGGAATTCCTGGCTCAACTGCCATGCTCTCGTTGATACCAGATCTTCTCCGACCAGCCTGTCGCTGCACCCAAGCTGGGGATCGCAGAACACACCGTTTGCGTCTATCTGTCCTCGGCTGGGAAATAGAGTTTGGCTATCGGTGGGCGGTTTGGGATAAGGAGCGGCAGGAGTACTCGGAATAAAAAAGCCCGCGGCGGTATTGAAGCGATTATAGTCTTCGGTTGAATAAAGAAAGTCGTGATTGAATCCGGTTTGCGAGGTG
Source organism: Rhizomicrobium sp. (assembly GCA_035545475.1). Taxonomy (GTDB): domain Bacteria; phylum Pseudomonadota; class Alphaproteobacteria; order Micropepsales; family Micropepsaceae; genus Rhizomicrobium. The sequence goes on from DASZYI010000144.1 coordinate 107,648, forward strand.
AAAGTCAGCGCGGGCGTTATCGCGTAGTCCGCATTGAACTCCAATATGTCGTTCTTCGCCTTGTATGCGGGCTCGACGGCAGATTCGATGACCCTGAGATTGGTCGATTGCGTCGTACTGGCATAAGGATCGATATTCGCAGCGCGGCTCAAGAAGATAACGCCCTGCACAAACGACAAAGATTCCCCGTTGGGAGTTTGAAAGGAATCAGCGGCGTAGGACGATGCTGGCAAGCAGCCCTGGCTCAAAGCATCCGCAAGGCCATATTGCGGGCCGACACCGGGAATAGGAACGCCTTCGATGCTGCTGGGGCCATTATCGCGCTTGCAAAGCTGCTTGGCGCTGCGCATGCGGTCGTCGTCTTCCTGATAGTGTTCCCAGATGAGATAGGTTTGCAGCTTGTCGATTGGCTTCCAGCCGATTGTGACGCGGCCTGACCATAGGTCGCGACCGTCAATGCGATCGTTCGTCAATGCGTTGAAGGAATACCCTTGCCGTTTGGTCCATTCGCCCGCCAAGCGGATGTCGAGGCGGTCATCAACAATGGGAATATTGAGCATGCCCTCAAAACGCCGCTGTTGGTAATTGCCGATTTCGGCACTCGCCATCGCCTCGAACTGATCTGTGGGCTTGGCGGTGGTTATGTTCACCACTCCGGCGGTGGCATTGCGTCCATAGAGCGTGCCTTGCGGGCCGCGCAGGACTTCCAACTGGCCGACGTCGAAGAATTCCTGTTCAAAGAAATGGTTGCGGATGAACGGGATGTCATTCATCGCCACCGCGACAGCGGGATCGGTGGTGACGCTGATTGCCTGTGTGCCGATACCACGGACGTTGATGCTGTAGCCGCTGAAGTTTGTTTTGGTGAAGGTGAGGTTCGGCACCTGTTTCACAAGATCGGGGCCGCCCGCTGTCTGCGTGGCCGTCAATTGCTCTTGGCTCAGTGCAGTGATGGCAATAGGAATGCTCTGCACATCCGCGCCTCCGAGCTTGGACGAGGTAACGGTGACGGTTTCAACAGCCGCGCGTTGGGGTGCAGCCTGCGCGAGCTGCATGGGCTGGATGTCCAAGCTCGATTGGTTCTCACGAACCACTGCAACAATACCAGATGGATCGCGATGGGCCGTAAACCCTGTGCCAGAAAGAATGCGTGACAGGGCATTGTCGGCAGAGAGATCGCCCTTTACGCCGCTGCTTTGGACGCCTTTGATGGCCTCGCTGGAAACCACCAGCGGCAGTCCGGTCTGGGCGCGATAGACGTCAAGGGCATGTTTGAGATCGCCAGCGGGCACGGAAAAGTCCTGTGCAACGGCGGCGCTTGAAAGCGCGAAGGCAGCCGCGCCCCCCAGCATAAGAACCGTTTTCAATGACACTTGCCTTGGCATGTCTCCCCCTCTTTTGTGCGCGACTGATATGATCCCGCTCAGCGCGAGATCACGATTTCATTCCCTCTGTCCTGAACGTGCAGGCCAAACACCTCGCGCGCGACGCGCGTGAAGGCGCGGACATCATCGGTCGGAACCGATGCGTCGATGGTCAACTTCCCGGTCTCATCGCCGGCGACAACGATCTTCTCGCTGCTGTAACGGTTAAGTTCTTCGGCCACATCGCTGAGCTTGGCGCCGTCGAACACGAGCAGGCCGTGCCGCCAGCTCAGTTCCTTGGCGAGCGTCGGCTTTAATCTTTGCTCCACAGACAAGGAATCGGCGGTGGCGACGGCGACATCGCCCGGCGTGAGGATCGCGGAATGGCCCTGCGTTCCCGGCCGAACGGACGCGATGCTCGCGCGTCCCTCAAGCAGCGTTACCTCTACGCGGCCCGGTTCGTCCCGTACAGCGAACTTTGTGCCCAGGTCGGTGATGCGGTGGCCATCGACATCGACGACGAACGGGCTTTTTGCGTTGTGCACGATGTCGAAGAAGGCTTCGCCCTTCTCGATGGAGACATAGCGCCTGCCTGCGCGCACATCGGCGCGTATGGCGGTGTTGGTGTTGAGTTCGATACTGGAGCCATCGGTGAGCTGCACCGTGGCGCGGCCACCGATGCCGGTGGCATAGAACTGTCCCGCTGGTTGCGGGGCGGGACGCCACATCGGATAGCCGATCGCGGCGGCAACAGCGACCACCCCAACGGCGACAGCCAAGCGTAACGCGCCACCGGGATAACGCTTTGACGATTTGTCGGCACGCCGCTGGAATTGCTCGCCATGCAAAGCGGAGAGTCTTTCCGCACGATCCAGTGTTGCTTCCAGCCGCCAGAAGGCGACCGCATGGTTCATCGACTCGGCAAGCCAGGCATCGAGCGCCTTTTGATCCGCCTCCGACCAGCCCTTCCAATAGCGGCGGCGTTGCAGCCAGTCGGCCGCGCGTTCTTCAATGGCGGTTGCATCGTCCTTGCGATTGGGAAGCGCGTTGTCGCTCACGGCTTTGCCTTTCCCTCGGCCGGTTCTTCGCCGTGCAAGATGTTGGCGAGCAAGCGCAGGCCGTTGTTGAGGTGGGCCGAAACCGTTTGCGGGGAAATGTTCATTCGCTGCGCGATTTCATGCCCGGTCAGCCCCTCGATATGAGCGAACACCATGGCTTCGCGACACCGTGGCGGAAGTTGATCGAGGGCTACCTGCAACCGGCGCAACTCGTCTCTAGCGATCGCGATCCGATCCGGGCCCGGAATGTCCGACGCGAGATCGAGCATCAACGCGTCTGTCGCTCGCTCGAAGGGTATTGCGCGCGCGCTGCGCAACCGATCGATTAGGAGATTGCGTGCGGTGGCAAGGACAAAGCGCTGCGTCTCGTCCGGAAATTGCTTCTGCGCGGCCAAACAGACGCGCGCATAGACTTCCTGGCGCAGATCGACAATCTCGCTCGAATTGTGCCAGTTGCGGTGCAAATACTGAGTCAGAACAGGCTCCAACGGCAACACTTCCCGGACGAACCAGGCTGCTACATCGCGCGCGCTCATGGCTTCGTCCCGTTGACCCAGGCCGGTTGATCCACGACCGCTTTCCTGTGTCCCAGCCATGGCTTCGCGAGGTTTCCCCATCGTTCGAGGGCGTCCGATTGCGGCACTCAAGGGGAATAGACGGAGCTACACCCTGTTAATCAGTGTCAGCCTGAAATTTTTTGTGCCGGATAAAACTAAGGCCACGGCGCTGATCGCGCACGACGAATCCATCTTGGGGGGCAACAAATCTGAGAAGCCGGAAATAAACTTTCCGAGCGCAACGGGCTCCAAGGTAAGGATATTTCGGTGGACCGGCCTGCGGGCCGAATACGTCAGATCTTGCCTGCGAGAGCCAGGATCAGAATGGCCTCGTGCAATTTGGCGACGCCGAGCTTGCGCTTGGCGTGCTCGATGTGGGCGGCCACCGTCCGCGCGGAAATTCCGAGTATCTCGCCGATCTCCGCATAGGTCTTGCTGCGTGCCCAGCTTACACATTGCACTTCACGCGGCGTCAAACTCGCGTCGCCGATCCGATGTACAGTCTCGAAAGTCGCGCAGACCTGCAGATGAAAGACCGTAGCGATAGATTCGAGGCCCATGCTGCTTCGGCGAATGCTCTCGCGCGCGGCTAGATTTCGCATATCCGATGCGAAGGTTAGGGCGGCGTACCGGCCATGCCAGTAGCGCATCGGAACGGTATAACCGTAACTGATACCAAAATCGCCAGCTTCTCCATAGAACATCCGCTCGAACGGGTCATTGGCATCTTCGGCACTCCAATAAAAAGGATCGGGCTCGCGCTGGAAGCGATGGACGATGGGATCGCTGCTTTCGTAGCGGCGGGCGAAGTAGTGCGCCCGCCAGGCCGGCGGATAGTTGGTGATCAGGCGCGGTTTCGCGCCGACGGAGGTTGGAAAGGCAAGGTAAGCATAAAGCGGAGCGCCGTAACCGGTGGCCGCAAAGTTCAAGGCTTCAGACAATTGTTCGGCATTGCCTGCGCGATAGAGGCGGTCAAGATAGTCTTGCAATAGTGTGCTCATCACCGGGCCCCACTTCGCCGCAGAGAATCGCTTTGCCTATTGGGCCGAACTCGGTAGCGAAAAAAGAAGGCCGACGGAAGACCGTCGGCCTTTCCTTCACCCTACCCCCGGATGATTCCTAGCCTCCGAGCCCAATGCTGATCGTGGCATAGGGGCCGCGGAAGACGGTGTTGCTGGTTTTTCGTGCATCCCAGCCCGTGTCCATCGCGCCAAAGAAGAAATCGGCCTGATAACCCATGCTAACCTTGGCGTTGGGAAATTTGATCGAGAATCCGGCCATAGCGCCGACGTTCGGCACTGTGACACTACGCGAGCGGGCGTAATGCTTGAGCGGGTGCGTGTAGAGAGGACTATTGTGTCCCGGTCCAAACTTTACCTTTGAATAATAAATGCCCGAGCTTTGGTGCTGGGTCTGCACCTTCTGCTTTCCGAACAACAAGGCGGCATTGATCCCCCAGTCGAAGGCCAATTCAGAAGATTCCGGATTGCCCAAGAGTGTAGCCGAAGCGTCCCACGAGACAGCGGGGCCCGCACCCCTGAAGCTGCGTGCGCTTGCGGCGGCTGCGGAGTACGCACGGAAGCGGGAGCCTAGCTGGTATTTTTGCGGATAGTAGTGGTGAAAGAGCGCGAAACTCGGAAAGACCGTGAACTGGTTATAGTGCTGCAAATCAGCGTTCGCCTTAACGGTGACGGTTGATTTCGCGGTAAACTGCGCGAAACGCACTCCGGCATTTATCACGGACGAGCCGTTCCTCCCCAAAAGGCCAAGGCCCACGTCCTTGCCCGCCTGAAAGTCCAGAACGAGATCGCTCTCCTGATGGCGCGATTGAATGTCCGCGAAGTTAACGTGGTCCGGTACGGTGGCGTGCGTCTGGCAGCACTTCTTGCCTCCGAAGATGCCCGGTCCATTGTATTTCGACACATCGTAGTAGTTGCCCGGCTTCGTCTGCTCTTGCGTCCGGCGATCATTGCTGGCGCGGCCATAGCGGACGCCAACCGAGAAAACCCAATCCGACTCTTCTGGTTGAACCGATATTTTTCCTTCCGGCCCCGCGGCCAACGGCAAGGTATTTTGTGTAGCGGTTGGCGCTGCAAGCGATGGGTCGATCTGATCGTAAAATCCGGCGGCAAATGGTTTGTCGATTCTGGCTGCATGTTCCAGCTGCCCGCCGAGTTCTATCCAGACGGTTGGCCGGTCGGCATCTTCAGCATTGGCGAGATTTGTGGAGGTAATATAGCTCGTCAATGCCAGTGCCGATGCGCTGGCGAGTAACGCCCAGCGAAGGTTTGCGCCATCGGCGTTGTCATGAAGCAGTTCGCTCATTGTGTTTCTCCCCCCGTAACAAATATTGTCATCTCTGACGACGCGCGGCGGCGACACACCCGCAATTCGGATGCCAAGTCATGGCGCTGCGCGCTCCATTCACCTAGCTCGAATGGCAGATGATTTTCCGCGTGAATGTTCTTTCCCATCGCGCTTACCAGTTCTTTGTGACACGCACGCCAAACAGGCGCGGGTCGGTGAGGAAGATGTTGGTGGTCAGTCCTGAATCGTCGCTGTTCAGGAAGTCCCCGGTAATCGCGGTCGTATTGAACACGTTCTTGAGATAACCCATGACCTGCCAGCCCGATTGACTGGTCAGGATCAGGGCGAGATTCACATTCGTGTATCCGTGGATGCGATCATAGGGATCATCATTAAACACTCGCGCCCAGCTTTGCGATTGCCAGTAGAAATCGCTGTGCAATGTCGCTGCCCAATCGGCCGATACAGGCATCGTGTATTCGGCGCTGAACGAGGTGGTGAAATGCGGTGCATTGGGAAGTTCATTGCCACCGAGATCCTTGGCAAAGCCTTCGCCCTGGTTCGGCGCGGTTGCGGGATTGAATCCGATATAGCTGGCTGGCGGATTTTGGTTCGCCGTACCGTTCACATTTTGTGGGGCCGAGACAAGATTTGGTCCCGGTGTATAAGAGAAATAGGTGAGCGGGTCTTGGTTAGAGGCGTAGGCCGTTCCACAAGCGTAAGACAGAGAAAGCGCGGCCTGATTGGGGTTTGGGCCAGAATTCACTTCGCTCAACAACGTACCAACAACATAAGTTGGCAGGATGCAGTTTGAGGCTTGTGTGGGGAACGGCTTGACCACCATCCAATCTGGATTTCCGGCCGTGCGATCCATCAGGTCGATGGAAGACTGGCCGTTGTCGATTCGCGTATCTTCGTAGCCGCCCGAAAAATTGAATTTCAGTCCGGGAAGCGGTAGCCAGGTGGCTTCCAGTTCCGCTCCCTTCACCTTGGCGTTGAAATTGTCGTTGATCGCGGTGCGATCCACAATTCGGGAAATCTGATAGCCCTTGTAGTCGTAATAGAAGATGTCTCCGTTCAGCGTCAATCCGCCATCGAGCAGCGTATTCTTGGTGCCTAGTTCGAAGGCATTGATGAACTCCGGCTTGAACGTAAGGGGGTGGATCGGAGTATTCGTTGCCGTACTAAAGCCAATGAATATCGCGCCTGGTGGATTGGCGCCCCCGGCCTTATAACCGCGCGCGAAAGAGCCATAGATCAGCGTCTGGTCGGTGAAGTCGAGTTTCGGTGTATAGTTTGCAGCAAAGCGGCCAGTCCATTCACTCCATTTCTGATCCACGACGCCGCTGCTGGCGTAACCGGCACCATCCGTGAGAAGCTCGCTGGGAATATCGACGAAATGCTTCTGGTCATCGGTCCAGCGCAGTCCCCCGATCAGTTTGAGATCGGAAAACATCTGATAATACGCTTCACCGAAACCGGCATAGGAGTTCAGCACATAGGGATTCTGGCTGAGGAAGTAATTGTGCCCGCGATTGTTCACACTCGCGATGGAGTTGGGATCAATATAGTTACATTGGTTTTGCTCGGGCCGGCTTTGAGCTTCCCGCGCGATAGAGGGATCTTGATAGCCAAGTCCGTAATAGGTCAGGCATTCATGATTGTCCGACACGTTGGGAATCCAGAGCGATGTGCCAGGAATACCCGTAGAATCAAGCGTATAAAGTGTCAGCGTGTTGATGAAGACGTAATAGTTCTCTTCTGTTTCGTAGTGGAGATAGTTCCCGCCGAGGCTGAAATTTAGCGGGCCGGAAAAATGGGAAGCCAGCCGGAATTCCTGACTCGCTTGCCAGGCGTGCTCGTCGGAAAGATCGATGGCAACCAGCCGGTTTGTGCATCCGACCTGGGGATCGCAGAAAACACCGTCCGGGCCAACGATGCTCTTGGTGAAGGTGCTGGTACCCCTTTGGATGAATAAGCCCGGCGACGTATTGAAGCGATTGTAGTCCTCCGTGGAATATAGGAAATCGCGATTGAAGCCGGTCTGGGAAGTAAAGGTGAGTGAAGGACTGACATCATAGTCGGCATTCACTTCGAGAGTATCGTTGCGTGCCTTGTAATGCGGATTGACGGTGGATTCGATGTCTCTGAGGTTTGTCGATTGCGACGTGCCCGCATAAGGATCGACGATGGGGTTAATGTATCCTGCCAACGCAGCTGCTTTCACATAGGGAAGCGAATAGCCATCGGGCACGCCGAAGGCCCCGTAATCGTCTTGGGACGGATTGCCCGTGCTATAAAGCGAACCTTGCTTGCAGCCCTGGCTGAGATAGCTGACCGGATCAAACGCACCATACTCGTTAACGGTTCCTTCCGAAGGAACGGGAACGCCATCGACACTTGTTGGCGGATTGTCCGTTTGGCAAAGCTGCTTCGATGACCGCAGGCGGTCGTCGTCTTCTTGGAAGTGCTCCCAGACAAAATTGACCTGCAAGTTCTGCATCGGCTTCATGCCGATGGAGAGACGACTGGACCACAGATCACGCCCATCGATGGATGAGTCCGTCACGGTGTTAAAGCTGTAACCATCGCGCTTGGTCCATTCGCCGGCGAGGCGGATATCGAGGCGATCATCGACGATGGGCAGGTTTATCATGCCCTCAAAGCGGCGGTTCTTGTAATTGCCGATGTCACCGCTGGCCGCCGCCTCGAACTGATCGGTTGGCTTGGCAGTGATGAGGTTGACGACACCGGCTGTTGCATTACGGCCATAAAGAGTGCCCTGGGGACCACGCAGGACTTCGGCCTGGCCGATGTCATAGAACTCCTGCTCGAAGAAGTGGTTGCGGATGAAGGGAATATCATTCAGCGCAACAGCTACGGCCGGATCGGTCGCAACGGATATTGCCTGGGTGCCGATGCCTCGAAGCTGAATGGAGTAGCCAGAGAAATTCGTCTTGGTGAACGTCATGTTCGGAACCTGTTTGATCAGGTCCGGTCCACCGGCCGTTTGTGTGGCCGTAAGCTGTTCCTGCGACAGCGCGGTGATTGCAATCGGAATGCTCTGCACATCCGCGCCGCCCAATTTGGATGACGTGACAGTCACAGTTTCAACCGCGGCGCGCGCGGGTGCCGCCTGTGCAAGCTGCATCGGCGGAAGTTCAATGGTGTTTGTGCTCTGCCGCTCGCTGCGCACAATGGCAATGGCACCGCCCGGCTGGCGTTCGGCGACAAATCCCGTACCGCTTAAGACACGGCTGAGAGCGGCGTCATTCGAGAGATCGCCACGAACGCCCAAGCTGCGGATGCCTTTCACGGCATCGGTCGATACCAGCAACGGTTGCCCAGACTGAACGGAATAGGCATTCAGCGCATCTTTTAGGTCGCCGCCCGCGATGCTGAATTGCCCGGCTAGAGCGGTGGTCGAAAGAAGGGCGCAAACATGCGCACCGAAAAGAGATTTCCAGCTTATGTGTCCAGGCATTTGCCCCCCTTTTTGTCGGCGCTCCTTTGCGCCGGCTTCTCTCAACGTGAAATCAGGATTTCCGAACCCTTGTCTTGCGCGCGCAGGCCGAAGACGGCGCGTGCGACTTCGGCAAAGTCATGGCGGGCGTGAACGGGGAATGTGCCGTTCACGCGTAGCTGTGCGAGCGACGGATCGCGGATAACGATCTTGTCGGTGTTGTAGCGATTGAGTTCCGCAACGGCGTCGGCAAGCGTGGTGCCGTCAAAGACCAGGAGCCCTTGCCGCCAGGCCAGCTCGTCGGTCACCTGCTTTACTGGCAAGCGGGTAACGGACATCGAATTGCCGGTTGCGACGGCGACTTCCCCGGGCGCCAATTCGGTCGAGCGGGGCGCAGAACCGCCAATGGATTCGAATTGGGCACGGCCCTCGATCAATGCGACCTCAACACTCGTGCTGGTCTGGCGGACCACGAACTTGGTGCCCAGGTCGGTGACTGTGTGATTGCCTGCTATCACAGTGAACGGATGGCGAGCATCGTGTTTGACCTCGAACAAGGCTTCGCCTTTGGTCAGCCAGACCCTGCGTTGGGCGAGATCGTTGGCAATGCTGACCACCGTATCGGTGTTGAGTTCGATCACCGTGCCATCCGGCAACGTCAGCGTGCGGTGACCGCCAACGGCGGTCGCATAGGTGCTGACATTGGGCGTGGTGATTTTGTGATAGGCGGCAGTCGCGCCCACACCGATAAGCACGACGGCGGCGGCAGCTTTAAGAGCATTCACATTAAACAGTCTTTTCAGAACCGCCGTGCCGCGACTGGCTGGCCGCAGTGCAGCGAGCCTGGCGCCCTCCTGCCAAGCGGCTTCGAGCCGCCAATAGGATGCGCGGTGATGCTCAGATGCCAGGAGCCATGCGTCCAGTTGGGCTTGGTCATCCGCGGTCCAATCACCGGAAGCGGCGCGAAACAACCATTCGGCAGCCTGTTCGCGAACGTCGCTCGCGGAGCGTGCCACATCAGGAGAGGTCATGTTCACCTCCCAGGATCGTGCGCTCGCCGTAAAGCAGATCCGCCAACACGAACATGCCACGATGAACGTAGTTTCCCACTGCTTGTTCGCTGATGCCCATACGCTGCGCGATTTCGCGGCGGGACAAGCCGTTGACGCGCGCCATGAGCAACGCCTCACGATAGCGCGGCGGCAATTCGTTGAGGGCAAGCTGCAATCGGCGGAGAGTATGGCGCGCATATGTCGTGCGCTCCGGACCTGGTTCGTCTGCGGGTACGCCCGACAATTCCATGTCCATGCCCAGTTCGATCGGGATGACGTTTTCCTTGCGGAAACGGTCGATCATCACGTTACGCGCCTTTGCGAATAGGAACGCCTTGGCGCGCTGCGGAATTTCGCTTTCCGCTTCACGAAGAACCTGCGCATAGACCTCCTGCCGGAGATCTTCGACGTCGCTCTCGTTACGCCAGTTCTTGCGCAGGTAACGCATCAACATTGCCTCCAAGGGCAAAATCTCTCGGACAAACCAAGCCTTGACATCAGCCGCGGGCACAGCCGTCCCCCTCGCGCACGCCTCTGCGTCATCGCTGCTCACGCCCGTCGTTTCTTCAATCATCCCGCTCGTTTCCCATTGGGGAGAAAGTCAGGAGCTACATCCCTGTAGGCGGCTGCCGAAAGAAAAAGTAACCGCGGCGGGGGAAGATTTTTTCGCCTTTCGTCCGACTATGTCGAATGAGAACGGGCGCAATGCCGCAATTTGCAAGAAACTTGCGGGCGCTCGGGGGCTCCAGGGTTCGAAAATTTCGGTCAATAGCCGCGCGTTGGCCCGCGATAGTGCGCTCGGCGCAAGCGTCTCGCGAAGGCAAAGGGAATTTTGGACCGCCCGTCATCTCCCAAAAGAGGCCGACATGGCGGGAACGGTCAAACCTCTCGGTGCCAGTTCAGACGGTACATCCGATGCAGCAGGAACCGCCATGGATGGCCCTCCCGATTTGCATCTGTTACCGAAGGTTAGCGTATGGAAGTCAGATCTAAGACGTCAACGTCCAGGCGATGTGGGCAGAATGCCTATGCGGCAAGCTGCGCGTGTCTCGCGGCCCCTTCCTCCACGAAATTGCCCCACCAGCGCATCATCTCTCGCCTCCCGGGCAACCATTCAGCAGCATTATAATGCCCGCGAACGCTTCCGTCGAAATGTGCGAGCTGCATTTCAATCCAGTCGCGATTGAACAATTGTTCGTTCAACACAGTCGACGCAGTGCTGCGAAAGCCGTGTACTGTGGCGCGGCTGTGATAGCCCATGCGATAGAGAGCGTAGATCAGCGTATTCTGCGAGATGGTTCCCGTCCTGGTATCCCCCGGCAGCAGATATTCTTGATCGCCGGTTATCTTCTTCAACACGAGCAGAGTTGAGACTGCCTGCGGCGAAAGCGGTACCAGATGCATACGGCGCATCTTCATGCGCTCTTCGGGAATCCGCCATAGCGGCTCGCGGCCCTCAAGCTGCTCGAATTCGCTCCACTTGCCAAAGATGAGTTCGGATGTGCGTACAAGCGTATGGACGATGAGCGAGAGGCCGAGTCTCGTGGTCTCGTCGCCGTCATAGTCACGCAACGCGCACATAAATTGCGGAAGTTCGTGCGTCTTCAGCGCGGCGCGATGCTTTGTCGGGTTGGGCGGCTTCAGGACGCCGCGCAAGGATGCCGTTGGATCATTTTCGCAACGTTCGGTCGCTACCGCATAGCAGAAGATCAAACTCGCCATCTGCTTGATCCGCTTCGCCATCTCGATGGCCCCACGGTCTTCAATGCCGCGCAGAACCTGAAGAACTTCAAGTGGCCTTATGTCGGCAATCGGCCGGTCCCCGAGGTTTGCAATGAGATCCTCGTCGAGCCGGGACCGCAGACGCAATGAATAACTTTCAACCCAACCCGAGGACTTCACCTCGAACCATTCATTGGCGAGGGCCTTGAAGGTGTTGGCAGACCGCGTTGCTTGCGCCTGTTTCTTTTCCTTGCGCTCTATTCCTGGGTCGATGCCTTCGCTTAGCTTTCGCTTTGCATGATCGCGCGCCTTTCGCGCGTCCAGCAATGAAACCTTCGGATAGACGCCGAGTGCTAGTGCCTTTTGCTTGCCTTCGAATCGATATGCGAGCCGCCAGCGCTTGCCGCCGCCCGTGGCGACGAGGAGATACAAACCTTCGCCATCAGCGACTTTGTAGTCGGCTGCCGCGGGTTTTAAAGCTCGCAATTTGGCATCAGTCAGTGCCATGCGCAGATCGAGTGTTGGTACATTTTGAAGGCGTGTTGGTATATCTGAGCAAAGGTACCAACAAATTGTGCGGCTGCCAACGTAACGCGTCGAACGGCGGCGGAGAGCAAGCCGTTGATTTCGGTGGATTAATCCAACTTTCGCGAACGGCCACGAACCGCCACGAAGATTGGATGGTGGGTGATGAAGGACTCGAACCTTCGACCCGCTGATTAAGAGTCAGCTGCTCTACCACCTGAGCTAATCACCCAACCCGTTGGACCCGCATGGGATTTTCTGGCTCTTGTGGCTTGAGCCGTACGACGGATCGTCTGGAGGCGCGGCCTATAGCAGAGGGGGGGTGGGGTGTCCAGAAAGGGGCTGTGGATCAAATTATGCCGCTGGAGCGCTGGGGAATCTCGACCTGGCGATGGACGTGGACGCTCATCAGAAGGCCGAATCCGAACATGACGGTCAACATGGCGCTGCCGCCATAAGAGACGAGCGGCATGGGGATGCCGACCACCGGAATCAGGCCCATCACCATCAATCCGTTGATCATAATGTAGAAGAAGAAATTGAGGGTCACACCCATCGCTACCAGGCGGCCGAACTGGCTGCGGGAAGCCATGGCGATGCGGATGCCGTAGAAGATCACCGTGCCGAACAGCACGAGCAGACCCACAGTTCCAAGGAAACCGAACTCCTCGGCGAAGGCGGTGACGATGAAATCGGTCTGCTTCTCCGGCAGGAAATTGAGCCGACTTTGGGTGCCTTCCAGGAATCCTTTGCCTGCGAATCCGCCGGAACCGATGGCGATCTTGGCCTGCGTGATGTTCCAGCCTGCGCCCAGCGCGTCATCCTGCGGGTGTAGGAAGGTGAGAACGCGCTGCTTCTGATAATCATGCAAGAATTGCCAGACAATGGGGACGGCGGCGGCGGCTCCGCCCACAGTCGGCAATATCCACCACCAGGAAAGACCCGCAAGGAACAGAAGCGAACAACCGTCGAGCACCAAGATAGTGGCGGTGCCGAGGTTGGGCTGGTGGAGGACGAGCGCCGCCGGGAGCCCGATCATTGCAAGGGGCACGATGAGTTTAAACGGCTTGGAAATATCTTCGACCGTGGATCCATGCAGATAGCGCGCGAGAGCCAGCACCAGTGTGATCTTCATCATTTCCGACGGCTGAATTTGAAGGGGGCCGAGCGCAATCCAGCGCTGCGCGCCCATACCGACATGGCCCACCGATTCCACTGCGACCAGCAGAAGCAGCGCAATGCCATATGCCGGATAGGCAAGACCCATCCAAACCCGGATATCGACCAACGCAACCGCGACCAGAATGCCCAGACCAACGATGAATCGCAGAATCTGCGCGGACGCCCATGGCGAAAAACTCGATCCCGCAATGGAATAGAGCATCGCAAATCCGGCGCTCGCGATGATGGTGATAAGAAGAAGGAAGCCCCAGTTTATCTCCAGCAGTTTCTCGCTGTAGGTGAGCGGGCGGCGAGAAGCGACATAAAGTGTGGTGTTCATCGCCCTAGCCTTCTCGCGTTACCCGGTTGTCGGCGGAAGTGGACGGATAGGCGGTAGCTCGGTGGACGATGTCGCGCTTCTGCGCGAACAAAAGAATATCGCGCGCCATCTGCACTTGCGGATGGGCGGCGACCGCACCGTGCTCGACAATGATGGCGCAGGCATAACGCGGATTTTCCACCGGGGCAAAAGCGATATACAGCGCGTGATCGCGCAGCTTCCACGGCAGGCTTTCGTTCTTGGCGACACCGTGAGCACGCTCTTCGCGCGTGATGACGCGCACCTGCGCGGTGCCTGTCTTCCCCGCCATTTCGAAACCCGGCTCGGTAATGCGCCACGCATACGCAGTACCCCCCGGCTCGTTCGCAGTCGCATTCATGCCGTCGCGCACGGCTGCCAGCGCGCCGGCGCTGAACGGAAGGGGGGATGCGGGGGCGATCGGTTGGCGTTGTGCGCCGATACTGTGCACCAGACGTGGGCTGACCGCTTTTCCGCTCGCGATACGCGCGGTCATGGTGCAAAGCTGCAGCGGGGTCGCCAGCACATAGCCTTGCCCGATGGCAGTGACGAGGGTTTCGCCTTGCTGCCACGGCACGCCATATCTATGCAGTTTCCATTGACGGCCGGGAATCGAACCGCTGCGTTCGCCCGGAAGTTCGATGCCGGTCTTGGCGCCAAGGCCAAGCGCATGGGCCGCGTCTTCGATCTTGTCGATGCCCATGCGACGGGCGGTTTCATAGAAGAACACGTCGCAGGAGTTTTTGATGCCGCCGCGCAGATCGAGTGTGCCGTGACCACCGCGTTTCCAGCAATGGAAATCGTGATTGCCGAGCGTAATACTGCCGGAGCAAAACACGGTGTAACCGGGAACGGCGATACCGGCATCCACTGCAGCGGCAGCAACTGCCGTCTTGAATGTCGAGCCGGGAGGATAAGCGCCGCTGAGCGCCTTGTTCATCAAAGGCGAATGATCGTTCGTGGTGAGTTCATGCCATTCGGCGCTGGAGATGCCGACATTGAACAGATTTGGATCGAAGCCGGGCGAGGACTCGAGTGCCAACACGTCACCCGTTTCGGTGTCCATCACCACACACGCCGCGCTTTCCGTGCCGAGGCGTTCGCTAACGAAATGCTGTAACTCTCGGTCTATTGTGAGATAAATATCCTTCCCCGGTTTCGCGGCTTCGCGGCTCAATTCGCGAATGACGCGACCATGGGCATTCACTTCGACGCGGCTGATGCCGGGCGCACCTCTGATCTGTTCATCGAACGCCTTCTCGATGCCGCGTTTGCCGATGCGGAAACCGGGAAGCGACAGAAGGGGATCGTTGTCATTCTTCATGTCGTCAGCGCTGACCGACGCGACATAACCAAGGACGTGGGCGAATTCCTGGCCGAAAGGATAGGCGCGCGTTTCGCCGACATCGGGAATGATGCCGGAGAGATAGGGGAGATGGAGATTGATGCGAGAAAAATCGTCCCAGCTCAGATTTTCGGCAATGACCACCGGTGCGAAGGGTTTGTTCCCCGCAACGTCATGCAGCAGTTTCTCCTGCTGATGCGCCCCGATGGGAAGAAGGCGCGCCACGGCTTCAATGGAGGCTTTCGCGCCGCCTTGAGCCTGTTCCGGCACAAGCAGGACGCGATAATTGCGCCGGTCGTTGGCGAGCTCGACTCCAAACCGATCAATGATGCGGCCGCGCGCAGGCGTGATGAGGCGTTCGTTGATGCGATTGTCCTCGGCCTGAGTCATGAACTCGTCGAAGTCGAGGATTTGCAGTTGGTAGAGGCGGCCGGCGAGGACCGCAAACACGCCCGTCATGCCGCCTGCCGCAAGCAAAGTGCGCCGCGAGAACGTCGCGTATCGGCTTTTGTCCTTGCGGTCGAACAGCGGCATCAGAATTGCGTCCTTGCCGAGCCGACGAGACGGCGATGGATGCCACCCAGAACGAACACGGCGGGCATGTAGAGCACGACCGTGACGACGAGCAGGCCGAGTGCGGGTGTCACCGGGGGCAGGCGCAGGAAATAGAACGACACCAGCAGAAATGCACAGATATTGGCGACAAGCGCGACAACGCCGAAGCCGAGAATGGCCGCCCAGCCGGAAAGGCTGGCGAAGGAATCTCTCTGACGGTCGATCAATGCATAGGCGGCTATGAACGACGCAGCCCAGACGCCGGGTGGCATTCCGGAAAGAAGGTCTTGCACGAGCCCCAACACAAACGCGGCCCAGGGGGGCATGAGATCGGGGCGCACGAGAGTCCAGAAATAGACCGGCATCAGTGCGAAAAGCGGCGGCGGCAACAGACCCGAAGTGAACGAGACCGGTAGATTGGCGAGCACCGCGCCGAGGACGCCGCAGGCGAAGGGAACGATGCCCGCAAAGAGTCCGCCGACCATGATGCTGGCGCGATCCATCCTTCTTTCAATCACTCATTGCCGTCGACGACGGCAGGAACGGAAGATGTGGGTGCCGCTTGCGCCGGAGCAGCCGCTAGCGGTGCGGACGGCAGATCGGCAGGCGACGGTGCGGGCTGCGTTTCAGGAATGCCCTTGAAATCGAGCACTTCGACATCGCTGCCGGAATTGGCGTCGGCAAACAACGCGACGCGATAACGATTGGATCTGACGATCAAGGTACCGATGGGAAGGCCGGGCGGAAGCAATCCGCCGTCGCCAGACGTGAAGACGACATCGCCCGGCTTGATCTGCACACGCGGATCGAAGGTTTCGATACCGGGATAGGATGTGTTGTTGCCGGAAAGAATGGCCTGCGCATTGCCCGGCGCAATGGTGACGGGGATGCGGCTGTTCAAATCCTTCAGCGGGATCACCCAGGACGTGTGATCGCCGGCGACAAGGATGCGGCCGATCAACCCGCGCGCATCGAGCACGGCTTCGCCGGGACGCACGCCTTCCGCCTTGCCGGCGTCGAGAATCATCGTTTGCAGATAGGGGCGGCCGCTTCGGCCGATGACATGGGCGAGAACCGAGGACGTATCGCGGCGCGGGACGGCGTGCAGCAGGCGTTCGTAATTGGCCACCCTGCCCTGAAGAAGGATCGCAGCACCCTGCCATTGGCGCAGGCGCGCGTTTTCGTCTTTCAGGCGGAGGTTTTCGCTATAGACGTTGAAGATGCCGGTGAGATTGCCGACCCAGCGGTTGAATCCGTCGAACGGCGCTTCGAGTTTGGTGAGCAAGGGCGCGGTGGCGTCGCTGATTTCGGCGCGGGTGCGGTCGAACACATTGACCTGCGCGCGGCTCAACATCAGCAACAGTAAAGCGAGCAAGGCGAACGCGGCCAGAGAGATGCGGTTATCTCCCCTTACCCTGGCGTTCCTCCAAAACCCGTTCGCCATTCGGCGTATCCCTTAGAAAGCGGTCGACAGGATGTGACGCATGCCTTTCGAATTCTCGAGCACCTTGCCCGTGCCGAGCGCCACGCAGGACAGCGGGTCGTCGGCGATGGAAACAGGAAGGCCCGTGGCGTCGCGCAGCACGCGGTCCAGATTGGAAAGCAACGAACCGCCGCCGGTGAGAACGATGCCCTTGTCCACGATGTCGGCAGCCAGTTCCGGCGGTGTGGCTTCAAGCGCCACTTTCACGGCTTCGACGATGGCGCCCACAGGTTCGCCCAACGCTTCGGCGATCTGACGTTCGGTGATGGTGATTTCCTTCGGCACGCCGTTCAGAAGATCGCGGCCCTTGATCTCCAGCGACTTGCCGGCGCCCATGTCGGGCGCGCAGGCCGAACCAATGTCTTTCTTGATGCGTTCGGCGCTGGATTCACCGATCAGCAGGTTAAGGTTACGACGGATATAGGCGATGATGGCTTCGTCCATCTTGTCGCCACCGACGCGCACCGAGCGCGAATAGACGATGCCACCGAGCGAAAGCACGGCCACTTCCGTGGTGCCGCCGCCGATGTCGACAATCATGGAGCCTGTGGGTTCGGAAACCGGCAAGCCCGCGCCAATCGCAGCAGCCATCGGCTCCTCGATCAGGAAAACACGGCGGGCGCCTGCGGATAACGCAGACTCCTGGATGGCGCGGCGTTCGACGGCGGTAGAGCCGGACGGCACGCAGACGATGATCATCGGGTTCGCGAAGGAACGGCGATTGTGCACTTTGCGGATGAAGTGCTTGATCATCTCCTCGGCAATTTCGAAGTCGGCGATCACGCCGTCGCGCATGGGGCGGATGGCTTCGATATTGCCCGGCGTGCGGCCCAGCATCATCTTGGCGTCATTGCCGACGGCGCGGACCTGTTTCTTGCCGCTTTTGCTCATCATGGCGACGACGGATGGTTCATTCAGAACGATGCCGCGGCCGCGCACATAGACAAGCGTGTTGGCGGTACCGAGGTCGATGGCCATGTCGCTCGACAGAACGCCGAGAAGACTGTTGAACATACGCTTTTATGCCCCTTTGAAGGGCCCCCGGCGTCGCCGCCGGGGGCTTTGGTTCATCTTGCTACGGTGAGCGCTTCCGGCGCCTGCTTTTCACGCTTCACCAGGAGTTTGTTGAGTGCGTTGACATAGGCGTAGGCCGCGGCCACCAGCGTGTCGGTGTCGGAGCCTTTGCCGGTGACGGTGCGGCCGTTCTCCTCCAGACGCACGCTGACGGTGGCTTGCGCATCCGTGCCTGCCGTTACCGCGCCGACCTGGAACAATTCGAGCGTGGCTGTGTGCGGATAGAGGGTGCGGATCGCGTTGAAGATCGCATCCACCGCGCCGTCGCCGGTCGCCTTTGTGCTGTGATCCTTGCCTGCGATGGAGAGCGTGAGCTCCGCGCTCGGTTCGATGCCTACGCCGGCTTCGACGCGAAGGGCCTTCACCGAAATGGAGTCGTGGCCGCGCATCACCTCGTCATCGACGAGCGCGATGATGTCTTCGTCGAAGACATGCTTCTTCTTGTCGGCCAGTTCCTTGAAGCGTTTGAACGCTTCCTGGAAGGCGGGCGGCTCCAGGTCGTAGCCCATGGCTTCGAGCTTGTCGCGGAAGGCGTGGCGGCCCGAGAGCTTGCCCAACACCAGCGAGGTCTCTTTCACGCCCACATCTTCGGGACGCATGATCTCGTAAGTCTCGACGTTCTTCAGCATGCCGTCCTGATGGATGCCGGACTCATGGCTGAAGGCGTTCTTGCCGACGATGGCCTTGTTGTACTGCACCGGGAAGCCGGTGACGTTGGACACCAGCTTGGAAGCGCGCGCCAGCATCTGCGTCTTGATGCCGGTGGTGAAGGCCATCGCGTCCTTTCGGACCTTGAGCGCCATCACGATCTCTTCGAGCGCCGCGTTGCCTGCACGTTCGCCGATGCCATTGATGGTGCATTCCACCTGACGGGCGCCGCCGATCACGCCTGCGAGCGAGTTGGCGACGGCCAGGCCCAGATCGTTGTGGCAATGGGTGGAGAAGATCACCTTGTCTGCATCGGGCACGCGGTTACGCAGCATCTGGATCAGGGCCACATATTCCTGGGGCGTCGTGTAGCCGACGGTGTCGGGAATATTGATCGTGGTCGCACCGGAACGGATGGCGAGATCGACGCATTGGCACAGGAAATCAGGCTCAGTGCGCGTTGCGTCTTCCGCGCTCCATTGCACGTCGTCGGTGAGATTGCGCGCACGCGCGACCGACGCGCCGACCGCATCGAGCACCGCGTTCGGGCCCATCTGAAGCTTGTGCTTCATGTGGACCGGACTTGTGGAGATGAAGGTGTGGATGCGGAAGCGCTTGGCGGGTTTCAGCGCTTCGCCCGCTGTGTCGATATCCTTGAAGCCCGCGCGCGCCAAACCGCAGATCGCCGCGTTCTTGGTGCGGGTTGCGATGTTGGTGACGGCTTCGAAATCTCCCGGCGAGGAAATCGGGAAACCGGCTTCGATGATGTCGACGCCCATTTCATCGAGAAATTCGGCGACTTCGATTTTTTCTTCGAGCGTCATCGCGGCGCCGGGCGATTGTTCGCCGTCGCGCAATGTGGTGTCGAAAATTCTAACTCTGTTTGTGTCGGTCATAGCTTCGCATTCCTTCCGTACGCCGCTCGGGCGGCTTCGATCGCTCCTTTGTCATGCGTCCCCTGACCACCGGCCCGCGCAATCCGCGGCACGCGACTGTCAGGGGCAACTAAGGAGGAGAAGCTTGCGAAGCGAGGAACCGGAGGAACGCTTGAGAACGCGCGCGCGAACGGCGGCGGAAGTTCCGCGCGAGACGTTCGTGTTGCAAGTTCCCAGATGCATTGTTCTTCCGGAAGCTACGGTTCGTTCAACGTAATGAAACGGAGTTAACGCGGCGTAAAAAAAGCGTTTTTCCGCTTCAATTACAGGTTTTTACGCTGATTTTCGGGGGGCACGCAATAGCGTTACCGCCGACGGACTGTCTCTATACGGAGGGTACGGGCCGGATCAACGCGGCAGATTGGCGGGCGCGGTTTCTCGCCTCCTCTATGGTGGAGGCGCGTGCCGCGACCACGCCCATACGGCGCTTCACGAAAGACTCCGGTTTGCCGAACAGTCGAAGCTCCGTACCCGGAACGGCGGCAGCTTCCTCCACACCTTCGAACGCAATGCCGGTTGCATCCATCCCGCCATAGATCACGGCCGAGGCGCCGGGGGATTTGAGGTCTGTCGAGACCGGCAGGCCGAGGATGGCGCGGGCGTGGAGCGCGAACTCGCTTTGGTACTGGGTGGCGAGGGTGACGAGGCCGGTGTCGTGGGGGCGCGGGCTGACCTCGGAGAACCAGACATCGTCGCCTTTCACGAACAGCTCGACCCCGAAAATGCCCCAGCCGCCAAGGGCTTGCGTGACTTTTGCCGCCATCTCGCGTGACCGGGCCAGGGCCAGATCCGACATCGGTTGGGGCTGCCAGCTTTCGATATAATCGCCCTCCTTCTGGAGGTGGCCGATAGGTTCGCAGAAATGGGTGCCGTCGGCGGCGCGGACGGTGAGCTGGGTGATCTCGAAGTCGAAAGCGATCTCGCCTTCGACGATCACGCGGGCCTCGCGGACCCGGCCTGCTGACAGCGCCTTGTCCCAGGCTTTGGCCACATCTTCGGGGCCTTCGAGGCGGGACTGGCCCTTGCCGGAGGACGACATCACCGGCTTCACGAAGCAGGGATAGCCGATGCCGTTGTCGATGGCGGCCTGCAATTCGCCTTGCGAGGAGGCGAAGGCATGAGGCGAAACCGGCAGCTTCAGGTCTTCGGCGGCCAGGACGCGGATACGCTCGCGGTTCATGGTGGTGTGGGCGGCGAAGGCGGTCGGGATGACCTTGGCGAGACCGGCTTCCTCGATGCGGACCAACTCGTCGGTCGCGATGGCCTCGATCTCGGGTACGATCAGGTGCGGGCGTTCCTTTTCCACCACGGCGCGAAGGGCTTTGGCATCGGTCATGTCGATGACGTGGGCGCGGTGGGCGACCTGCTGGGCGGGCGCGTTGGCGTAGCGGTCGACCGCGATGGTCTCGATGCCCAGGCGCTGGAGTTCGATCACCACTTCCTTGCCGAGTTCGCCCGCACCCAGAAGCATGACGCGGGTGGCTTGAGGGGTGAGCGGCGTACCGAAGCGCATTCAGAAAATTCCGGCCCTTGATTTCATTCGGTTATTCCGATTATTCGTTTTTCGGTTTTGGCATACCCCCTCCCCCTCACGGGTTTGGACCGCAGGCCGGGTTGCGATCTGGCCGCGAGTATACCTTGGGATTCGAGGTGTTCGATAACTCTGTCGGAGCGAAGATTCCCTGCCTACCATCCGCCCCATCGAGCATTCGAGGGAGGGGAACATCGTGACACTTTCAGACCTTGCCGCATTGGGGAGTTTTGTCAGCGGACTGGCCGTACTCGTTTCGCTGATCTTTCTTTATTTCCAGATTCGGCAGATTTCAGAACAGGTAAAACAGGCCGAGAAACATCAACGCGCCGCCATCGGGCAAGGCCGCGTCAACCGCATGGTGGAATTGAGCCTGCGCACCGTGGAATCGGAATTCGGCGTTGCGATGGCGAACGTGCTGACGAATTCGGAAAAACTGACGGCGCACGAATTGTTTCAGTTCCTGCACTATTCGCGGGCGCTGTTCCTGAACGCGGAAGATACTTACTACCAGCACGAATCCGGACTGCTGGAAGAGGAGCAATTCGCGGGCTTCATCAATGCGCTCAAATACAGTCTGAGCGCCCCCGCATTACGAATGATGTGGCTGGGCGTTCGGCCCGCATACGGACCAAAGTTTGCGAAGTTTGTCGACAAACTGATTCAGGAAACGCCGCTCGATCTGCCCGTCGTACCGGAGAAACAGCTCTCGAGCTGGAATGCAGGCATGGCCGCCATCCTTGCCAGCCTACAGCCGGCAAAGGCTTGACGTCAGCGGGTCGCTTTTGCCCACGCTTCGTAGAGCGGTTCGCGCGAGGCGGGCTGGCCTTCGATGCACACAGCATCTTCGTCGATGCGCGTGCCGGGCTGCATGCGGCTGGTCCACAGATGGGCCACGGGCGCGATCCATGAGGTGTCGTCGAGCGTGCCGGGTTTGATGTTCACCTGATCGGGTGAATGAGACGGCGCATGCCAGACGCGCGTGCCGCAGGTCTCGCAGAAGAAGACGCGGACGGTGCGGCCGCTTTCGGCTTGTTCGGCATATTCCTTCGGCGCGCCTTGCAGGATGTCGAAATCCTTTTTCAGCGCGGGCATCGACATGGAATAAGCGCCGCCGGAATAGCTTTGGCAGCGCTTGCAATGACAGGCGTAGAGGGAAAGCGGCGGAGTGTTGAGGCGATAGCGAATCGCGCCGCAGACGCAGCCGCCTTCTTGCGGGAACTGAGGCAAACTCAGCCTCACGTTTTGTCTTTCAATATCTGCTTCGCCGCTGTGCTGAAAACACGAACCTGTTGGAGTGATTCAGCTTCCACCGCGTCAGCGCTATGCAAACAGACATAATTGCAGTCTGACGCCTTGCCCCAGACTTCGCCCTTGTCGCTGCTCACATCGTAGAAGCCAAGCCCATGCTTTTTGGCGAGCCGAAACACAGCGGCGTAAGCTTTTTCAGGTTCGGACCAAGTGAATGATGCGTAGATGAAGGCATTTCCGATGCTGTAGTCGCCGGATTTCACCGCATCCATGTCTTCGTCTTGAGAACGAAAGGGTCCATTCATCGCCGGATATAATTCTATTATGTCGAAGAACCAAGCCTTGAGCGCGGCAGACGCGCCAGCGGGATCATCATAATCATGCTCTTTCGACCAGTTGGTCTGCTCTTTGAACCAACTCAGAAACGCAGAGCGATCTGATGGCGCCGCTTCTTGGTCGAACACCATCAGATCGTAGCTCATGTGTCTTCTCTCAGTTCTTCGCTTGATCGACCAACTTGTTCTTGGCGATCCACGGCATCATCGCGCGCAGCTTGGCGCCGACTTCTTCGATCGGATGCGCCGCCGCTCTTGCGCGCGTTGCCTTGAAGCTCGCCTGCCCTGCCTTGTTTTCCAGCACCCAATCGCGGGCGAATTTGCCGGTTTGGATGTCGTCGAGCACGCGCTTCATTTCAGCTTTCGTTTCGGCCGTGATGATGCGCGGGCCGGTGACGTATTCGCCGTATTCGGCGGTGTTGGAGATCGAATAGTTCATGTTGGCGATGCCGCCTTCGTAGATCAGGTCCACGATCAGCTTCACTTCGTGCAGGCATTCGAAATAAGCCATTTCGGGGGCGTAGCCCGCTTCGACCAGCGTTTCGAAACCGGCGCGGTTGAGTTCGACCAGACCGCCGCACAACACCGACTGTTCGCCGAACAGATCGGTTTCGCATTCTTCGCGAAACGTGGTTTCGATCACGCCCGCGCGGCCGCCGCCAATGGCGCTGGCGTAAGCGAGACCGAGGTCATGCGCGTTGCCACTCGCATCCTGATGGATGGCGAT
>DASZYI010000145.1:0-13212 GCA_035545475.1 Rhizomicrobium sp.
CGCATGCGCCTTGAACTCTTTTGCCACCACGGCATCGACCGGCAGCAACAACACCGCGCCCGTTTCGGTCGCCTTGTGCAGAATGCGCTGCGCGGTTTCGATCTGGTCTTTCTCGTAAAGCGATTTGCCGACGTCGATGCCCTGCGCGGCAAGGAATGTGTTTGCCATCGCCCCGCCGATCACCAACGTCTCGACTTTCGCGACGAGGTTTTCCAGCAACGCGATCTTGGTCGAAACCTTCGCGCCGCCCACCACCGCCATTACCGGCCGCTCCGGATCGCCCAGCGCCTTGTCGAGGTGAGTGAGTTCGGCTTCCATCGAACGACCCGCCGCCGATGGCAGAAGCCGCGCCAGTGCTTCGGTCGAAGCATGCGCGCGATGCGCCGCCGAGAAGGCGTCGTTGACGAAAATGTCGCCTAGCGACGCCAACTGTTCGGCGAAGGCCGCGTCATTGGCTTCTTCGCCCGCATGGAAGCGCGTGTTCTCCAGAAGAAGAACGTCGCCATCCTTCAGCTTGTCCACTGCCGCCTTTGCATGCGGTCCTACGCAATCCTCGGCGAACGAAACCTTGCGCCCCACCGCATCCGACAGCGCGGGGATCAGCGGCTTCAGCGACATCGAAGGAACGACTTTCCCCTTCGGTCGGTCGAAATGCGACAGCACGATCACGCGCGCGCCCTTATCGGCCAGTTCGCGAATGGTCGGGGCCTGGCGTTCGATGCGCGAGGCATCCGTCACCTCGCCGTCCTTCATCGGCACGTTCAAATCCGCGCGCACGAGCACGCGTTTGCCTTTTACCAAAAGGCCGTCGAGCGTCTGGAACGAAGCCATGGCCTCAGATCAGCTTGCCCATCGCAATCGCGGTGTCCGCCATGCGATTGGAGAAGCCCCATTCGTTGTCGTACCAGCTCATCACGCTGACGAAATTGCCGTCGATGACCTTGGTCTGGTCGAGCGCGAAGCTGGACGACGCCGGGTTGTGGTTGAAATCGTGGCTGACAAGCGGTGCATCGACGATGTCGAGCACGCCCTTCAGTTCGCCGGCCGCGGCCTTTTTCATCACCTCGTTCACTTCGGCAGCCGTTGTGGCGCGCTTGGCGACGAATTTCAGATCGACGAGCGAAACGTTCGGCGTCGGCACGCGCACCGAGATGCCGTCGAGCTTGCCCTTCAGTTCCGGCAGCACCAGGCCCACAGCCTTTGCCGCACCCGTGGATGTCGGGATCATCGACAAGGCGGCTGCACGCGCGCGATAGAGATCCTTGTGCATCTGGTCGAGCGACGGCTGGTCGTTGGTGTAGGAATGCACCGTCGTCATAAAGCCCTTTTCGATGCCGATGGCATCGTTCAGCACCTTCGCCATCGGCGCGAGGCAGTTGGTGGTGCAGGACGCATTCGAAACCACCACGTCATCCTTCGTCAACGTCTTGTGGTTGACGCCATAGACGATGGTGCGGTCGGCACCGTCGCAAGGCGCCGAAACGAGCACGCGCTTTGCACCGGCCGCGAGATGCGCCGAGGCTTTTTCCTTCGAAGTGAAGATGCCCGTGCATTCCAACGCGATGTCGACGCCCAGTTCCTTGTGCGGAAGCTGCGCGGGATCCTTGATCGCGGTGACCTTGATCTTGTGACCATCGACGATCATCAGATCGCCATCGACTTTCACTTCGCCGGGGAAGCGGCCGTGCACGGAGTCGTAGCGCAGCAGATGCGCATTGGTTTCCACCGGACCCAGATCGTTCACGCCCACAACGACGATGTCGGTGCGCTTCGATTCCACAATCGCGCGCAAGACCAGACGCCCGATGCGGCCGAAGCCGTTGATCGCGACGCGAAGTGCCATAATCTTTTCTCCTCAGTTTCACCAAACCCTCCCCTTGAGGGAGGGTCGAAATTTGCGTGAGCAAATTTCGGGGAGGGGTCAATGCCGCCGTCGCCGAACCCCTCCCCGAAAAATCCTGTCGGATTTTTCGACCCTCCCTCAAGGGGAGGGTGAGAAGTGCGGCACCCGAAATTACATCACTTAACTTTCTTCAACGCCGCCTTGGCTTTTTCCGCCGCGGCTTCCGGCGTGATGCCGAAATGCTTGAACAAATCCTTGGCGGGCGCGCTGGCGCCGAAGCTGTGCATGCCCACAAAGGCTCCGTCCGGACCGATATAGCGGTCCCAGCCCAAAGGCGAGGCCGCTTCGATTCCAACCTTAACGGTGCCGGGACCCAGCACGCGCTCACGATATGTTTCGTCTTGTTCCTCGAACAGCGCCCAGCACGGCATGGAAACCACGCGCGCGCCGATGCCTACGGATTTCAGCAAATCGCGGGCTTTCAGCGCCACATCGACTTCGGAACCGGTTGCAAGGAAGGTTACTTTCGCCTCACCCTCCGCCGCCGCAAGTTCGTAAGCGCCGCGCGCACAGCGGTTCTCGTCGGTGTGCGAAATGCGCACGGTCGGCAGGTTCTGTCGCGTTAACGCAAGTAAACTCGGCCGCCGGGCGTTCTCCAGCGCAAGTTGCCAACATTCCGCCACTTCGACCGCATCCGCGGGCCGGAAGACGAGAAGGTTGGGCATCGCGCGCAAGCCCGCCAATTGCTCGATGGGCTGATGCGTCGGTCCGTCTTCGCCAAGGCCGATGGAATCGTGCGTCATCACATAGATCACGCGCTCGCCCGACAACGCCGAAAGTCGGATCGCCGGTTTGCAGTAATCCGAGAAAATCAGGAACGTGCCGCCATAGGGAATGACGCCGCGATGCAGCGCCATCCCGTTCATTGCCGCCGCCATGCCGTGCTCGCGAATGCCGTAATGCATGTAGCGGCCGGAGAAATCGCCCGTCGCGATTTCCTTCATGCCCTTGGTCTTGGTGTTGTTCGAGCCGGTGAGATCGGCCGATCCGCCGATGGTGGTGGGGATTTCCGCGTTGATGACCTCCAACGCCATCTCGGAAGATTTGCGCGTGGCGACCGAAGGTTTTTCGGCGCTGATCTTTTTCTTCAGCTCGACGATGGCCGGCGCAAAATTCTTCGGCAGCTCCAGCGAAATGGCCGCTTCGAAATCCGCCTTCTTGTCGGAGGCGTTTTTGCGGACTTCCCACGCCTCGCGCTGCGACTTGCCTTTTGCACCGATAGCCCGCCACGCCGACAGGATGTCGTCCGGCACGACGAAGGGCGGATAAGGCCAATCGAGATTCTTGCGTGCGCCCGCAATTTCTTCCGCGCCCAGCGCTTCGCCATGCGCTTTGGAGGTGCCCGCCTTCTTGGGCGCGCCGTAACCGATCACGGTGCGGCAGCAGATGAGCGTCGGCTTGTCGGTCGATTGCGCCGCGAGCAACGCGTTCGCCACTTCTTCGCCGTTCATGCCGTCGACCAGATGGGTATCCCAACCGGATGCTTCGAAGCGGCGGCGTTGATCGGTGGAATCCGCAATCGCGGTATCGCCGTCAATGGAGATGTTGTTGTCGTCGTAGAGCACGATCAGATTGCGCAGCTTCAGATGGCCGGCAAGCCCGATGGCTTCGTGGCTGATGCCTTCCATCAGATCGCCGTCGCTGGCGATGACATAGGTCTTGTGCTGAACCAGATCGTCGCCGAAGCGCGCGTTCAAAATGCGCTCGGCAAGCGCCATGCCGACGGCGGTGGCGATGCCCTGGCCAAGCGGCCCGGTCGTCGTTTCAATTCCGGCGAGATGTCCATATTCGGGATGTCCCGCGCAGGGACTTCCGAGTTGGCGGAACCGCTTGATGTCGTCGATGGTGATGTCGCCGTAACCCGTGAGATAGAGCAGCGAATACAGCAGCATCGAACCGTGACCGGCCGACAATACGAACCTGTCGCGATCGGGCCATTTCGGATTCGAAGGATCGAATTTCAGGAATTTGGAAAACAGCGTGGTGGCCGCATCCGCCATGCCCATCGGCAAGCCCGGATGGCCCGAATTCGCGGCTTCCACGGCATCCATCGAAAGCGCGCGAACGGCATTGGCGAGGCGGCGGATTTCAGCGGCCTCCTTCGAGGGCGAAACCGGGCCTGCGGCACTGCTCATCGCGTGAATTTCCTTTCAGGAATGGGCTTGGCCTTAGCGAGGCGAAGCCTTCTGCGTCAAGGGAGCGAACGCAAAAGCGTTGCGATATTTCCCGTATCTGCCTAAGGTCTTGCCGCACAGCGAAAATGAGGCGTCGATGACGAGGCTGGAACAGGCGGCCGCACGGTTCGCCGCAGCCCTGGAGCAAGTCGAAAAAGCAGGGGGGCCCCTCGCCAAGGCGCGCGAGGAGATGGGCCGCACCGCCACCCGCATTGCGGAATTGACCGCCGAACGCGAGCGTCTGCTCGCCAGAATCGCCGAACTCGAAGACGAAGCCCGCACGCTTTCGGGGCTTACCCATGAAGTCCAAGGCCGTCTCGACGGCGCCATTGCGGAAATCAGAGCGGCACTCGGCCGCGCGTAACCTGCGTAACCGCTGACAGGAAGGAAGTCTCATGCCCCTGGTCAACGTCATGGTCAATTCGAGGGCCTACACCATCGCCTGCGACGACGGCGAGGAAGATCATCTGAAACAGCTTGCCGCCTATGTGGACAGCAAGGTCCGCGAATTGATGGAATCGGTGGGCCAGGTGGGCGAAACACGCCTTCTTCTGATGGCCGCACTGCTGCTGGCCGATGAATGTTTCGAGGCCCAAAGCCTGCTGGAATCCCACGGCAAACGCGCCGGCGAAGCCGCCAACGACCACATCAAACCGGAAAGCGTCGCCGCCGAACGGCTGGAAGCGGCGGCCAAGCAGCTCGAAGACATTGCGGCGCGCTTCGCACACGCCTAGCGTGGTCCTTGGACGGGTACTGCCTCGCGCGTCAGGATAGCGATGCCCAGGGGCCTTAATGGTACTCACCGGGAGCTGTCCCTGTCCGAGACCGTGGTTTCGGACACATGGCGCCCACCTGCACTTGCAGGCCCGTGAGGATCCAGTTCCAACGGCGTGTGCGGTCCCGTCCGCTTTAATGGTTCCTCCCCCGTTTACGGGGGGAGGGGGACCGCGAAGCGGTGGAGAGGGCCTGCAGCCTGCGCGATATACGCCAGCACAGACTCCATATTGCGATCTCTCAAAATATCCGCCGCGCCGATCCGCAAAACCTTTATCCCTTTTTCGGCCAGCCATTCTTCGCGGCGCTGGTCATGCTGAATTTGCACAGGATGGTCATGCAACTTGCCATCAACTTCGACCGCCAGCCGCGACGAAGGACAAAAGAAGTCGAGAATATAAGGCCCGACAGGGTGCTGCCGGCGGAATCTCAATCCGTTCAGCCGCGCGCCACGCAGCTCTTGCCAGAGCAGGACTTCCGGCAACGTCATCTTCCGCCGCAAGGTGCGAGCACGTTTGAATGTCAGAATCGATGCGCGCATCGGACCCCCTCCACCGCGCTACGCGCGGTCCCCCTCCCCCGTAAACGGGGGAGGAACCTCGCAATGCTAGGCCCGGCTTGTCGCAAAACTGTCCCGGCAAACTCTCGAAACTTCGCATCCTCCCCCGTTTACGGGGGAGGGGGACCGCGAGCGAAGCGAAGCGGTGGAGGGGGGCCGTGCGTGCAATGAATGGCACGCGCAAAGCGCGGTATCTGCTACAACCCCCCGATGAAATCACAACTGCGCCAACACGCCCGAACCCGCCGCGCAGAACTGGCCAACACCATCCCCGATTTCGCCGCGCGACTTGCAAGCCACGCAGCCGAACTCGACATCGCGCCGAATAGCCTGATCGGCGCCTACGCAGCACTTCCCGATGAAGCCGATCCGCACCTTCTATTGAAAGCCCTCGTCTCAACCGGCTGCACGCTCGCGTTCCCGCGTGTGGAAGCCAAAGGCGCGCCGCTTATTTTCCATCACTGGACGCCGGGCCGCGAATTGAAGCGCGGCACATTCGGAATCGCCGAACCGTCGGCCGATTGGCCCGTCGCGCATCCGAGCATCCTTCTCATACCGCTGCTCGCCTTCGACGCGCGCGGTCATCGCCTGGGTTATGGCGGCGGTTATTACGACCGCACGCTGGAAGCCTTGCGGGCACATGGAAACATCCGCGCCATCGGCATCGCCTATGCGGGGCAGGAAGTCGAGTCCATCCCGGACGAGAACCACGATCACCTGCTCGACATGGTGGCGACCGAAGCCGGCATCAGGCGCTTTCCGGCTCAATAGCCCGATTTTTCTGGCTTTGGGCCGCCGCCTCCGTGTTAAGAGACGCCATGCGCATTCTGTTCATCGGCGACGTCATCGGAAAACCCGGGCGCGAAGTGGTAAACGCGGAACTGCCGCGTCTCATCGAAACGCTCAAGCTCGATTTCACGATCCTCAACGGCGAGAATCTTGCCGGCGGCTTCGGCGTGACGCGCGCGATCGCCAACGAGATGTTCGCATTGGGCGTGGATTGCATCACCACGGGAAACCATTGGCTCGACCAGAAGGAGATCCTCACCTTCATCGGCGACGAAGATCGGGTGCTGCGTCCCTGCAATCTTCCGGCAGGCACGCCGGGCAAGGGCGCGAACCTGTTCCAGGCGAAGAACGGGGCGCATGTGCTGGTTATCAACCCGCTGGGCCGCGTCTTCATGGAGCCGCAGAACGATCCCTTTGCCGCCGTCGATGCCGAACTGAATGCGTGTCCGCTCGGCGAAGGCGCCGATGTCGTGGTGGTGGACATGCATGCGGAGGCGACGTCGGAGAAAATGGCGATGGGACATTTCTGCGACGGTCGCGCGTCCATGGTGGTGGGTTCGCATTCGCATGTGCCGACAGCCGATGCGCAAATTCTTCCCGGCGGCACGGCGTATCAAACCGACGCGGGCGCATGTGCCGACTACGATTCCGTTATCGGCATGGACAAGTTCGAGCCGGTGCAGCGTTTCACGAAGAAGATGGCCTCCGGCCGCTTCCAGCCCGCTACAGGTCCGGCAACGCTGTGTGCGATCTTCGTCGAGACCGGACCCAGAGGCCTTGCCAGCCGCATCGAACCGGTGCGCATCGGCGGAAGGCTCAAGCAGACAATTCCGGAAGCGTGAAGTCGACGTGAGCGAACGCTGCCGCCTTTATCTCATCACGCCGCCAAAGCTTGAGCCGCGCACGTTCGCGGAGGATCTGAAGCGCGCGCTCGGCGGCGGCGACGTGGCGTCATTGCAGTTGCGCTTGAAGGACGTTTCGGACGACGACATTCGCCGCGCCATCGAAATCCTGATGCCGATTGCGCAAAAGGCCGATGTCGCGTTCATCCTCAACGACCGGCCCGATCTCGCGGCCGAGATGCGCTGCGACGGCGTGCATGTGGGGCAGGACGATGCGTCTTATGCGGAAGCGCGTGCGGCTGTGGGCAGGAACGCGATTGTCGGAGTGACCTGTCACAACTCGCGTCACCTCGCGATGGAAGCGGCAGAAGCGGGCGCGGACTATGTGGCGTTCGGCGCGTTCTTTCCCACGCAAACCAAAGAGCCAAAGACCAAGGCCGACATCGAACTGATTGAATGGTGGGCCGAGATGATGGTCGTGCCCTGCGTGGCGATTGGCGGGATCACGGTGGAAAATGCGCGGCCGCTGATGGATGCGGGTGCGGATTTCATTGCGGTTTCGGCAGGCGTTTGGAATTTCCCGCAAGGGCCTGCGGCGGCGGTCGCGGCGTTCAATAAGCTGTTCCGATAAAACAGATTGTCATCCCCGGCCGAGCGCGAACGAAGTTCGCGTGAGGGGAAGGGAACCCAGTTGCCAGACACTGATCGGTATTTGCCGCCTGGGTCCCCTTCCCCTCGCTGTCGCTCGGCCGGGGATGACAAGGATGGTTTGGGTTGATACAACCCGCGCGCTCTTTGAATTCACCTGACTGCACCGCGCGCCCGGAAAGGACGCTTCACGAACCATGCCCAAGATATCCGGTAACGAAATCCGTCCCGGCACGATGCTGGATTACGATGGCGATTTGTGGATCGCGGTGAAGACGCAGAAGGTGAAGCCCGGCAAGGGCGGCGCCTACAACCAGGTCGAACTCAAGAACGTCACCAACGGCACCAAGCTGAACCAGCGTTTCCGCTCCGACGAAACGGTGGAGGAAATCTATCTGGAGAAGAAGGATTTCCAGTTCCTCTATGCCTCCGGCGACATGCTGACCTTCATGGACATGGAAACCTACGACCAGATCGAACTGGCGACAGAGTTCGTGGGCGATCAGGCGCAGTTTCTTCAGGACGGCATGAAGACGCTGGTGCAGATGTATGACGGCAAGCCCATCGGCATCTCGCTGCCGTTGCAGGTGACGCTGGAAGTCACCGAAGCCGATCCGGTGTTGAAGGGCGGAACCGCGGCGCCTTCCTACAAAAGCGCGACGCTGGAAAACGGCATGAAGATTCAGGTGCCGCCGTTCATCGACGCAGGCACCAAGGTGATCGTTTCGACCGAAGACGGTTCCTACATCCGCAGGGCCGAGTGATGCCGTATCTGTCGCCGGCCCTGAATGTGATGGTCGCCGCCGCCCGCAAGGCGGGGCGCGGATTGATCCGCGATTTCGGCGAACTAGAAAATCTTCAAGTGTCGATGAAGGGGCCCGCGGATTTCGTCACCGCCGCCGATCAGCGTACCGAGCGCATTCTTATCGAGGAATTGAAAAAAGCACGGCCCGGCTATCCGTTTTTACTGGAGGAATCCGGCGTGATCGACGGACCGGACAAATCGCATCGCTTCATCATCGATCCGCTCGACGGCACCACCAATTTCATGCACGGCATTCCGCATTTCGCGATCTCCATTGCGCTGGAACGCGAAGGGCAGATCGTTTCGGGCGTGATTTTCAATCCGGTCAGCAACGACCTGTTCGTGGGCGAGAAGGGGCAAGGCGCTTATCTGAACGACAAGCGTCTGCGCGTGGCCGCACGCAAGCAGGTAAAGGAGACGCTTTCGGCCACCGGCATTCCGTTCCTGGGCAAGGACGGCCACGAGCGATTCCTCGCCGAGCTGAAAGCGGTGATGGGTTCGAGTACGGGCGTCAGGCGGTTCGGATCGGCGGCGCTCGACCTCGCCTGGGTGGCGGCGGGACGATATGACGCGTTCTGGGAACGGGGCCTAAAACCCTGGGACATCGCCGCGGGGATATTGATGGTGCGCGAGGCCGGCGGCGTGGTGAGCGACCTCGGCGGCGGCGAGAAAGCGTTGGAAAAGGGCGAAGTCCTCGCCGCCAACGAGGTGCTGCATCCGCAGTTCCTAAAAATGCTGAAAGACGCCGCCCCTTCAAATTGAGATTGGCCGGTTGAAGCGGGTCGCGCCGCTTGTCTATGTTCGGGCGGGGTTGGAAAGGGAACGCGCGCTTGGCTGGAAGGCGCCTGCTCATCTGCACCGTTGCAATGGCCGCTTTGGCGGCGCCTGCCATGGCGCAGGTCGCAACCTCCAGCGGATCGCGCGTCGTCGTCGATCCGGAAACGCGGCGCGCGCGTGTGGTCAATACGCTCGACGGGACGGATGCCTACAATTACCAGCCGCCTCCGACAGTTCTGGAACCGATCGTTCTGAAGAAGCCGAAGCGGCACAAACCCAAGCCTCCGCGGCCTCAGGTCGCCGAAACGCCGGCGGAAGCGCCGACAGCAGAGCCCTCGCCATCGGAAGAACCGAGTTCATCTGGTTCCTCGTCGCAGCCGACCTTGGGCGCGGACGACTATGTTTCGCCCTTCGGCCCTGCCCCCGAAGCGGCGCCAAAGCCCGCGCCAAAGAAGGTGGCCGAAAAGCCCAAGCCGAAACCTGCACCTGCGCCCAAGGCCGAGCCTGCGCCACCTCCTGCGAGCAATGAGACGATTCCCTTCTCGCTCAGCGGACAGGACGATTACGGTCCGGCGCCCGCAAAACCGCAGCAGCAGGCAACCGCCGCGCCGCCGCCATCGTCCGCCAAACCGTCGAGCGACACCGGCAAGGTGCGCAACATCCACATCAACTTCCCGCCCGGCACGGCCGAGCCTTCGGCCGATGTCGCGGCAGCCCTGCAATCGTTGGCGGGCGACATCACCAACGAATTGCAGACGAAATCCACACGGCTGCTGTTGCAGGCTTTCGCTGGCACGCCGGGCGACAAATCTTCGGAAGCGCGCAGGCTTTCGCTCAAGCGCGCACTCGCGGTGCGTCAATTGCTGATCGATTCCGGCGTGCCGTCGGACAGGATCGACGTGCGCGCCATGGGCGGCATCACCGATGGCGGTAAACCCGACCGCGTGGACGTGATGCTGCGCGGCTAGGCGGCTGTCAGATCGGCGTCCTTTGCTTCACGTCCGAGCGACGCGAGTACAGCGATCACGATAGCCGCTGTTATCGCGACTCCGGCAAGCGCAATCGAATAGCGCCCACCGAAATGGGCTGCGATGGCGACCTGTAGCGGCGCGTTCGTCGATGCGATGAAATTGCCGAGCTGGTAGACCGTGCCGGGAAAGGTGCCTCGGGCTTCGCGCGGCGACAGTTCGTTGAGATGGGCAGGGATGATGCCCCAGCAGCCCTGCACGAAGAACTGCATCAGGAACGCGCCCACGCCCAAAAGGATCGGGGTTTGCGCAAACGACCAGAGCGGTGCTGCGAGGATCGAGAGCAACGCAGTGGTGACGATCATGCGGCGGCGGCCATAGCGCTGCGAGACGATGCCGAAGGTGATGCCGCCGAGGATCGCGCCGATATTGTAGATGATCGCGATGGTACTGACCGTGGCGTGACCATAGCCGTGTTGCACCTGCAAGAATGTGGGATACATGTCCTGCGTGCCGTGACTGAAGAAATTGAACGCGGTCATCAGCACGATGGCATAGAGCGCAAGCTTCCAGTGTCGTGCCAGCACATCGAAGACACCCGCCGTCTTCACCGCATGGCGATCCCAGCCCGGCGATTCCGGAACGTGGCGGCGGATGTAGAGAATGAGAAGCGCGGGCGCCAAACCCACCATGAACATGCCGCGCCAGCCGATATAGGGATAGAGCACGCCAAACACGACGGAGGCGAGCAGATAGCCGCTGGGATAGCCCGATTGCAGAAGGCCGGAGACGAATCCGCGTGCTTCCGGCTTTACCGATTCCATGGTGAGCGAGGCGCCCACGCCCCATTCGCCCCCCATCGCGACGCCGAACAAGGCGCGCAGGATGAGGAAGATCGTGAGATCGGGCGCAAACGCGGTTGCAAAGGCGAGCAGCGAATAAAGCGCAACATCGAACATCAAGACCGGACGGCGGCCATAGCGATCGGCAAGGCGGCCGAAGATAAACGCGCCGACGGGGCGAAGGCCGAGGGTGAGCGTGAGCGCGATGGAAACGCCCGCGATTTCCGAATGGAATTCGGCGGCCACATCCTTGATGACGAATACGAGCAGGAAGAAATCGAACGCATCGAGCATCCAGCCGAGATAACTCGCGGCCACCACATGCTTCTGCGCGGGCGTCCACCCCTTCAAGGCTTCAAGCATCGGATTTCCCCCCGAATTTGGCTTGCCGCCGAGGCTAGGAGCGGCCTCGCCGCAATGCAAATCCCCTATTGCCCAAGGGTACTTAAAGGTATACTCTTACCAAATCTTGATCGATACATTCGAGGTAAGAATGACCGCGACCGCCACCCTGTCCAGCAAATTCCAAATCTCGATTCCCAAAACCGTGCGCGAGCAGCAGGATTGGCAGCCGGGCCAGGAATTCGTGTTCATTCCCAAAGGACATGGTGTGCTTGTCATGCCGGTGCCGGAAGCAAGCCGCTTGCGCGGGCTGGTGCGCGGCGCGAACAAAACCGACTATCGCGATCGCCGCGACAGATATTGATGCGCGTCGTCGATACCTCGGCATGGATCGAGTGGCTGACCGCCAGCCCTGTCGGGAAGACGATCGACAAGGAGTTGCCGGACAAGGCGCACTGGATCGTGCCGACGATCGTTCAACTCGAACTTTCCAAATGGCTGGTCCGCGAGGCAGATGAAGACAAAGCCGATCAGGTGATCGCATTCACGCAGAAATGCGTGGTGGTGCCGCTCGACACCAGGTTGGCGCTGCTTGCCGCGGAGCTTCATCGCCAGCACAAGCTCGCCACGGCAGATGCCATCGTCTATGCAACCGCACTGCAAGAAGATGCAGACCTTTTGACCTGCGATGACCACTTCGCAAAACTGCCGAATGTCCGTTACATCAAAAAATGAGTCATTTCAGTTCTTGATGTAACCGTTCTCCTGCAGGAACCACCAGTGTCAGGCGGCGAGTTGGGCTTCGGTTTTTGCCGCAATCTCTTCCTTCGTCACGCCGGGCGCGAGTTCGATCAGTTTAAGTCCGCCAGGGGTCACGTCGAAGACGCCGAGATTGGTGATGATGCGGTTGACACAGGCCTTGCCGGTGAGCGGCAGGGTGCATTCGTGCAGCAGCTTGGTGCGGCCCGCCTTGTCGGTGTGATCCATGATGACGACCACGCGCTTGACGCCGGCAACCAGATCCATCGCGCCGCCCATGCCTTTGACGAGCTTGCCCGGCACCATCCAGTTGGCGAGATCGCCTTTCTCGCTCACTTCCATGGCGCCCAGGATCGCGAGATTGATGTGGCCGCCGCGGATCATGCCGAAGGAATCGGCGCTAGAGAAATATGACGTGCGCGGCAATGCCGTCACCGTCTGCTTGCCGGCATTGATGAGATCGGGATCGACTTCGCTGTCGAGCGGGAACGGGCCCATGCCGAGCATGCCGTTCTCGCTTTGCAGGGTTACGTCCATGCCTTCGGGAATGTAATTCGACACAAGCGTCGGAATGCCGATTCCGAGATTGACATAGAAGCCGTCGCGCAGTTCCTGCGCCGCGCGTTTGGCCATTTCATCGCGTGTCCAACCCATGTCAGTTCTCCCGCACCGTGCGCTTTTCGATGCGCTTTTCGTAATGCGGCCCTTTGAGAATCCGCTGCACGAAAATGCCCGGCGTGTGGATGTGGTCGGGATCAATGCTGCCGGTGGGCACCAGTTCTTCGACTTCGGCAATGGTGATTTTTCCGGCGGTCGCCATCATCGGATTGAAGTTGCGTGCGGTCTTTCGATAGACGAGATTGCCTTCCTCATCGCCCTTCCATGCTTTCACGATGGAAAGATCGGCCACCAAGCCGCGTTCGAGGATGTAGGTCTCGCCATCGAATTCCTTGTGTTCCTTGCCTTCGGCGATCACCGTGCCCACGCCGGTTTTCGTGTAGAAGCCGGGAATGCCCGCCCCGCCCGCGCG
>DASZYI010000146.1:0-6124 GCA_035545475.1 Rhizomicrobium sp.
GTCCTGCAGGCGCACCTGTTCTTCGTGAATCTGTTCGAGGTCATGGCGGACGTGCCTTGCTTCATCCGAACTCAGCGAACCGTCCTGCAGTCCGCGATCGACGCGTTCCTGCAGCCATTGTTCGCGATGGTTCAAATCCCATTCGTCGTCCGCATAAGCGGACGCACCAAATGCCAAGGCCGCACCCACAAGGGCGCCGGTTACGAAAATGGAACGCATAGTTCTGTCTCCCTGCTGCGTCAGGGGAGGAACGCGGTTCCATTTCCCTTCGATCCCGGAACGCAGATCGTGAGAGAAACTTCATCCTGCGCTGCGGGAGCGATTGGGTTCCACTTCATCTGCGCGGGCCCGCTTCTCAGCCGCACCGGCGGGCGATACGCTGCCCTCGGGCGGTTGGGGACTGGGGCAATGCCTGCGGGCTGGAAAAACTTTTTCATCGCAAGTGAGCGCGACGGCGGCGCTCGCCGGGACGCGCAGCCGAAGCCATCGTGGTTCCCTGGGTGCTGCTTGGTGGAGATATTGCGATGAAGCGCGTTCTGTTCAGTCTGGGTGTCGCGATCGTCATCGTGGTTGCTTCCGTCCTGCTGTTCGGACCGTTGGCCTTCGGCGGCTACATCGCGAACACGCTCGGTATCGAATCCAACCATCCGATGCATCCGCCGCGCATCGCGCAAGGGATCGATTTCGCGTGGCCCGGCAACTGGGCCAACAACCCGCAATGGAACGCAGTATTGGCACGCCGTTTCCCCAAAGGATCCAGCGAAGCAACCTTGCAATCGACTTTGCGCGAACAAGGCTTCGAAATCGACGCGCCGGCACGAACCGCCAGATACGAATGGGGCGGAATGCCTTGTCTCTATACCCTGCGCGTCGATTGGACGGCCGAAGCGCGCAAACTCAAAGCGGTGGACGGCGGCTTTGGAATGGGCTGTCTCTGATTGGCGTTCGATACGTTCAAGGACGTAGAAATGCTCGTATGTTTTTGCCGTTTACACGCATCAGATGACGGATTTGGTTGCAGCTTGTAATCCGCTACCTGACACGCTTTATGCGCGTGCATGCAAATTCTTTTTGTTCATCTCGCTAACCATGCACGCGCATGCAAATAATCGTCAGACCACTGAACGATACTCATTTGCATTCTCTTCGATGAATGCGCCGAAGTTCATTCTGCGTCTCATTACGCTCGTCTCACAGCCCGTCATTTAAAATTACGCTTTGGCCGTTCTCCATCGCCAAGCCTTTGGAATGGCTGTGTGCTCTGAATTGGCACAATCGATGCTTCGCAATGCATCGCGTTGCACGGTCGATCGTTCGGCTGACCGCAACAAGATATGAGGTGCTCAAATGGATGACATCAAACGCAATCGCGTAAGAATGTTGTTGTTGGGAGCTACCGCGATGTCCGCGATGGTTTTGACAACTGGTGCAGCGTCAGCCGATCCGGTGACTGTCTATGTCGGCTATGTGGACAACCTCCGGGCCAGCGGCTTTTTCCCGAGTATTTGGCTGACCACGCCCGGCGTGGTTTCGGAAACACCGGATGGTCAAAGTCTGGATGCCGGCGCTATCCGCGTGGATAACACCACGGGTAGTTCCATTACGATCTCAGACTTTATGGTTTCGCTGAACGGCGGCTCGACGACGTTCAGCTTATGGAGCGATCTTGTCATCGGCGCGGGCCAGATCGGCATCTTCACACAAACGGCAAGCTACAATTTCGATACCAGCGACTACGGAATTTTCGGAGGCTTCCCGCCCAGTTCCCTTGCTCCGAACAACTACCTGGGCAACGGAAACCCGAGCTTGATCGGCGGCTGCAGCAGCCCGGCCTCGCTGGTTGCGGGCGCAGGAGAGCAAGCAGCTTGCGATGCCGCTATTCCGGTTATTTCCTTCAAGGTCGACGGTGTTCCTTACAGCTTCAACGACACAGGCCATATTATCGATACCGGAAGCTGGGACTTTGTGAACAACGGTGCATACGGTGAAGACGGAAATGAATCGATCAACTGGAATCTGATCGGTTCGGCGCCTTCGCGCGGAGGCACGGGCGGCGTACCGGAACCGATGACGCTTACATTGTTCGGTGCGGGTCTTGTCGGCGCGTTTTCCGCGCGTCGCCGCAAGAAATCGTAATAAACAGACGTGCTGCTCGATTTGAGGCGGCGATCCCAAAAGATCGCCGCCTTCCATTCTACTGAAAGCGCGCGGCAACTTGAAACGTCCGTGCTCAGATGCGGCATTCGCGCAGGTGGCAAAACCGCGCGATGATGCCGCGGCCTTTTGAACCTCGCCCGTCCCGCCCCTATCTTTGGGTGTCGCAATCGAGACACCCGCCATGGAAACCAAACCCACACCCAATCCGCTTCTTCTCGCCATGTGGCGCGGCTTCCGCGGCAAGTGCCCAAATTGCGGCGAAGGCAGGTTGTTCGGACGCTTCCTGAAGGTGACGGACCATTGCGCGCAATGCGGCGAGGATTACACGCCGCAACGCGCCGACGATTTCCCCGCCTATTGCGTGGTGGTGTTCGTCGGCCATCTGGTTGTCGGACTGGTGCTCACCACCGAAGCCCTGTTCGCACCGCCCTTCTGGGTCGAACTGATGATCTGGCTGCCGATCACCTCGTTGCTATCGCTCGTACTGCTCCAACCCACCAAAGGCGCCATCGTCGGCCTGCAATGGGAAACCGGAATGCATGGGTTTTATCGGGCGAAACGGATTCGCGATCTTGCCCGCGTGAAAGCCAGCGTCAGGGAAGCGATAGCTCCCTGACGCCATAGCGCGAGAATTACCGATGACCAGGCCGAGGTGAAAAAGCTACCGCCCTGCGCCCGGTCCCCAAATATTCCACCAACACCAAACTCCGACTGCAGCAATCACATACAAAACGATAATCGTCTCATACTTTGGAAATCGTGCCTTCAATGCCAGCCCCCCGGTAAAGAAGTATCGACAATCTGAACATCAAAATTTCGAATGTAAATAAAATGGTCGATGATGAATGGTCGAAGCAACTGCATTAACTACAATGTTTGCCGACTCATAAGGATTACGACCAGTACGGCAAATAATCGCACGGTCATATTAAGTTACAGCTTGCCAGTCCACTAGAGACGTTCCTGTCCTTCGACAAGAAAGCTGTGAATTTGATGCAATCACAAGATCCGGCGTAGAGGTAATGGCGCGCCCTAGGGGAGTCGAACCCCTCTTGCAAGATTGAAAATCTTGAGTCCTAACCGATAGACGAAGGGCGCGGTTTGGCTTTGGAGGCGGGGGCTATAGCGGCCCGAAACCGGCTTGGCAAGCAGGGGGTTCACGCCCCGGCCAAAGCGGCGTCTTCCAACTGTAATTGCACGCGAATCCGGCCGTTCCACTCGTCGGCCCGCAAGCGCCCGGCGGCGTGAATCGCCTGGCCTCGGGCGCCCAGAAGGCCCTGCCCTAGCGGCGTCTCGGCGCTGCGGAAGGAGATGCCGTCGAGCCGTGCGCCGTCGCCGCCCGCCAGCCGGAAGCGCACATGGTCCTTCCCCACCACATCGGCAAACACCACCCGCGCATCGGGCACGGCGACCACCGGCTCCACATTGCCCGCGCCGAACGGGCCCAGCCGTTCCATCTCGGAGACGAATTGCGGCGTGGCGCCCGATGCCGAAAGCAGCACATCCAGATCGAGATCGAACGCATCGGCCACCGCGCCCGAAAGATCGGCGAAGCGCGCGGCGAGATATTGCAAGAAACCT
Source organism: Rhizomicrobium sp. (assembly GCA_035545475.1). GTDB lineage: Bacteria > Pseudomonadota > Alphaproteobacteria > Micropepsales > Micropepsaceae > Rhizomicrobium. The sequence continues at coordinate 3,739 of DASZYI010000146.1, forward strand.
TCGAGCTGGTCGCGCGAAAGGCCGAAGCCCGCCGCCATCGCGTGTCCGCCGCCGTGTTCGATAACGCCCGCGTGTTTCGCATCGCGAATGATCGCGCCGATATCGACGCCGGGAACGGAACGCGCGGAGCCGCGCCCCAACCCACCTTCAAACCCCGCGACGAAAGCAGGCTTCGCAAACCGGTCCTTCAACCGCCCCGCGACGATGCCAACGACGCCCGGATGCCAGCCGTCTTTCGCGGCCAGCAGGAATGGCGCGTTTCCTTGCATGCCTGCCATGGCAACCGCGTCTTCCAGGATCATCGCCTCGATGGCTTGCCGTTCGCGATTGTGCGTGTCGAGCAGCAACGCCACATCGTCGCTCTGCCCGTCGTCGGTGCAGGTGAGAAGTTCGACGCCCAAGGTGCATTTGCCCACACGCCCGCCCGCATTGATACGCGGGCCAAACACGAAGCCCAGATGATACGCGGTGAACGGCGCCTTCGCTTCCGCCACGCGCGCGAGTGCGGCGAACCCTTTGCGTTTCAAATCTCCCAGCCGCGAAAGCCCATTGCGCGCGAAAGCGCGGTTGACGCCCAAAAGCGGCACCACATCGCAAACCGTGGCAAGCCCCACAAGATCGAGCGCATCCATCAAATCGGGCGGCGTGAGACCGTTCTTCTCGAACCATCCGCTGGCTCGCAGCGAGCGGTTGAGCGCGACAAGAAACAGAAACGTCACGCCTGCCGCGCACAGATGATTGAGGCCGGACGTATCGCCCGCACGATTGGGATTCACATGTGCGTGCGCGGGCGGCAACGCTTCCGTCGCGTGATGATCGAGCACGACGACATCAAGGCCGATTTCGCGCGCTTTTTCGAACGCGGCCTGAGCCGTCGCCCCGCAGTCTACGGTGATGACGAGGTTTGCGCCTTCTTCGCGCAAGGTCTGCATCGCGCGCGGCGACGGGCCATAGCCCTCGGTCATGCGATCTGGAATGTAGATACGCGGCGGCTTACCCAAAGCCGTCAGATAATCGTGAACCAACGCCGCCGAACACGATCCATCGACATCGTAATCGCCGAACACCGCGATCTTTTCGTTGGTTTCGAGGGCGGCCTGCACGCGCGCAACGGCGCGTTCCATGTCGGCCAGCAGAAACGGTTCCGGCAGCAGCCGTTTCAATGTCGGATTCAACAGATCGGGAATATCGCCTGCCGCCACATCCCGCGCGGCCAGCACGCGGGCGAGCGATGTCGAAATGCCGTGTTCGTTCGCAAGCGCGCGCACGGCCGCTTCATCGGCCTGGCGCAAACGCCATCTGCGGCCGGAAAAGGAACGCGTAACGCCGAAGGCCGCTGGAGCTATCTTGAATGCCGCTTCAGACGCCATGCCGGCTGCGGCTGTGCCGCGCCTTGATCCAGCGCACCGTACCGGTGGCGGAGCGCATCACCACGCTTTCGGTCGTCACATGCTCGCGGTCGATATGCACGCCGGAAAGCATCGAACCGTCGGTCACGCCGGTTGCCGCGAACACAACGTCGCCGGAGGCAAGATCCATCAGCGAATATTTGCGGTTGAAATCGGTGATGCCGAGTTTCGCCGCACGCGCGCGTTCGTCGTCTTTCTTGAACACCAGCCGCGTCTGGATCTGTCCGCCGACACACCGCAACGCCGCTGCCGCCAGAACGCCTTCCGGCGCGCCGCCCTGCCCGATGTAGATGTCGATGCCCGTCGCCGGATCGCTGGTCGCAATCACACCCGCCACGTCGCCATCGGTGATGAGGCGCACGGCCGCGCCGGTCGAACGCACGCTTTCGATGATCTTGGAATGACGCGGACGATCGAGGATCAGCGCAGTGATCTCGCTCGGCTTCACGCCTTTGGCTTTGGCGAGCGAGCGGATGTTCTCGGCCGGGTCCGCATCGAGGTCGATGGTGCCTTCGGGGTAACCGCCGCCGATGGCGATCTTGTCCATATAGGTATCGGGCGCGTTCAGCAGCGTGCCGGGCTCCGCCATCGCCATCACGGCAAGCGCGTTCGGCAATGCTTTCGCGGTGAGTGTCGTGCCTTCCAGCGGATCGAGCGCGATGTCGATGGCCGCACCGCCCTGCCCCACCTTCTCGCCGATATAGAGCATCGGCGCTTCGTCGCGTTCGCCTTCGCCGATGACGACGGTGCCGGAGATCGGCAGGGCGTTGAACGCGGTGCGCATCGCTTCCACCGCCGCTTGATCGGCGGCGTGTTCGTCGCCGCGCCCGATCTGACGCGAGGCGGCAATGGCCGCGGCTTCGGTCACGCGAACGGCTTCCAGCGCGAATGCGCGATCCAGCAATTTGCTCATCTTATCCAGCTTCCATGGGAATCATGTTGGGATCGCCAATCACCTTGTCGGAGGCGGCAATCGT
>DASZYI010000147.1:0-8855 GCA_035545475.1 Rhizomicrobium sp.
GGGGCGGGGGTGCCCATCGTGGCCATCGATGGGGTGCAAGTTGGCGATGGCAAGCCGGGGCCGGTCACCCGGCGGGTGCAGGAGATCTATGAGGACTGGGTCCTCCGCCATACCGAAAATGCGAAGAACCGGGTCTGATCCCCTTTCGCGGTTGCAACATTTGGCCTTATGCTCGCAATGCTTCGCAGGGGCCGCGGAGTGCAACCAGACAAGTGGGTTCACCCATGAGCGAAAAACAACAAAATTTGCAGGACACCTTTTTAAATGCAGTGCGTAAGAGCAAATCATCGGTGACGATTTTCCTCGTCAACGGGGTGAAGCTCCAAGGAAACATCACTTGGTTCGACAATTTCTGCGTTCTTCTCCGCCGGGACGGCCAGGCACAACTGGTCTACAAGCACGCGATCTCGACCGTCATGCCGATGGGGCCGATCCAGTTGCAGGACGTCGAGGCAAACAATCATCCGGAGCACGCGTAAGCTCCGACGTACAGCGTACCGCGTTCGTCGTTCATATCGAGCCCAAGACGCGCCGTGCGTCGGGTGGGCGTGATGCCGACGCCCGATTGGCCGAAGCGGTGGGCCTCACTGCAGCGATAGGGCTTGAGGTCATCGGCCAATATCTCGTGCCGTTGTCCAAGGCGACGCCCGCCACATTCATCGGAAGCGGCAAGGTGGCCGAGATTGCCTCGGAATCCCGCGCGCTCGAACCGACCGTCATCATCGTCAACGCACAGCTTTCGCCGGTTCAGCAACGCAATCTCGAAAAGGCGTGGGCGACGAAGGTGCTGGATCGCACAGCACTGATCTTGGAAATTTTCGGCGAGCGCGCGCAAACGCGAGAAGGGCGCCTTCAGGTCGAACTTGCGCATCTCACCTATCAGCGCAGCCGGTTGGTTCGAAGCTGGACTCACTTGGAGCGGCAACGCGGCGGTTTCGGCTTTCTTGGCGGGCCGGGCGAAACCCAGATCGAAAGCGACCGGCGTTTGATCGGCGAGCGTATCGTCAAGATCAAGAAGGAGTTGGAGGGCGTCAAACGCACGCGCGGACTGCAACGCCGCGCGAGGAAACGGGTGCCGTTTCCTGTGATTGCGCTGGTTGGCTACACCAACGCCGGCAAATCGACGTTGTTTAATGCGCTGACGCAATCTGAAGTGCTGGCAAAGGATTTGTTGTTCGCCACGCTCGATCCGACGATGCGGGGGCTGAAACTGCCGAGCGGGCGGCGTGTGATCCTTTCGGATACTGTCGGCTTCATTTCCGATCTGCCGATCGAACTGGTTGCTGCGTTCCGCGCCACCTTGGAAGAAGTACTTGAAGCCGACATCATCGCGCATATCCGCGATGCGGCGCATGAGGAAAGCGACGCGCAGAAAGCGGACGTATTGGAAGTGCTGTCCGAGCTTGGCGTCGATGAAGATCACACGCGCATTGTCGAAGTTCTCAACAAGATCGACCTTCTGGAGCCGGAGGCTCGCAACACGTTGCTGGAGCAGAACGGCGAAGCGGGTGCTATTGCGGTTTCGGCGTTGACGGGCGAAGGCATTCCGAAATTGCTTCATCGTCTCGATCAGATGCTGGGCAAGGAACAGAATGTCCTGAAGCTGACGCTCGACGCGGCCGATGGCGCGGGACTTGCGTGGGCTTATCGCCACGGGCGCATTTTGAACCGGCGCGACAATGCAAAGGGTGTCGCGCTCACCGTCGCCGTCGATCCGCAGGACATGGATCGGTTTCGCAATCGCTTTGCCGACAATGTAATCAGAACGCACCATTAATCCGGCAGCAGCTTTCCCGGATTGAGGATGTTGTTGGGATCGAGCGTGCGTTTGAGCGCGCGCATGACATCGAGTTCGGCAGGACTTTTGTAACGCGAAATCTCATTGTGCTTCATTATGCCAAGGCCGTGTTCGGCGCTGATCGAGCCGCCGAAGCGATGCACAATGTCGTGGACGACGCGCGAGATTTCTTCCCAGCGTGCAAGAAACGCAGTGTTATCCGCGCCTTTCGGCACGGTGATGTTGAAATGGATATTGCCGTCGCCGATGTGGCCGAACGGAACGGGGCGTGCACCGGGCACAAGAGCTTCAACCGCGTTGGATGCGGTTTCGATGAATTCGGGAATGCGCGCGATGGGAACGGAGACGTCGTGCTTGATCGAGCCGCCTTCCGGCTTTTGCGCTTCCGAAACGCTTTCGCGCAAGCGCCAGAGGCTTGCGCGTTGTGCTTCGCTTTCGGCGATCACGGCGTCGGTGACGTTGGCGGCGAGCGTGCGTTCCATCACATCGCGCAAACCGAACTGTGCGCCGCTCGTGGCTTCAATTAAGACGTACCATGGAGATTTTGTTTGTAACGGATCGGCGGTTTGCGGGATGTGCGCGAGAACAAAGTCCAATCCGATGCGTGGAACGATCTCGAACGCGGAAACAAGCCCGCCTGTCTGCTCCTGCAATCGCGCCAGTAACGATACGGCGGCGGCAGGCGAGGGGATCGCGACAAAGGCCGTGACGCGTTCGGCAGGTTTGGCGAACAGCTTTAGCGCGGTGGCGGTGATGATGCCGAGCGTGCCTTCGGCGCCGATGAACAATTGTTTCAGATCGTAGCCCGTATTGTCCTTGCGCAAGGTGCGCAGCATGTCCAGCACGCGGCCGTCGGCGAGCACCACTTCCAATCCGAGAACAAGTTCGCGCGCCGTGCCGTAGCGCAGCACGTCCACGCCGCCCGCATTGGTGGAGAGATTGCCGCCGATGGTGCACGAGCCTTCGGATGCGAGACTGAGCGGGAAAAGACGCTGAATGTCGTCGGCCGCTTTGTGAATCGTGTCGAGCACCGTTCCCGCTTCGGCGATCAGGTTCATGCCCTCTGCGTCAACCTGACGAATGCGGTTCATGCGTGCGAGGCTCAACAACACTTCGCCGTGAAACGGAATCTGCCCGCCCACCAGTCCGGTGTTGCCGCCCTGGGGGACGATTGCGGTGCGCGTCTCGTTACAGATGGCGAGGACGGCGGAGACTTCGGCTGTGGTCGCGGGCTTCAGCAGCAGCGCGGTTTGGCCGTGATATTTGCCGCGCCATTCTTCGAGGTGCGGCGCGATCTCGTGGGGATCTTCGGTGAATCCCCTGGCGCCGACAGCGGATTTGAGGCGGTTGACGGTGCTCACAAACAGCACCGGAGTTGTAAGGCATTGAATTTACGCGAAAAACGCCTTGAGGTTGTTTTCGCGTTTTTTAAAAAAAGAGAGGGGGTGGGGTATCTCCCACTTCTATTTGGCGATGTGAGTGCGTTGTCCATCGCCTCAATGTAAGGGCGATTTGGAGGTGTTCGATAGCGGGAACCCACTTTCCTCACCGAGGCGCCGCCGCGCGGCGCAGGCGGTCGTTGATGGCTTCGCCCAATCCTTCGTCGGGGATGGGCATGACGGCGATGGCGTCGGATTTTGCGTCCAGCTTGCGAAGCATCGCAAACAGATTGGCGGCGGCTTCGCGCGTGTCGCCGCGAGGACTGAGATTCAGCACGGTCTGCGCATCTGGCGCGTGGGGGCCGAAGGCGAGGAGGGCCTCACCTTTCTTTGCATGCTTGGCGTCGAGGCGCAGTTTCGCATTGGGAGCGTAGTGGCTTTCGAGCATTCCGGGCGATGCGATGTGGCCGCGTTGCGGCGATTGCAGTGCGCCGGTGATGGGTTCGAGTTCCCCGCGCGCAATCGCACCGGGCCGGAGCAGCACCGCGTTTTCGCCTTCAAAGCCGATGACGGTGGATTCAATGCCGACCGGGCAGGGACCGCCATCCAGGATGAAATCGATCTCGCCGTTGAGCCCATCGTAGACATCGCGGGCACTGGTGGCGCTGAGGCGCCCCGACCGGTTGGCGCTGGGGGCCGCAATGGCGAGTTGGGATTCGACGAGAAGCTGTTGCGCGACCGGATGGGAGGGCGCGCGCATCGCCACCGTATCGAGGCCGGCGCTGACCAGTAACGACAATTCGCAGCGTTCTTTCCGCTGCACCACCAAAGTCAGCGGTCCGGGCCAAAAGGCGGCGGCGAGATCGCGCGCCAGCGCGGGGAAATTTCCGTGCTCGGCGGCGTGTTCATAATCGCGCACATGCACGATCAGCGGATTGAATTTCGGACGTCCTTTTGCGGCGAAGATTCCGGCCACCGCCGCGTCGTCGGCTGCGTTCGCACCGAGGCCATAGACCGTTTCCGTCGGGAACGCGACAAGCGCACCGCGCTTCAACGCTTTCGCGGCGGCAGCGATGGCAGATGCGTCGGCTTTGCGGAATTCGGTCTGCATGGCCCGTTCTTAGCGCAGCAGACAGGATTTGCGAAGCGGTTCAGACCTTTGTGGGTTCGCCAATGGGGGCGGTCACGCGCGTTCCGAACCACATGCGTTTCAGCACCTGATCGCGCCGCACGAAGTGATGGTAAAGCGCACCCGCGACATGCAGCAGCACCAGCGCCACCGCAAGATAGGCGAGCGTTCCATGCACTCCTTCATAAAATTCCACGGCCGATTTCTTTTCCGCTATGGGAAGATTGGCGAGGAAAGGCAGACGCGGCCATTCGAACAGCCAATACCAATAGGTTGGCGTATTGCGCGGCGAGGCGGAGACCATCGCCCAACCGGCCAGCGGGATGGCGATGATGAAAAAGTAGAACAGCACATGGGTCGCGCGAGCGAGCACCCGAAGGCCGGTACTCATGTTTTGCGGTAGCGGCGGCCATTTGTGGGTGAGCCGCCATAACAGACGCAGCACACTCAACATCAGAACGGTCAGGCCGGTGGATTTGTGCATCGGCACCACCCACCACGGCACGGTACCGCGAGGTGCGAGTTCCGCGAAATAGATCCCGGAGCAAACATTCGCGATGACGAGGATCGCGATCAGCCAATGCAGCGTCATCGCGACGGTGCTGTAACGCAGATGCGTCTCTTCGCTGGCCATGACGGTACCTCCTGTTGTCATAATCCCTGGATATGCCGAAAGTTACTCAATCTGCTTTGCCTTTTTTGCCGTCAGATCGATTGTAACAGTGACGAGCCGCGCCACGGGATTGTCTGTTGCCCATCGTCCCATGCCGACTTGAAAATCGGTGCGTGTGACGGCAGCGGTGCCTTTCATGTGCGCGACGTCGCCTTTGATATCCAGCTTGAAAGGCAAGGTAACGGCGCGGGTGACGCCATGTAGTGTGAGATTGCCGCGTGCCTCATAGGCGTTCTTGCCGGTCGAGCGAAACCATGTCGTCTCGAATGTCGCCGTCGAATAGTTGGCTGCATCGAAGCCCTGCGAACTCTTCAAGCCCTGATCCATCTCGTCGGATCCGACAGTGACGCTCGCGATATCGACTTTGACGGTTGCCTTGGCGTGTTCGAGATCGGCGGGATCGAACGAGATGTCGGCATCCCAGGATTTGAACTCGCCGCTGAGAGGGTGATCCTGCCACTGTACGGAGAAACCGAGGTGGCTTTTGGCCTTGTCGAGAGTCCATTGTGCGGCATGCGCGGGTAGCGTCGCGCACAGCAGGACAACCGGAAGGATGATGCGTTTCATGTTTCTGCTTTCATTCGCATGCCCGGCACCATGCGCCGCAGCGTGTCGTCTTTCCAAAAATAGTGGTGCAGCAACGCTGCCCCGATATGCAGCACGAGCAAGGCCACCGCGCCATAGGCAAGCCAGGCGTGAACGGTGTGAATGGATTCTTCCGTCGCGTCTTTTTGGTCAAAGGGAAGATGTGCGAGCGGCGCGATGTGCGGCCATTCGAACAGGCCGAACCACATGGTCGGAATGCCGAGCGGCGAGGCCGATACCATCGCCCAGCCGCTGAGGGGGATCGCCACGATCAGCACATAAAGAAGAATATGCGTGGCGCGCGCGAGAATCTTCATCGGCTTGCCGAGCGTATCCGGCAAAGGCGGCACCGGATTGATGAGGCGCCAGACGACGCGCAGCACACTCAGCACAAGGATGGTCAGCCCGATGGATTTGTGGAGTTGCACGAGGCGATAGAGGCCGGGATCGGTGATCGGCAAGGTGGAAAGATAATAGCCGAATGCGATCATGCAGACGATGGCGATGCCGATGAGCCAGTGCAGAGTCACCGCAACGGTACCGTAGCGCAATCGGGAATTGCGTAGCGCCATCACTGTTTCTCGAATTCCGCCTCGATGGCGAGCGTGATGTCGTCGCCGACGAAGCCGCCCCAAATGTAACCCGTCAGTCCGAAATCGGAACGCTTGAGCGTGCCGGTCGCGTCGAAGCCGAGGCGATAGGGCTGGAAGGGAATGGGCGATGTGCGCCCGCCGTTGAACGTCACGTTCAGGGTCACGGGTTTGGTGACGCCGTGAAGCGTGAAATCGCCTGTGACAGTGCCGGTGTTGTCGCCGGTGACTGTAATCTTGGTGGCCTTGAAGGTGGCGGTTGGATATTTCGCGGCGTCGAAGACATCGTCTTTCAACTCCTTGTCGAGTTCGGGGACATGCGTGTCCACGCTGGTCATGTCGATCTGGGCTTCGAGCGTCGCCTGGTCGGGTTGCGCGGGATCGCCCACCAGCGTGCCGGTCACCTTGCCGAATCTTCCATAGAAGGTGCTCAAACCCATGTGGCGCACCATGAAGATCACCTGCGCGTGCTGCGGGTCGATCGCATAGGTGCCTTTGGGAACGGAGGATGACGCGGCTGCGGCGGGAAGGGCTGTGGTCAACAGAAACAAGGCGGCGGCAAATATGGAACGCATACGGGTTTCCCTTCGAAATCGCCCGAGCATAGCGCGGCTTGACGCGCCGCACAGGGGCCACCGATAGTCGGATGACGCTATTGTGTTAGAGGCCCCGATGAGTGAGGCGGAAGCGCCTGTCAGGCCGGGCCGCAATCTCGATTATCCGTTCGGTGAGGCGCGGCCCGAGACCGGCCAGACCATCGAGATCGCGCCCGGACTCCACTGGATACGCATGCGGCTGCCGATGCAGCTCAACCACATCAATCTGTGGCTGCTGGAAGACGGCGACGGCTGGACCGTGATCGATACCGGCATCAAGGACCAGCCGACCAAAGACGCATGGGAGCAGTTGTTCGTGGGCCCCATGGCGGGACGCCCGATCAAGCGGGTGATTGTTACCCATCTCCATCCCGATCATGTGGGATTGGCGGGATGGCTGGTGCGCCGGTTCGATGTCACGCTGTGGATGTCGCGCACGGATTTTCTTTTGTGCCGCAACCTCGCCGCGGATACCGGACAGGAAGCGCCGCAGGAAGGGGTGCGGTTCTATCGCGCCGCGGGTTACCCCGAAGACATGATCGAGCAATACAAGACGCGTTTCGGCATGTTCGGACATGGCGTCTATCGGTTGCCCAATGCGTATCGCCGCATTGTCGAAGGCGAGGTGATCGAAATCGGGGCGCGCAAGTGGCGCGTGATCGTGGGCACGGGACATGCGCCGGAGCATGTTTGTCTTTATTGCGAGGCGGACAATATCTTCATTTCCGGCGACCAGTTGCTGCCGCGCATTTCCTCCAATGTGTCGGTGCATCCGACGGAGCCGGACGCCAATCCGCTGCAGGACTGGCTGAATTCGTGCAACAAGCTGAAGGCCGCGTTGCCGGAAGACGTGCTGGTGCTGCCGTCGCACAACGATCCGTTCCGCAAGGCGCATCTGCGTTTGCAGGAATTGATCGATGGGCACGAAAGCGGGATGGACAAGGTGGAAGAACTCTGCCGCGAACCGAAGCGTGCGGTGGATGTGTTTCCGGCACTGTTCAGGAGCCGTATAACTTCCGGCAATTACGGCATGGCGACCGGCGAAAGCATTGCACATCTGAATTGCCTGCGTGCGCGGGGCCGCATCGTGCGCGCGCCGGATGCGGATGGCGTGAATTGGTATTCAGCAAAATAGGGGAAAGCCATGAGCCTCAAGGGAAAGACGATGTTCATCTCCGGCGCGAGCCGGGGAATCGGATTGGCGATCGCACTGCGGGCGGCGCGGGATGGCGCCAATATCGCCATTGCGGCGAAGACGGCCGAGCCGCATCCTAAACTCCCCGGCACGATCTATACGGCGGCGAAGGAGATAGAGGACGCGGGCGGCAGGGCCTTGCCGATCGTCTGCGACATCCGCAATGACGATCAGGTGGTCTCGGCTGTCGAGCAGACGGTCGCGAAATTCGGCGGGATCGACATCTGCGTGAACAATGCGAGCGCCATTCAACTGACCGGCACCTTGCAGACCGATATGAAACGCTTCGACCTGATGCATCAGATCAATGCACGGGGGACTTATCTCGTTTCCAAAACCTGCATCCCGTATCTGAAGCACGCCACCAATCCGCATGTGCTGATGCTGTCGCCGCCGCTCGACATGAGCCCCCGCTGGTTTGCCAATCACACCGCCTACACGATGGCGAAATTCGGCATGAGCATGTGCGTGCTCGGCATGGCGGCGGAATTCGCCGATGAGGGCATTGCTTTCAACGCGCTGTGGCCGCGCACGGGCATCGCCACCGCCGCGATCCGCAACGCGCTCGCAGGCGATGAGGGCATGCGCCATTGCCGCAAGGTGGAGATCATGGGCGACGCCGCCTATCTGATCTTCAACAAGCCTTCGCGCGATTTCACCGGCAATTTCCTGATCGACGACACGTTTCTCGCCGAAAACGGCGTGACGGATTTCGACCAGTATCGCGTCGATCCAACGGTGCAGTTGATGCCGGATTTCTTCGTGCCCGAAGGGAGCAAGCCGCCGAAGGGCGTCTCGCTCGATCCGGTCAAGGCGGCTTAGGCGCGGCTAGTGGCGGATCGCCACGCAGACTGACCACGCGACTTGGAAAGCTGATCGATTGTTCCTGCGTCATGCGCCGGAAGATTTC
>DASZYI010000148.1:0-12700 GCA_035545475.1 Rhizomicrobium sp.
CAGGAACCAGGCGGAACCTGCTTCCGGCACCAGCCCGCGCCGGGCGAAGACGAAGCCGAACTTCGCATTGTCCGCCGCGATGCGGATATCCATCGGCAAGGTGAGCGTGAGACCCACGCCGACCGCCGCGCCATTGATCGCGGCGATGGAAGGCTTTCGGCAATTGAAGATCGCGCCGACAAAGCCCGCGCCATTGGTGCGCTGGCCGCTCGGCTTCGCGCCGCCGCCGAACAGCTTTGCGCCGGGGCCGGTGGCGGAGGTGTCGAAGCTGGAGGCGCCGCCGGAAATATCCGCGCCCGCGCAGAAGCCGCGTCCCGCACCGGTCACCACGATAGCGCGCACATCGTCGTCCGCGTCGGCTTCGAGGAAGGCGGATTCGATCTCACGCCCCATCTGCGCCGTATAGGCGTTGAGTTTTTCGGGACGGTTGAGCGTGAGCGTCAGAACGCCGCCGTTAAGATCGGTGAGGATCGTTTCGTAGGCCATTTCTGCTCCCTGTTGCGTACACCTCTTGCCGGGTGTTCCGCGCCACCCTCCCATTGAGGGAGGGTCGAAATTCGCTCTTCGCGAATTTCGGGGAGGGGTCATGCGCCAGTGCCGGACCCCTCCCCGAAAAATCCTTCGCGTCTCGCTGCGCTTCGACGCTCGAATTTTGTCGGCCCTCCCTCAAGGGGAGGGCGGGTTCTAGTTCAGCGCCTCGACAATCGTCACGTTGGCCAGACCGCCGCCTTCGCACATCGTCTGCAGGCCATACTTCTTGCCGCGGGCCTTGAGCGCATAGAGCAACGTCGTCATCAGCTTGGTGCCGGAGCCGCCGAGCGGATGGCCGAGCGCGATGGCGCCGCCGTTGACGTTCAGCTTCGCCGGATCGCCGCCGGTTTCCGAAAGCCACGCCACCGGCACCGGCGCGAAGGCTTCGTTCACTTCATAGAGATCGATGTCGTCGATCTTCATGTCGGCTTTCTTCAGCGCGCGGAGTGTAGCGGGGATCGGCGCTTCCAGCATGATGACCGGATCGTGGCCGATCACCGTCATGTGGACGATGCGGGCGAGCGGTTGGACGCCCAACTGCTTCAGGCCCTTTTCGTTGACGACGATCACGCCCGATGCGCCGTCGCAGATCTGGCTCGACGTCGCCGCCGTGACGCGGCCGCCTTCGGCGAGCAGCTTCACGCTCTTGATGCCTTCGAGGCTCGCGTCGAAGCGGATGCCTTCGTCCACCGTGTGCATCTCTTTCGAGCCGTCCTTGGTGGTGATTTCGAGCGGAAGGATTTCGTCCTTGAACGCACCGGCCTGCGTCGCGGCAATCGCGCGGCGGTGGCTTTCATAGGCGTAGGCGTCGAGTTCGTCCTTCGTCAGGTCGTATTTCTTCGCCACCATTTCGGCGCCCATGAACTGGCTGAACTGGATGCCAGGATAGCGTTCTTCCATCTTCGGGCTCTTGTAGATGCCGAAGCCTTCCTTGGCGGGAAGCGCCGCGGAGAGGCCCATCGGCACGCGCGTCATGCCTTCGACGCCGGCGGCGATCACCACATCCATCGAGCCGCTCATCACGGCCTGTGCCGCGAAATGGAGCGCTTGCTGAGAGGAGCCGCACTGACGATCCACGCTGGTGCCGGGCACGCTTTCGGGAAGCTTCGACGCCAGCACCGCATTGCGGGCGACGTTGATCGCCTGTTCGCCCACCTGGCTCACGCAGCCCATGATCACGTCTTCCACCTGGGCGGGGTCGATCTTGGCGCGGTCGACAAGGGCGTTCAGCACCTGCCCCGCCATATCCACGGGATGCCAGCCTGCGAGGCGGCCGCCCTTCTTTCCACCGGCCGTGCGCGCGGTCGCAACGATATATGCTTCAGACATGACAAATCCTCAGTGAGTGGCGTGGGCGGACTTTAGGCACAACTGACCGGGGGGTGCCAGTGTTAATGGCGCGGCGTTTTCCACCTGATCCGCCCGAAGGGCGGGCCCCACCCGCCACCGCTTCGCGGTGTCGACCTCCCCGCCCAGGGGGAGGTAAGTGTTTAGTGTTTATAGCTGTTGGCGAAGGCGCGCAGGATGATCTTAAGGCCTTGTTCCTGCACCATTTCGATGGCTTCGGCGATGGGAAACCAGCGGACGTCGCGCTGGTCCTTTTCCCGCCACTGTTTGCGCTGGCGGGCGACCTTCAGGGCGAAGACTTCGACTGAGCACGGGACCAGCACGCCGCCGGCCAGGCGCTTGTCGTAGATATAGGTGCCGACAGGGGTGTGGGAGACCGCACCTTCGACGCCGGCTTCTTCCAGCGCCTCGCGGGCGGCGGACTCCCAGGCATGGCGGCTCGCCATCGGCCAGCCCTTTGGGATGATCCAGCGGCGCGTTTCGCGCGAGGTCACCAGCAAGACCTGAAGCTCGCCTTCGTCGCGATAGGGCAGCGCCGCATATTGCATCCGCAAGCCGGGACGTTCGACGTGTTTGGCTTTGGTCGCCAGGCGTGCCATCGCTAGATACCTATAACCTCTCCCAGCTTAAAAAAGAGTGCTCCCATCAGCGCGGCCGCCGGGATGGTGACGACCCACGCCACGACAATGCCCCGCGCCACATTCCATCTCACCGCCGATGTGCGCCGCGCCGCGCCCACGCCGATGATCGCGCCCGTTATAGTGTGAGTCGTCGAAACCGGAATGCCGAGATAGGTGGCGAGAAAGAGCGTGATCGAGCCGGCGGTCTCGGCACAGACGCCTTGCAGCGGCGACAAACGTGTGATGCGCGAACCCATGGTCCTTACGATACGCCACCCGCCCGCCAAGGTTCCGAACGCCATCGCGGCCTGACACGTCAGCACCACCCAGAACGGTATCGAGAAATCGCCTTTGGTGATGCCGTGCGCATAAAGAAGTGCTGCGATGATGCCCATCGTCTTTTGCGCATCGTTGCCGCCATGGCCCAATGAATAAAGCGAGGCCGAAACGAACTGAACATGGCGGAACAGGGCATCGACTGCCGATGGCGTCGAGCGGACGAAGAGCCACGACACGATCAGAACCAGAAACAGCGCCAGGATGAGGCCGAGGCCCGGCGAAAGAACGATGGCCGCGATGGTCTTGCCCAATCCGCTCCAGACGATGGAGGGCCAGCCGCCATGGGCGACGCCCGCGCCGACAAGCCCGCCGACCAGGGCATGCGAACTGGAGGACGGAATGCCGGCAAGCCAGGTAAGCACATTCCAGACGATGGCGCCCATCAACGCGCCGAAAATGACGGTGTCGGTGATGACATTGGGCGAAACGATGCCGGTGCCGATGGTCTTGGCAACATGCAGGCCGAAGACGAAGAACGCCACGAAATTGAAGAACGCCGCCCAGAACACCGCATAGCGCGGCGACAGCACGCGCGTGGACACGATGGTGGCGATGGAATTGGCGGCGTCGTGCAGCCCGTTGAGGAAGTCGAACAGAAGCGCGGTGGCGATGAGAACGATCAGGACGATGTCTGCAGACATCATCGATCAGACGCTTTCGATCAGGATGCCGCTGACGCGGTTGGCAACGTCCTCGAAACGGTCGAGCACTTTTTCCAGATGGTCGTAGATCTCCGCGCCCACGATATAGTCCATGGGGCTGGCGTGGCCGTGGTCCTTGAACAGCGATTTGATCCCCAGATCGTGCAGATCGTCGGATTGGCCTTCAAGCCTGATGATCTGTTCGGTGATTGCGTTCAGACGCGTGGCGTTCAGTTTCATCGAGCCCAGCAGACCGATGGCTTCGGCGGTGAGGGTGGACGCGCGCACGATCAGATCGCCGATGGCGCGCATCTGCGGATGGAAGGACGTGACCTCGAAAATGGTGATGGCCTTGGCGGTTTTCTGCATCTGGTCGATGGAATCGTCCATCACGCCGATGAGGTCCTTGATGTCGCCGCGGTCGAATGGCGTGATGAAGGAGCGACGCACGGCCATCAGCACCTCGGCGGCGATGGCATCGGCCTGCAATTCGCTCTTGACGATGCGGTCGCAGCCTTCGGCGGGCGGGCAGGACCCGTTCAACAGATCGCGCAGGGCCTCGGCGCCCGCGACCAAAGTGGCCGCATGGCGCTCGAACATCGGGAAAAAGCGGTCTTCCCTCGGCATGAGGGCCTGGAACCATTTGAGCATTTTCGGCCTCGGCTCGGCTGGCCGATAGCTGCCAGATTCCGCAGCCCCAAGGAAGGGCTGCGGGCGATTGGTCCCAGCTTAATCCGGCTTTTTGCCTAACCGCCCAGGCCGATGGAGATGGTGGCGAAGGGGCCGTGGAAGCTGCGGTCAAATGTTTTCCGCATGTCGCCACCGCCATCCACCGCGCCGAAAAAGACATCGGCGCGATAGCCGAAGCTGACCTTGGCGTTCGGATAGCGCATGGAGATGCCCATGAAGCCTCCGATATTGGGGACGGTGAGGGAGTGGGAGCGGGACACTTTGGTGATCGGGTTGTGGTAGGTCGGTGTTCTATAACCGGATCCCAACCAGCCGGGTATTTTATAATAGTAGCCTGTTACGTGCTGAGTGGACGAAACCTTCTGACGGCCAAACAAAACTGCGCCGTTCAAACCGAGATCGATGTCAAGCTGTGCGCTGTCGGGATGTCCCATGACAGGTATCGAGCTTTGCCACGAAAGCGACGGGCCTATGCCGCGAAAGCTTCGCGCGAAATCGGCCGTGGCGTGGAAGTCGTGATAGCGTGTGAGAGGGGCGTAAAAGCCGCCGGCGAGAGGCACATACTTCGGCTCGAACGCGATATCCGGCCGCGCGCGCATATCTGCCGTCGAGTGTGTGGAGAACTGAGCGAACCGCACACCCAAATTCAACAAAGATGTGCTGCCATGCCCGAAGAGACCGAGCCCGACATCCTTTCCAACCTGGAAATCCAGTATGGCGTGACTCTCTTTGTTGGTTGCACGCGAATCGTTAAGATTGTGAAGGCCAGCGGGCGTGAGAGGATTGGGATATGCGGTCGGGTTGACTTGATATTTAACGCTGGTTTCGTAGACAACCGCCTCTTTGTGCACGCGTCGCGCATTGTTCGAGCGTCCGTAGCGCGCGGAAATCGCGAACACCCAATCGGTATCGTGTGGTGCGAACGAAATACTGGCTTCGCCTCCGATGCCATATTTGGGAAGCTTCTGTGGATCGAGCGGAGACGGGTCAAACGCGCTGCTGCCCGCGTAGCGCGAAACGAACCCGGGTGCGAAAGACTGCTGATCGACGTTCAGCCGCTCGATCTGCGCGCCCAGTTCGATCCAAACGGTGGGGCGGTCTTCCGAAGCTGATGTTTCTGTTGCACCGACGGCCAGCGCCAACGCCGAGACGGTGGCAAGAAGATGCCTGCGGGTATTCGTTTGCCGCGTATTGATGAGTTCGCTCATTGGTTCCCCCCTTACCAATTCTTCGTGACGCGGACGCCGATCAATTTCGGATCGGTCAGGAATATGTTTGTCGTCAGCCCGCTGTCGTCGCTGTTCAGGAAGGCGCCGGTGATGGCCGTCGTGTTGAAGACGTTCTTGTCGTAGAGCATCACCTGCCAGCCGCTCTGGCTCGTGAGAATGAGCGTCAGGTTGACGTTGGTATAACCGTGAATGCGGTCATAGGGATCGTCGTTGAAGACGCGCGCCCAGGAATTGTCTTGCCAGTAGAAATCGCCGCGCAACGTGCCCGCCCAATCGCTGGACAACGGGACGCTGTATTGCGCGCCAACGGAGACCGTGAAATGCGGGGCGTTGGGAAGTTCGTTGCCGCCCAGTTCCTTGTCGAAACCCGCCCCATTGTTGGGAGCTGAGAACGGATCGAACCCGGGATAGGTGCCAGGCGCGATAGGATTGCCGCGAGCGCTAACAGTGGGCGGATTGTCGGGGTCGTAAGGTTGATCCGTGACAGGATCGACATGCCGCAAATAGGCTTCCGCGCAGTATCCGTCGCCGTGCGGTCCGTTGCCGAGCGCGGAGCCGTCGAAATTCAGATAGGCGATGACATAGTCTGGAAGGATGCAGTTGGAAGCCTGCGTCACGAACGGCCGCAAGATCAGCCAATCGGGATGGTTAGCGACATCAGCGCGGTCCATAAGATCGACGGCTTTCTCGCCGTTGTCGATGCGGGTCGCTTCGTAGCCGCCCGCAAAATTGAAGCGCAGGCCCGGCACCGGCTCCCACGTCGCCTCGACTTCGGCGCCTTTCACATGGGAGTCGAAATTGAGATTGATCGACGTGCGATCAACGATTTCCGAAATCTGGTAGCCCTTGTAATCGTAGTAGAAGCCGCTTGCATTAAACGTCAGCGCGCCGTCCAGAAGCGTATTTTTGGTTCCCACTTCGAAGGCGTCGACGAATTCGGGATCGAAGGTCAGCGGATGCACCGGCTGATGCGCGGCATCTTCAAGCAACACCGCGCCCGGCGGGTTCGCCCCGCCCGCTTTGTAGCCATGCGCGAACGATCCATAGACGAGCGTTTGATCGGTGAAATCGAGTTTGGGTGTCCAGTTGACGACCGCACGTCCGGTAAGCTGGTCCCATTGCTGATCGACGGTACCGATGATCGGGTAACCCCAGCTATCCACCGCAAGCTGGCTCGGAATAAGCGTGAAATGCTTGCGGTCTTCGGTCCAGCGCAAGCCTCCGATCAACTTCAGGTCGTCGGTAACATTATAGTTCACCTCGCCGAACGTTGCGTAGGAATTCAGCGTGTAGGGGTTCTGACTCAGGAAGTAGTTGTGGCCATCGTTGTTGAGGCGCTCGATGGGATTAGGATCGATATAGTCGCAACTGAAAACCGGATTGCCGCTGCCCTGACTGGGATCGTTGTATTGGAATCCGTTGGCAAGACAATTGGAGTTATCGGACACACCTGGAACATAGGGGTGATCCGCACTTGCCCCGAATCTCGCCAACAGCAACGTCAACGAATTGATGAAGACGTAGTAGTTCTCTTCCGTCTCATAATGCATGTAGTTGCCGCCCGCGGTGAAGTTCAGCGGACCGGAGAAGTTCGATGCGATGCGAAATTCCTGGCTCAATTGCCAAGCGTGTTCGGTGGAAAGATCTTCCGCGAGCAGCTTGTTGCTGCATCCCAGTTGCGGATCACAAAAGAAACCGTCTGCGTCGACGAGGTGCGTCGTTGGATTGGGAAGGAACATGCCCGGCGCGGTGTTGAAGCGATTGTAGTCTTGCGCGGCCCATAGGAAGTCGTGGTTGAAAGCAGTTTGTGACGTGAGGGTCAGCGCCGGGATGACCTGATAGTCCGCGTTGAATTCGACGATGTCGTTCTTCGCCTTGTAGCGGGGATCGAGTTGGGACTCGATCACGCGAAGATTCTGCGATTGGTGATCGTTGGCATAAGGGTCGATGTCTGTGGTTAGACCGCCATCGTCTGTGCCCGCCGGATTCAGCGCCGTGTAATAAGGCAGCGACTTGCCGTTCGGCACCTGGAAAGCTTCCGGCGAATACATGGAGGTCGGCAAACAGCCTTGGCTTAGAAACCACGAGCCGCCGAACAATCCCTGAATATCGACGGTTGGAACGCCGAGTACTTCGGAACGGCCCGGATCGTTCTTGCAAAGCTGCTTGCTGGATCTGATGCGGTCATCGTCCTCGGCGAAATGTTCCCAGATGAGATAGGTCTGCAGGTTATCCATCGGCTTCCAGCCGATGGTCATGCGGCCGGTCCACAGGTCGCGGCCGTCGATGCGTTCGTTGGTGGTGGAGTTGAAGCTGTAGCCCTGGCGCTTGGTCCATTCGCCCGCGAGGCGGATGTCGAGACGATCATCTACGATGGGGATATTGATCATGCCTTCGAAGCGGCGCTGGTGATAATTGCCGAGTTCGCCGCTCACCATCGCCTCGAACTGATCCGTCGGGCGCGCGGAGGTGAGGTTCACAACGCCAGCCGTCGCATTGCGGCCATAGAGCGTCCCTTGCGGGCCGCGCAGGATGGCGACTTGACTGACGTCGAAGAATTCCTGTTCGAAGAAATGATTTCGGATGAACGGTTGATCGTTGAAGGCAACGGCCACCGCGGGATCGGTGGTGACCGAAATGGCTTGTGTGCCGATGCCGCGGATCTGGATGCTGTAACCAGTGAAATTGGTTTTGGTAAACGTCAGGTTCGGCACCTGCTTCACCAGATCGGGGCCACCTGCGGTTTGCGTGGCGGTCAGCTGTTCCTGGCTCAGCGCAGTAATCGCAATCGGGATGCTTTGCACGTCCGCGCCGCCGAGTTTGGACGATGTGACCGTCACGGTTTCCACAGCCGCTCGCGGCGGTGCTGCCTGCGCGATCTGGATCGGTTCGGCGGTTTGCGTTTCGGCCTTGATCAGGGTGACGGTGTTCTCGTCGACGAAACGCGGCTTGAGGCCCGTGCCGGCCAGCAGCGAACGCAAGGCGTCGTCGCGGGTGAGGCCGGCTTTGGCGCCGGAGCTTTCTATGCCGGTGGCGGTGGTGGAAACGTAGACGACTTGCAGGCCCGTTTGCTTGGCGAATTGTTCCAACGCGCGGTTGAGCGGCATGGGCGCGATGGTTGTGGAAAGCGTGTTGGCTTGTGCTTGTCCGGCCGCAGCGGCGCTCAAACTTGCGGTGGCGATGGTTGCCGACAGCATCAACAGTTTTGCAAGACGCACGATCGAATTCCCCCCTGTTCTCGAATGCAGCCAATCCAGGACGTTCCCCGAAACGATTGGCGGCCGCTCACTGATGAAGAGTGGGCGCGCGGCAAACCGGGTACGGATTTTTTTGGCGGCGCTCACGGATGCGCATCCGCGCCGGCCGTGACGTGCAGCACGTCGCCTTGGGTTTCGGTCTTCACGCCCGGCAGCGCATCGAGGAATCGCGCGAAGGATTTGACGCCATACATGTGGAAGACGCCGCTGATCGGCATTTGGGCGACGCGCGTGTCGTCGACTGCGATCTGCATGCGGTTGTAGCGGTTGAATTCGGCGGCCGCGGCGGCGATGGTTTCGCCGTCGAAGACGATTTCCTGCCGCAGCCAGGCGGTGGCTTTTTTCTGCACCAGCTTGGGGTCTTCGCGTTCGACGATCCGGGTTTGGGTGATGGTGGCCTGATCGCCGGCGGTCAGATCTTCGAGATGTTTTTGCGTGCTGAGGCCAGGCAACAACCCGTTCTTTTCATCCTTCCAGATGGCGACTTTGCCTTCGACCACGGAGATCACCGTGCCGGTTTCCTTGCGGAAGACATCGAAGGCGGTGCCGATGTCGCGGAATGTGTAGTTGCCCGCGCGCACCTGGAACGGGCGGTTCGCATCTTTCGCAACTTCGAAATAGACCTGGCCGCGTTCGATACTGACATCGCGGCGGCGCGCGGAGAAATCGACCAGTAGGGAGGAATCCGAATTCAGGTGGACGATGGTGTCGTCGGCCAGTTGCCAGGTGCGCTGTTCGCCGCGCGCGGTGGTGTAGCGCACGCTCCTGTCGGCATCGCGGAAGGTGAAGATGCCCGCCGCGGCGATGGCCACGATGATGAGAGATGCAACCGCGCCCCAAATGATGCGTGTGCGCCGCACATCGCGTTCGGAACCGCGCCATGTGGGCGGCTCGGCCGAGAAGGCGGACGGATTGATGACGACGATGTTCTCGTCGTCTTCGGTGGCTGCGGAAGCCGCATCGATCAGCGGCGCGATACGGCCGAGGTCTTTGGCGATTCCTGCGATGCTTAAGTATTCCGCGACATGCAGCGGCGAGGTGCGCAGCCAGCGCAGGAATTCCTGTTCCTGTTCGCGCGCCAGATCGCCCGCACGATGCGCGACATAGAATTCCGCCGCCTGTTCGGCGATGAGGTCGCGCAGTTGTTCTTCTCCGGCGCTGACGTTCATGGCCGCTCCAGATGCCGCAATTTGCGGCGGCAAAGGCGAAGCGCCTGGCTGACATATTTCTTGATGGCGTGCGGGGTGACGCCGAAATGGCCGGCCATCTGCTGATAGGTCTGGTTTTCGTGATAGTGCATCACGATGATCTGACGGAACTTGACGGGCAACGCATCGACGGCTTCGGCGAGGCGGCGGTCGCGCACGGAGCGCAGCAAATCGTCTTCGGGCGAGGCTTCGGTGGGAAGCAGGGTTTCGTCGACCGCGTCGATATCGACGTTCAGGCCCCGTCTGCGCATCGTGGCGCCGCGCTCGCGTAACAGGTTGGCGGCGACCGTGAACAGATAGGCTTCGGGGCTTTCGATCGCGAGCGCATCGGCCGCGTCGCCGCGCAAGAGACGCAAATAAACCTCCTGGGCGAGGTCTTCGGCGTCGTCGGCCCCTCGCCTGCGAAAGTATCGGTTGAGCGCAAATCGGTATTCGGCAAAGGTTTGCGCCCAGAAATCGCGCCGGTTATTCAACGCCCCTCCCCTGTCCTGACCAATATGAGTGTTGGGCGGGAAAATCGGGTACGGTTATTTTTGGCGCGCAAGAAAATAACGTGAGGATGCCATGGCCGAGTTCCGTTTCGTTGATCTTGCCGATGTTCGCATTCGCTGTGCGGTGGAGGGTTCCGGGCCGCTGGTGGTGATGGTGCACGGCTTTCCGGAGTCGTGGTTTTCGTGGCGGCACCAGTTGGGGCCGGTGGCGGAAGCCGGGTTCACGGCCTGCGCCATCGACGTGCGCGGCTATGGCGGATCGGGCAAGCCGCGTGCGGTTACCGATTACGACATGGCGCACATGATCGGCGACATTTGCGGCGTGATCGAAGCGTTGAGTCCGGACAACCGCGCGATTTTGCTGGGGCACGATTGGGGCGCGCCAATGGTTTGGAACAGCGCGCTGACGCGCACCGATCGCGTGCGCGCGGTGGCGGCACTTTCGGTGCCCTATACCGGCGTGTTGCAGCGATCATTTCGCGAAATCTACGAGGCGGTGTTCACCTCGAAGGGGCAGTTTTTCTATCAGCACTATTTCCAGGACGAAGGCGTGGCCGAAGCGGAACTGGAACGCGACGTGCGCGATTTCCTGCGGCGGTTCTTTTATGCGACGAGCGGCGATGCCGTGAACGCGTGGCCGCGCGACAAGAAAGTGGGCGACAGGTTGCTGACCGGCCTGCCCGATCCCGACCCGTTTCCCGCTTGGCTAACGGCGGCCGATCTCGATTACTACGTTTCGGAATTCGAGGCGTCAGGGTTTCGGGGGCCGTTAAACCGTTATCGCAATCACGATCGCGACTTTGAATATCTGAAACAGTTTACGGGGCGGAAGATCGAGCAGCCTGCGCTATTCATTGGCGGCACGAAGGACCCGGCGTTCAATCTGGCCGGGCGCGGCGATCCGCTGACGCTCATGCGCAAGGAAGTGACCGATTTGCGGGTGGCCGATGTTCTGGAAGGTTGCGGGCACTGGACGCAACAGGAACGGCCCGCGGAGGTGAATGCGCGGCTTATTCCGTGGCTGAAATCGCTTTAACGCACACCCGAACCGGGCCAGAGCACCACGCGCAAGGTCTGCATGATGATCAGCACGTCGAAGAAGATGCTGAAGTTTTTCACATAGTAGAGATCGTAACTCAACTTCGAACGCGCATCGTCGAGCGAGGCGCCGTAAGGATAGTTGATCTGCGCCCAGCCGGTAAGGCCCGCCTTGACGGCGTGACGTTCTTTATAAAGCGGCAGGTGTTGCGCCAGTTCTTCGACGAATTGCGGGCGTTCGGGGCGCGGGCCGACTAGCGACATGTCGCCTTTGAGCACGTTGAAAAGTTGCGGCAGTTCGTCGATGCGGGTGCGGCGCAGGAATTCGCCGACGGGGGTTATGCGGTTGTCTTTTTGCGCGGCCCATACGGCGCCGTCTTTCTCGGCGTCGATGCGCATGGAGCGCAGCTTCCAGATCTTGAACACCCGGCCGCCGCGCGTGACGCGTTGCTGACTGTAGAATGGATTGTGCCGGTCGCCCAACCAGACGGCGGATATCGCAATCAACAGCACAGGCAGGAAGAAGACGAGGATCAAAAGGCTGACGGCGATATCCAAAATGCGCTTGAGCACGCGGTGAAGCGGGCCAACATAGAAGCCTTCCGAATATAGCACCCAGGCGAGATCGAGGCGCTTCATGTCGATGCGGCGGACTTCCTTTTCAAGGAAGGTCATGTATTGCGAAACGGGATAGCCGGCGGTGCGGCAGTTGATGAGGGCTTCCAGCGCCATGCCGCGGCGTTCGTCGGGCGCGACAACGATCTGGTCGGCGCGCACCCGGCGGGCGATCTCCAAGAGGTCGCCGGACGATCTGATGACCTTGCATTTCGGATCTTCGGTCAGGCGCGGATCGGCTGCGCCGAAAATATCGTCGTGCACGAAGGTCACGTCGTAATAGAGATAGCGGCCCTGCTGGCGCAGGATCCAGGCGAGATCCCAGGCACGCTTGCCCGCGCCCACCACGAGCAGATGCGGACGGAAGATCGAATGCCGGCGCAGGCTGCGAAACACCACGCGCGAAAGCATGGCGCAGAAAGCGAATGTGATCGCCGCCGCAATGAACATCGCAGGCGACAGGCCCCAACCGAAAATGGCCGTGACGAAACCGCTCGCGGCCAGCGCGATGCCCGTGACCAAGGGAATGCGGGAAAGCGCGCTGCTGGTGTCGGCAATCGCTTCGCGCCGGTAAAGGCCCAGCGCGAACAGAAACAGCAGATTGAACGCGGCAAAGATCGCGGCCTGCAGCCAGCGATGCGGGGTGTGAGCACCGTCAGCCGCAAGCCACACCACCGGCGGCCACGCCATTGCC
>DASZYI010000149.1:0-17111 GCA_035545475.1 Rhizomicrobium sp.
GCGGGCGGAAACGCCATGGAGCGCTGAACGATCGCCGCCGTCAGCGAAGCCGCGCAAACCGGCGCGAGCGCGCGCGGCATGTAGCTGCCGAGGATCAGTTCGTAACCGTAGAACGCGCCCGCAAGCGGCGCGTTGAACGCAGCGGCAATGGCGGCACCCGCTCCCGCCGTCACGAAGGTGCGCAGATCTGCGCGGCGAAGCTGGAAATATTGGCCGACCCACGAATAGACGCTGGCGCCGAACTGGCTGTAGCCCGCCTCCATGCCGAGCGATGCGCCGGAGGCATTGGCCAGAAGCGTTTGGAGCGTAAGGCGCAGACTCTGACTCAACGACATGCGTCCGCCGAGCAACGCATTGGCTTCTACGGGGTCGACGACTTCCTTCGCCTTGCGGCGGCGCAGCCAGTGCGACCACAGGCCAATGATCAACCCGCCGAATGCGGGCACGAACACGACAAGGAACGGCGACACATCGTCGGTGGCGCTGAGATAGGAGCCGGGCGGAAGCGCAAAATCGATGCGGTGCAGGATGGCCACAAAATTTCGCAAGATCGCCACCAGCGCGCCGATCACGCCGCCGAGGACGGCACACAGCAGGATCTGGCCGATCTCGCTGGAGCGCAGATCGCGCTGGACGATCTTGATAAGCGCGCGGGAACGACGCACCACGCTTTCGGCGCGGGAATGGGGCCTGTTGAGCCGGCCCGTTTCTTCCTGGACGGCCATAAGAACTCGTAACGCGAGATGACGTGGTCGTGGGGACTACCCCCTTGAGAATGCGAACTCAAGCGGAATAGAGGCGCGCGTTTTCTTAAATTTGATTTTTGCCGACTTTGCTCGAATGACGTTGCCGAAATCGCACCGCTGCGGGCGATTTCCGATGTTTAATAAAGACCGCCCGTGCCCTCGCCCACATTGGTGGCGGGGCCGTAAGTGGTTTGGCCGTTGGTGTTCATTGGCGGCGCGGACACGTCGTCGATACCGGCGGCGCCGGGTTCTGTGCCGGCGCGGAACGCTTCTTCTATCGAGCCCGGCGTGCCGGCCGGAACCTCCGCGCCGCTGTGACTATCGACGGGCACGAACACGATACCGGGCGGAACGCGGAACGGGATCGGCGGCACGCCCGCGAGCGCTTCCTTCATGAAATCGCGGAAGATTGGTGCCGCAACCGTTGCGCCCTGCTCATGCTTGCCGAGCGTTTTGGGATCGTCGTAGCCCACGAACACGCCGCAGACGAGATCGGGCGAGAAGCCGATGAACCACACATCCTTCGAATCGTTCGACGTGCCGGTCTTGCCCGCGAGCGGCTTGCCGATGACGCTCACCGAACGGCCGGTGCCGCGCAGCACCACGCCTTCCATCAGCGAGACCGTCTGATATGTCGTGCGCGGGTCCATGATCTGTGCGCGGTTGTCGGGGATCAGCGGATCCTGCTGATTGTGCCACGACGCATTGCAATCGCTGCAGACGCGCGTGTCGTGGCGATAGATGGTCTTGCCGTTGCGATCCTGGATGCGGTCGACCAGCGTGGGCATGATCTTCTTGCCGCCATTGTCGAATTCCGAATAGCCCGTCGTCATCTTGAGCAGCGTCGTTTCGTAGGCGCCGATCGAATTGGCGAGATTGCGCGGCAGGTGATCGTAGACGCCGAACTTCTCGGCATTCTTCGCGATCTTGTCCATTCCGACAGCTTGCGCCAGACGAATGGTCATCAGATTGCGCGACAGTTCGAGGCCGCGGCGCAAGGTGGCAAGACCAAGGAATTCATGTTCGAAGTTTTCCGGCCGCCACATCGGCAGGCCGGGCCCCTGATACATCTCGAATGGCGCGTCGAGCACTTTGGAAACGGGGGTGTAGCCGTTGTCGAACGCGGTCGAATAGACGAATGGTTTGAACGCCGAACCGGGCTGGCGCAGCGCCTGCGAGGCGCGGTTGAATTCGCTCGACGCATAAGAGAAACCGCCCGACATGGCGAGCACGCGGCCCGTATGCGGGTCCATCACCACGATGGCGCCATTCACCTTCGGTATCTGGCGCAGGCCCCAATTGCCCTTGTCGTCGGTCTTTTCGACATAGATGACGTTACCGGGCTGATACACCTGCGACGGCGACGTGGGCGACGGACCGACGGATGCATCCGGGTTCGGCTTGCGCGCCCAGGCGAGCGACGCCAACGGAATCTTTCCGTGCGTGCCGTCGGCGAAACCGATGTCGGTGGTCTTGTTCTTGTCGAAGCCGAGCACGACGGCGACGCGCCAGGTGTCGATGCCGGAACGGTTCGGCACCGCTTTCAGCGCGGTCTGCCAATCGCCGTCGATCGGAATGCTGTCTTTGGTGCCGCGCCATCCGTGACGGTGGTCATAGCGCACAAGCCCCATGCGCAGCGCGTTCACGGCAAGGTTCTGCAACCGCGTGTCCAGCGTCGAGCGAACCTGCAAACCGCCGTCATACAGTTCGTCCGCGCCGTATTTCGCCATGAGCTGACGGCGCACGTCTTCGACGAAATAGTCGGCGTCTTCGGTCTGGATGCCGAGCGGGCGGCTGCCGGTGACGAGTTCTTCCGCCTTGGCCTTGCGGGCCTCGTCGCGGGTGATGTAGCCGTTGTCGGCCATCTGATCGATCACCCAGTTGCGCCGCGCGATGGCCGCTTCCTTGTGGAAGCGCGGATCGTAATTCGAGGGCGCTTTCGGAAGCGCTGCAAGGAATGCCACTTCGGCGACGTCGAGTTCGTCGAGCGATTTGCCGAAATAGTTCAGCGTGGCAGCGCCGATGCCGTAGGAGTTCTGACCGAGATAGATTTCGTTCAGATAGAGTTCGAGGATCTTGGGCTTCGAATAGGTCGCGTCGATGCGGATGGCGAGGATCGCCTCGCGCAGCTTGCGCGAGAACTTCACCTGATTGTTGAGCAGGAAGTTCTTTGCGACCTGCTGGGTGATGGTGGAAGCGCCTTCCAGCCGCTTGTGCTGGATGACGTTGAACACGTCCTTCACCGCTGCGCGCGCGATGCCCGACGGATCGATGCCCGGATGGTTGAAGAAGTTCTTGTCCTCGGCGCTGGTGAACGCCTCGACCACGAGTTTCGGCACGAACTCGATCGGAACGAAGATGCGCCGCTCGCGTGCGTATTCGCCGAGGATCGTGCCGTCGCCCGCATAGACGCGGGTGGTGACCGGCGGATTGTAGTTCTTGAGCGCATCGACGCTCGGCAGATCGCGGGTGATCTGGTAGATGTAGAAAACGCCCACGCACACCGCGAGAAGCGCGGCGGCGCCGGCAACAACAAGCAATACAATAAGTGCGCGCCGCATCCGGTCCGGCTCTTGTTCGAGGGGTTATTATAGAGTGTTTGTGGCCGCGAAAAGGCCAGTTTATCAGTCGGATGCGTCCTGGGACGCCGTTACGGCCGCTCGTGTGGTGCCGAAGTTACGATCTATGGCGGTGGCGATGGCTTCGGCGACATTGTTTCGCCATCTGGCGGTTCCCATCTGCTGGGCGTCGCTCTCATTGGACAGATAGCCGAGCTCGATCAGTACGGCCGGAACATCCGGCGCTTTCAGCACCGCGAAGGCAGCGGAACGATGCGGCTGGCGCGGCAATATGTCCGTCGCGGTGCGAAGCTGCGAAACGGCGGTTTCGGCGAAACGCGACGAGCGGTTCATCGTGTCCCGCTGTGCCAGGTCGATGAGAATGGACCCGACCGCCGTGTCTTCGTTCGACAGGTCGACGCCAGCGATGACGTCGGACTGGTTTTCCTTCGCGGCCAGGGCCGCCGCTTCCTTGTCGGAACCCGATTCGGAAAGGGTGTAGACGGATGCTCCGTAGACGGACGGCTGAGGGTTCGAATCCGCGTGAATGGAAACGAACAGATCGGCATCGTAGCTGCGGGCGATGCGCACGCGCTGGCGCAGCGGGATGTAGGTATCGTCGTCGCGGGTGAGATAGACCTTGTAGGTGCCCCTCGCCCGCAATGCGTCGCGCACGCGTTTCACCATGTCGAGCACCAGGTCTTTTTCGTGCATGCCGCTTGCACTGCTGGTGCCGTTGTCGATGCCGCCATGACCTGCATCGAGGACGACAATGCGCTTGCCTCGCGCGGTTTTGGCCTGATTGCGGGCCGTGTCGGTGCTTTTCTGTTCGGCGGCGTCCTCGCGCGCTTTCAGGTCGGCAGGCCAGCCGGAAGCAATCCGGAATTTGGTCTGGGTGGTGGGAAGCAGATCGACGACGATGCGGTAGCCGTAACCGCCGGAAGGCGCGAGCGCGACCGGCGCTTCCACTTTCACGGCACGGTTGAGATCCATCACGAAGCGGGAATTGCCGGGGCGGAACAGCCCGTACCGATAAGAGCGCACCACGCTTTTGGACGATGGTGGCGGACTACCCTGCAGCCGCCACAGCACCTGCGGCATATCCATGACCACGCGATTCGGATTTGCCAGTGTAAACACCCGCAAGGCCAGCGGGTCCGAAACCTCGATCACGATGCGGGTGCGGTCGGCATAGTCGGTGACCTGCACCCCCAGGATGACCGGAACGGCCCCCCGATTCTGGGTGAGTCGCAGATGGGCCTCGCCTTCCCGTTCGAGCCGCGAGATGGGGTCTTCATCGGGTTTCGGGCTGGGAACGGGCTGGGCAAACGCCAGCACTGCCGCGGCCAAAGCCGCCCCAAGGGTAAAAACGAATGCCCCTCGTCGCATCACCAGAATCTTAACATCCCCGGCCAAGCCCAAGCGGACATTGGCGTTAAAGCCTTTACGGTTCCTTAGCATGTCGGGGCGCGATAATGAATCCAGAGGGTTGGCCTTGCCGCGGCAAGCCATGCCCCCTACAAGGACTTTGTCTGTTCGACACCCGATTGTCGGGGTCGCGGGCCGAGCCAGGCCAGGAAGGCCACGAACCCCTTCCAGCCTGAATTGTTCCCGTCCGTGACTGTGCGAAGGGCAATAAGGCGCTTAAGCGCCAACCGAGACTGACTGATCTAATGACCGACGGATTCCCGCTTCCTGCCGAAAGCCAAGGGCACCTGCCCGGCGTTGCGGCGCGTGGCGCTCCGTCCCCACTCACATTGCGGCCCCATTCGCTTTTGAGCCTCGCGCGCGTGCGCCGGACGGCTCTGCGTGCGAGCGCGCCGCCCGGAGATTTCCATGTCCAAACGTATGCTCATCGACTCCAGCCACCCGGAAGAAACCCGGGTCGTCGTGCTGGACGGCCAGAAGGTCGAAGAATTTGATTTCGAGGCCGCATCCAAGCGGCCGCTGAAAGGCAATATCTATCTCGCCAAGGTGACGCGCGTGGA
The DNA here is from genome assembly GCA_035545475.1 of Rhizomicrobium sp. Lineage (GTDB taxonomy): Bacteria > Pseudomonadota > Alphaproteobacteria > Micropepsales > Micropepsaceae > Rhizomicrobium. The sequence goes on from DASZYI010000149.1 coordinate 5,293, forward strand.
GCCTTCGCTCCAGGCGGCGTTCGTCGAATATGGCGGAAACCGCCAGGGCTTCCTCGCCTTCTCCGAAATCCATCCCGACTACTACCAGATCCCCGTTGCCGATCGTCAGGCGCTGATCGCCGAACAACAGGCCGAAGCGCGCCGCAACGCCGAGGACGAGTTCGAAGCCGTCGAAACCGGCACCCAGCCGATGACGGAAGAAGAACTTGCCGCGCAAGACGAAGCCGAAATGGCCGAGCGCGGGGACAACGGCGAAGAATCCCACGAAGACGAAATTCACGACGAAAACGGTCACGAGGACCATCACGACGAAGATCACGAGCCGACGCCGACCGAGATCGAATCCGGCTTCGATGTCGAGCAGTCCGAAGAGCTCGCGCCGCAGGAAGACGAGAGCCACGAAGACGAGCACACGGTCGACGAAACCCCGCTCGAAGTGATCGCCGAAGAAGAATCCGAACAAGGCGTTGTCGATCAGCAGACGGCGGCGGAAGTCGATCTCGACCTGCCGGAAGTCAGCATGCAGGCGGTGGCCGATGCGCTGTCGGGCGATATTACGCTGATCGAGGAAGAATTCAGCCAGGGCGTGGTGGACGAACAGGGTGCTGCCGAAGCACCGGTGGTGCCGGAACACGCCGAGCAGACCGGGCACGAGCACGACCAGCCCGCGCAGCAACTGCGCAGCCAGCGTCCGCAACAGCGCTGGACGCGCCGCAAGCACTACAAGATTCAAGAGGTCATCAAACGCCGCCAGATCATCCTGGTGCAGGTGGTCAAGGAAGAACGCGGCAACAAGGGCGCGGCCCTCACCACCTACATCTCGCTTGCCGGACGTTATTGCGTGCTGATGCCGAACACCCCGCGCGGCGGCGGCATTTCGCGCAAGATCACCAATGCGAACGACAGGAAGCGTTTGAAGTCTGCGGCGGCGGCCCTGGAGTTGCCGGAAGGCATGGGCCTCATCATCCGCACGGCGGGCGAAAATCGCACCAAGGTCGAGATCAAGCGCGACTACGAATATCTGCTGCGCATGTGGGATCAGATCCGCGAGACGACATTGGAATCGCACGCGCCGTCCTGCGTTTATGAGGAAGGCGATCTCATCAAGCGCGCGATCCGCGATCTCTACAACAAGGATGTCGGCGAGATTCTGGTCGAAGGCGAAAGCGGCTATCGCAACGCCAAGGACTTCATGGGCATGCTGTTGCCCAGCCACACCAAGAACGTGAAGCTCTATGACGAGAGCGTGCCGCTGTTCCAGCGCTTCCATATCGAGGCGCAACTGGATGCGATGTTCACGCCGACCGTCACGCTGAAATCGGGCGGCTACATCGTCATCAACCAGACCGAAGCGCTCGTTTCCATCGACGTGAACTCGGGGCGCGCCACGCGCGAGCATTCCATCGAGGAAACCGCCTACAAGACCAATCTCGAAGCCGCCGACGAAATCGCGCGCCAGTTGCGGCTGCGCGACCTTGCCGGCCTCATCGTCATCGACTTCATCGACATGGAGGACAGCCGCAACGACCGCGCCGTCGAGAAACGCCTGCACAACGCGCTGCGCAACGACCGCGCACGCATCCAGATCGGCCGGATCAGCCAATTCGGTCTTCTGGAAATGTCGCGCCAGCGTTTGCGCGCGGGCGTCATCGCCGGTTCGACCGTGCCCTGCCCCCATTGCGGCGGACAAGGCATCGTGCGTTCGGTGGAATCCACAGCCCTTCGCCTGCTGCGCGCGCTGGAAGAAGAAGGCCAGAAGCAGCGCGCCTCCGCGCTGACGATCAAGGCGCCGAGCGATGTCACGATTTACACGCTGAACCAGAAACGGCGCGAACTGGCGCGGATCGAGTCCGATTACGGCATGATCGTGATGTTCGAGCCCAGCGAAGAAATCCACGCGGGCCATTTCGAGATCGAACGCACGGCGCAGAAAGCGCCCGAAGACCGCAAGGTGATTGCGGTGAGCGAAATGCCCGCGGCGCCCGAAGCCGAGGAAGATCTGGAGATCCTCGAAGAAGAAGCCACCGAGATCTCCGAAGAAGATACCGAAGAAACCGCCGAGGGCGCTTCGCGGGAGGAATCGCGCGGCGAGGACGGCGGCCAACGCCGCGGCAAGCGTCGCAGACGCCGTGGCGGACGCGGACGCTCGCGCGAAGATCGCCCGCAAACGATGCACGAACCCGTTTCGCCCGCTTCCATCGAGATGGCGGAGATTCCGGTCACCGACGAAGAAGAGGTCGAGGACGAGGGCGGAGCGTCCGCGGAAGCCAACGGCCATCCGCAGGGCGAACAGGCACAAGGCGAAGGCGGACGCCGCCGCCGCCGCAGGCGCCGCAGAGGCGGACGCGGCCGAAATCGCGACAACAACAATTACGTCGAGTCGGAAATCGCACCGCCCACAGGCGAAGGCGTTGCCGCAGAGGCGCAGACCGGCGAAGAGATTGCCACGCCGAACACGGAATCGGCGCCAATGTGGTCGCTCGGCAGTGAAGCGCCGGTGGCGCATGAAACGAAGCCGGAGCCGGTTGTATTTGAGAGCGTGTCTGAACCTGTTGCAGCGGAGCCCGTGAAGGCGCCGGAGCCGGTGAAGATCGCGGAGACGGTTCCAGCCGAACCGGCGAAGCCGCCGCGCAAAGGCTGGTGGCAGCGGACGTTTTCTTCGGAGTGATCGACCGCTACTGCTGCGTCAGTTGCTGCGGCGGTGGTGAGGTCTGATCGGCGGGAACCATTGTCTCGCCGCCATCGGGCTGTTCGGTGAATTGCTGAACCGGCGGGGCGTTCGGCGTCGCCAGTTGTGCGCTGCCCGCTTGCGCCGAAGCCATTCCGAGACCGCTCGATCCGGGATCGCTGAGAGCCGCGCACGATCCGCCCAGACAGGCAATCGCGTTGACCGTGCTGAACGGCGCAAGGCCGGTGGTGCGCAAATCAGCGGGCTGGGTGAGTTCGTCGCCGCGCGCCGAACGCAACAGCACATAAGCAACCGATGCCGCGCCGTTGGGGCCGCCCGAACCGACGCCGGTGATGGCGGCGCCATCGACATTGTGGGATGCGACGACCGGCGTGATGAAGGCCGACGACAATCCGGCTGCGCTCGATGCGGGCGCGCGCGCGAGCGTCACGCCGACCGCAGGCGTCGTGCGGCCCGAACCGAACGAACCGTTCATCGTCACGCCGCAGGCGACCGCCTGACCGCTCGTGTCGATAGCGGCGAAGCCCGTGGCGCCCAGATCCTTCGGCAAGGCTTCCACCTGGAACTGTTCGAGCGTTTCGCGCGTGGCCTGTCCGATGTCGAGGCTCGCCATCACATCCGTGAGCTTGCGGAACAGCGTGATTGCAAACGCGCCCGATCCGAGATTGCCGGGCGGCAGGTAAACGGTGAGATCGCCCATCGCGATGCTCTGCGCGGGTTGGCGCATTTCGGTATAGCTCGCGAATTCGTCCGCCGTGATGCCGCTGCCCTGCTGGATCGCGTAGTCGACAATCTTCTTGCCTATCTCGCCGCGATAGAATCCGTCCGCGCCCTGCGTGCGGATCGCCGTCAGCGTCTTGGCGATATCGGTGTTGACGATCGTCGTGCCGGTGGGCTTCAGGTTGCCGTTGTCGTCGAGGAACTCGTAGGCCAGGTTCGCGTCGAGACGCAGCACGTCGAGGCTGGCGTTGAGACGCGTTTCCAAAGCCTCCGAAATCGGGAACCCGGACGTTGCCAGGGTCTCTGCCGGCGCGATGAGCCGATCCCAGCTCAACTTGCCGTAAGCGTGCTGCAAGGCCCAAAAGCCTCTGACGTTGCCTGCAAGTGCGTAGGGCCCGCCGCCCTTCGAATCACGCGTCAGGAAACTGAAGACCTCGTTCCTGCCCTTGGCATTGTGGACGACGCAAAGACCGCCGCCGCCAAGCCCCGCCGCCACCGGGTAGGTCACCGAGAGCGCAAAGTAGACCGCCGTCGCGGCATCGGCCGCGCTGCCGCCTTCTGCAAGGACCGCAGCCCCGGCTTTTACAGCCTCCGCTTCGTCGCCGACGACATAGGCGCTGCTTGGCGGGACGACGACGGTCGCTTTCTCGCCTCCTTCGAACAGGCCGGATGAACAACCCGTAAGAAACAGGCCTCCCATCACTGCCAATACGCGCTTTTGAAGCATGAATCCTGACCGTCCCCGATGCGGTTTTTGGCTTTTGTTGACTTAGCCCGCGCCGCCCCCCTAGTTTCAGCCCGACGCGAGGGGTCTTTGGCGCTGGGGTAGAGGAGAGTTCAAGCCTTGCCGTTTTGCAACCCTTCGCGGCGAAGGCAACACCGCGGAATTCTGCGCTATATTCGACGCGCAGTGACAATTTCCGTCGCTGTTGCAACGGCGACATGCTTTGCCAGCCAGTCTGTGCTGGCCCAAGGCATTGCGATCATCCATGACGACGAGACGGAACTCACGCTGAAGGCGTATGAGACGCCGATCTACAAGGCGGCGGGTCTCGATCCGAACGCGCTGCGAATCTATCTGGTCAACGATCCGTCGATCAACGCCTTCGCCGCCGAAGGCCAGAACATCTTCGTAAATACCGGCATTTTCATGCAGCTCGACAAGCCCAACGAGGTGATCGGGATTCTGGCACATGAAACCGGACATATCGCAGGCGGACATCTTTCGCGCGGCAGTCAGGCGATTTCCAAGGCGTCGATTCCGATGCTGGTGTCGATGGCGGCGGGAATCGTGGCGATGGTCGCGGGCGCAGGCGATCTCGGCATGGGGCTGTTGATGCTGGGCCAGCAGGTGGCGCAGGCGCAGTTCAACGCCTTCAGCCGCGCGCAGGAAGCCACCGCCGACCAGATGGGCCAGAAATATCTGCGTGCGACGCACCAATCGGGCCGGGGCATGGTCGAGGTGTTCGAGAAATTCGCCGACGAAGAAGCGATGAGCGCCTATCACATCGACGTGTGGGCGACAGACCATCCGTTGAGTCGCGAGCGTATCGCCTCGCTGGAACAGATTTCCAACGCCTCGCCTTACCGCGATGTCAAGGATAGTCCGGAATCGCAACATGAATTCGACATGATCAAGGCGAAGCTTATCGGCTTCACCGCACCGGTCGAAAGCGTGTTCAACAAATATCCGCCGTCAGATACGAGCAAACCCGCCCGCTATGCGCGTGCGATCGTCTATATGCGCAAGCCCGACCTGAAGAAGGCGCTCGAAGAGATCAACAGCCTCGTCAAGGAAGAGCCCAACAATCCCTATTTCAATCAAGTGCTGGGGCAGATCTACGTCAACATGGCCAAGCCCAATCTGGGCGTCGCGCCGTTGCAGCACGCCGTCGACCTGTTGCCGCAGGGAACGGAAATGCGCGTGGAATTGGCGGCCGCCCAGCTTGCGACAGAACGGCCCGATCTCGCGCAATCGGCGATCGACAATCTGAAAGCAGCCACCGCCGTCAATGGCGACGACGTGTTCGCCTGGTATCAGATGGCGCAGGGTTACAGTCTTCTGAACAACGAAGCGATGGCCAATCTTTCCACGGCCGAGCGGTATTATGCGGCGGGCGTTTATCCGCAGGCGGCGCGATTTGCGGCGCTGGCGCAACGCAAGCTAAAACAGGGCACGCCGGACTGGCAGCGCGCCAACGACATCATGGTGGTGTCGGCCTCCAACGCCAAACAGCAGCAGTAAGAAGAAAGATATCCGATATGAGCAATGGCTGGAAATACGCGGCCGCAGGCGCGCTTGGGGGCGCGATCATTTCGCTGGTTTTCGTGATCGGACTCGGGGCTGCGGGCGTGTTGCCGATCCGCCTGTCCGAACATGCACGCGACGATGCCGTGCGGGGCTATCTGTTGTCCCATCCCGAAATCCTGGCCGATGCGAGCACCGTGTTGCAGGCACGCCAAGACGCCGAAGAAGCCAAGGCCCGCGAAGCCGCCGTTGCGAAAGTGGGCATGAAAGCGTTCTTCGACCCGAAGATCGCCTATGTGTTTGGCCCCGCAAGCGCCAAGACGACGCTGGTGGAATTCTTCGACTACAACTGCCCCTATTGCCGTGCCTCGGTTCCGGCCATGAAAAAATTCTACGACGCGCACAAGAAGGACACGCGCTTCGCCTTCGTGGAATTTCCGATCAAGGGCGAAAATTCGGAATTCGCTTCGCGCGCGGCGATTGCGGCGCGCAAGCAGGGTGGCGACAAATATCTCACCTTCCATTTCCTGATGATGGACGAACACGAGATGGTGACGCCCGACGTGGTGTTCGCCGACGCGCGCAAGGCGGGGCTGGATCTCGGCAAGCTGAGCGCCGACATGAAAGACCCCGCCGTCGACAAGGCGATCAAGGCCGCACACGCACTGGCGGAGAAAACCGGCATCAATGCGACGCCGACGTTTATTCTGAACGGGCGCGTGAGACCCGGCGCCATCGACGACAAGATGCTGACGCAGATGCTGGAAAGTTAAAGCCTAGCTCTTGCTCCAGTCTTCCCACACCAGACCTTCGACACGGGCGAATTCACGCGAATTGGCTGTGACGAGCGTGGCGTTGTGGCGCAACGCCTGGGCCGCAATGAGCAGGTCGTATGCGCCGATGGGCTTGCCAATCGCCGAGAGCGCATGACGAATTTCACCGGCCACTTGCGCATCGGCTTCGTCAAATTCGATTACAGACACATCCCAAGAGAGAAAGTCCCGTAGGCGATCCGCATTTTTCTGCCAGTGCCCGCTTTTCGCCACCCCATACCAAAGTTCGAAAAGGGCGATAGCGGAAAGGCAAACGGTCGCGCCTTGTCTGCGTACCCGATCAAACGATGCGCGGACAGAGACCGGCGCATCTTTCAGTATGGCGATGGCAGCGTTGGAATCGAGAAAGTAAATCAATCGAAGGAAATCTCGTCATCGTCGGCAGGCGTGGGAGGCTGATCGCGTCCGTCTTCCATGAAGGGGACGTCCTTATAGCGGTCCAATGCGGCAAACCATTCTTCGATATTTGCAAAGAGCGGTTCCAGAAGAATGCCGTTTTCCACCCGACGCACACGCACGCGGTCCCCCGAAACGCGGAATTCGGCAGGCAACCGCACGGCTTGGCTGCGGCCGTGTTTGAAAACCTTGGCAATGCCGGACTTACCCATCAGAAGCACCATGGTATCTACCAATGATAGATACCAAAATATCGCTGCTAAATCAATCCCGCCAGCGGACTTGAGGGATCGGCGTAGCGTTTCTTGGGCATTCTTCCGGCGAGGTAGGCCAGACGCCCTGCTTCCACGGCGTGTTTCATGGCGCGCGCCATCAGCACCGGATTTTTGGCTTCGGCGATGGCGGTGTTCATCAGCACGGCATTGCAACCCAATTCCATCGCAATCGCCGCATCCGATGCGGTGCCCACGCCTGCGTCCACGATCACGGGCACTTTCGCTTCTTCGATGATCATGCGGATGTTGACCGGATTTTGCACGCCCAATCCCGAACCGATGGGAGCAGCCAACGGCATGATTGCACATGCGCCAAGTTCTTCCAGCCGCTTGGCCATCAGCGGATCGTCGCTGCAATAGACCATCACCTGGAAATCCTCCTTGATAAGGAGTTCGGTGGCGCGCAGCGTTTCGATCATGTTCGGGTAAAGCGTTTTCTTGTCGCCCAACACTTCCAGTTTCACCAAAGACCAGCCGCCCGCTTCGCGCGCGAGACGCAACGTGCGCACGGCGTCTTCGCCGGTGAAACATCCGGCCGTGTTCGGAAGATAGGTGTATTTCTTCGGGTCGATGAAATCGACCAGCTTGGGCTGGTTCGGATCGGTAAGGTTCACGCGGCGCACCGCGACCGTCACCATCTCCGCGCCGCTGGCTTCGAGTGCGCGCGCGTTCTCTTCATAGGTCTTGTATTTGCCGGTGCCGATGATGAGGCGCGATTTGTATGTCTTGCCCGCGATCACCAACGGCTTGTCTTCGCGCGCGCCGTTGCCGCCGCCGATGAAATGCACGATCTCCAACCTGTCGCCCTCGCCTACCATCACCTCTCCATAGAGCGAGCGCGGCACGATCTCCAGATTGCGTTCGACGGCGATCTTCGCCGGGTCGAGGCCGAGCGACGCTAAAAGGGCGCGCACACTGACAACAGTGTCGATGCGGCGGGTCTCGCCGTTCAGGGTGATATCGAAAGGCATAAGGTTTCTCTTATCCGTGGACCCCATTATAAAGCGCGAATCGTTGCTCTGCCGGGGTTCCCGTGGCCAAAAAAGCCCAATCCAAACAAGCTTCTCTCCCCATATATGTGCTCAACGGCCCTACCCTCAACCTCCTGGGGGAGCGCGAGCCGGAGATTTATGGCCGCACGACCCTGCCCGAAATCGGCAAGCTGGTCGCCGCCCAGGCGAAGACCCATGGGCTTTCGGTGGTGTTCCGCCAGACCAACCATGAAGGCGAACTGATCGACTGGGTGCAGGAGGCGCGCAAGAAGGCTTGCGGCGTGATTCTGAACGGGGCTGCGTTCACGCATACCTCCGTCGCGCTTTACGATGCGCTGCGCGCGCTCGATAAGCCGCTGATCGAAGTTCACCTCTCAAATCCAGCCGCGCGCGAACCCTTCCGGCACCATTCCTATGTCAGCCGCGTTGCCAATGGCGTGATCTGCGGGCTGGGCGCGCAAGGTTACATCGTGGCCGTCGATGCGATTTCCAAACTCGTCAAAGGCTAGTTCCGTATGAACACAAAAGAGATCAAGGCGCTCAGTCCGAAAAAATCGGAAGGCAGCGACACGGCGGATGCGATCCGCGAACTCGCGGTCCTTCTGGAAGAAACGGGCCTGACCGAGATCGAAGTCGAACAGAATGGCGTGCGTCTGCGCGTTTCACGCGCGGTGCAAACCATTGTGGGCCACGCAGGTGCAGCGCCCGCTGCCGCTGCTCCCGCGCCTGCTGCCGAAACGCCGAAAGGGCCGCCTGCAGGCGCTGTGCCCTCGCCTATGGTCGGCACCGTTTACGTCGCGCCCGAACCGGGCAAGCCGCCTTTCGTGAAAGTCGGCGACACGGTGAAGGAAGGCGACACGCTTCTCATCGTCGAAGCGATGAAGACGATGAACCCGATCCTTGCGCCGCGTTCGGGAAGCATCAAGGAGATTTGCGTCAGCGACGCACAACCGGTCGAGTTCGGCCAGACGCTGCTGATCATCGGCTGATGTTCGACAAGGTTCTCATCGCCAATCGCGGCGAGATCGCGCTGCGCATCAACCGCGCCTGCAAGGAGATGGGTATCTCCACGGTCGCGATCCATTCCACCGCCGATGCCGACGCGATGCATGTGCGGCTTGCCGACGAAAGCGTGTGCGTGGGGCCGCCGCCGGCCGCGCAATCCTATCTCAACATGCCCGCGATCATCGCCGCCTGCGAGATCACGGGCGCGGAAGCCATTCATCCGGGCTACGGTTTTCTTTCGGAAAATGCGCGCTTCGCGGAGATCGTGAAGGAGCACGGCCTCACCTTCATCGGGCCGGAGCCGGAACATATCCGCCTGATGGGCGACAAGATCGCGGCCAAGCAGGCGGTGAAGACCGTCGGCATTCCCACCGTGCCTGGCTCGGACGGAGAAGTGGGCAGCGACGCGGAAGCCGCGAAGATTGCCGATGAGATGGGTTATCCCGTGCTGATCAAAGCAGCAGCAGGCGGCGGCGGGCGCGGCATGAAAGTCGCACGCTCAAAGGCCGAACTGTCGCTGGCGCTGACGACCGCGCGTGCCGAAGCCAAGACGGCGTTCGGCAATGATGCGGTCTACATGGAAAAATATCTGGAAAAGCCGCGGCACATTGAAATTCAGGTGCTGGCGGATTCCTATGGCAAGGTGATCCATCTGGGCGAGCGCGATTGTTCGTTGCAGCGCCGTCACCAGAAGGTCTGGGAAGAAGCGCCCTCGCCTGCCCTGAATTCGGCGCAGCGCGAGGAGATCGGCGGCATCGTGACGTCGGCGCTGACCAAGCTCGGCTATCTCGGCGCCGGCACGGTCGAATTTCTCTATGAAGACGGAAAATTCTACTTTATCGAGATGAACACGCGCCTGCAGGTGGAACATCCTATCACCGAAGCGATCACCGGCTTCGACATCGTGCGCGAACAGTTGCGCATTGCAACCGGCGCGCCGCTGGAGATCGAGCAGAGCGACATCGTTCTGTCCGGCCACGCCATCGAATGCCGCATCAATGCGGAAAACGCCTTCACCTTCGCACCTTCGCCCGGCACGATCACGCAATTCCATGCGCCCGGCGGATTGGGCGTGCGTTTCGACAGCGCGCTCTACGACGGCTACAAGATCCCGCCCTATTACGACAGTCTCGCGGGCAAGCTGATCGTCCATGGCCGCAACCGCAACGACTGCCTGATGCGCCTGCGCCGCGCGCTGGACGAACTTGTGGTCGGCGGCATCGAAACGACGATCCCGCTATTCCAGAAATTGGTGCGCGAGCCGGACATCCTCAACGGCGACTACAACATCCACTGGCTGGAGCATTTTCTGGCACGGCATGGGTCGTAGTAAGTCATTGACTTATGCGTCATTGACTTATATATAGGGATACGAAGTGCGCTTCGAATTCGATCCCGTCAAAAGCGCCAAGAACGAGCGGGAGCGCGGACTGCCGTTTGTAGCAGCGGCGCGACTGTTCGATAGCGTTCGACTCGAATGGGAAGACAGGCGGAAAGATTATGGTGAAACGCGATCCAACACGCTCGGGGAAATCGAAGGGCGAGTCTTTTTCGCTTCGTTCACGCGGCGCGGCGAAGCGATCCGCATCATCTCCTTCCGCAAGGCCAACGCACGGGAAACCCGGCGCTATCATGAGTATCTCCGCGAGCGAAGCACGGAAAGCCAAGATTGACTGGGCCAAAGTTGATGCCACTCCGAACGCCCATGTGATGCGTCATGCGCGACAGGATCGGACAACCACGCCGTCCGATCGCGAATGGCAAAAAATGACAAAAACAGGGCATGTGTCCCTGGTGCCGCCCGCCAAAGTGGACGTGCGGGCGGTTCGGGAGAAATTGCATTTATCTCAGTCGGAATTTGCCGCGCGCTTCGGCTTCACCGCATCTGCCGTGCGCCAATGGGAGCAAGGGCGCAGGCAACCACACGGCCCCGCACGCGTTCTGCTGACAATCATTGATCGCGAGCCGAACGCGGTCCGCCGCGCACTTGAAGCGGCAGAATGAACCTTAATTCTGCGAACTATTTGGCTTTGTCTCGGCCTGGGCCTGCAGCACCGGTTTTTGCGGCTTCTTCTTTTGCGCGGGTTTTTTCTTGGCGACCGGCGCGGGTTTGACCGGGCGCACGTCGTAGAGCACTTGCGCGTTCAGCATTGCGTTCATGGCGATGAGTTGCGGGCGAACCTTATTGTAGTAATCCGCGGTGCAAGTGGCGTGCGGGTGGTCGATATCGAGGGTGCGCGTGGCCTTCACGCCGTTGTCGCCGACGCGTTCGTAGGTCGCGGTCAGTTTCATTTCGTCGGCGGAGATTTCGCTCGACTTCGGAATGGACGTGATGATCTGCGCTGCGGGAAAATTGATCGTCGTTTCGTCGACCAGATGCAGCGAGCCGCAGACATAATCGCTCTTGCGCGACGGCAGCGAGGCGGAAATCGCCAGCGGCAGGGAGAACGGGTGATCGCCGATGGAGAACGCCACCGCGCCCGGTCCCGGCAACGGCGTGGCATTTGTCAGGGTGTAATGCGCGGCCATCACATAAGGATCGGTGAGCGCCGTGGGGTCGCCCTTTTCCAACTCGCCGTCGCTCGCGCCCGGAACGGTTTCGCGAATGTAGTTGGCTTCCATGCCCGGCAGCAGCGAACTCATCAGCGCGCGCAACGCGAT
>DASZYI010000150.1:0-38654 GCA_035545475.1 Rhizomicrobium sp.
GCCTTCGTAGTGGTGTTCATTCGCCAGATGAGCGCGACCGAGAAAAGCGAGACCATCGTGTTCTATTTCATGTTGACCGCCGCAATCGCGGGCGCGCTGGTAATGATCGGCCACCACGTCCTGCCGGACGCGCATATGGCGTTCTGGCTTGTCCTGTCGGGTGTTTTCGGGGGCGTGGGACAGATCTGCATGACCTACTCCTATCGCTACGCCGAACCTTCACTGCTGGCACCGTTCGATTATGTGGCGATGGTGTGGGCGACGGCGCTGGGTTACCTGCTGTTCGCCGATGTGCCGCAAATGATGGTGCTGATCGGCGCAGGCGTGGTGATCGCGGCGGGATTGTTCATCGTGTGGCGCGAGAGGCGCTTGCACAAGAAGGGATTGCCACTTCCGGCTTCGTTTTAACGATACCCTCCCTCAAGGGGAGGGTTTTGAAAATCATTTCATTGCCGCTTCGACAATACGGCGAATGAGTTCGCGATAATCGTAACCCGCTTGGCGCGCCGCTGCGGCGAAACCTGCTCCGGGTTCGATGCAGGGGTTTGGGTTGAGTTCGAGAATCGTAGGCTGGCCGGAAGGGGCGACACGGAAGTCCACTCTCGCATAGCCGCGCAGGCCAAACAGCCTGCATGCCTGCTCCGAAAGTTCGCGCAATTGCGCGGCGAGTTCGGGTTCGCGTTCGCTCCATGAAAAATCGCGGACAGTGTGCGTGGCATCGAGCGAGGCTTCATGCCATTTCGCCGTATAGCCGACGATCTTCGGTTTTCCGTCCGGCCAGGCTTCGAAGCGCATCTCGGCCATCGGCAGCACGCGGGGGCGGCTGTTTTCTTCGAGGACGGCGACGTTGAATTCGCGGCCATCCACGAAGGCTTCGGCGAACCAATAGCCACCATGGCGTTGGGCGCAGAGTTCGGCACGCGCGCGGACGGCGTTACGCCCTTTGAGGACCGCATTGTCGTCGAGGCCGATCGAGGCGTCCTCAAGAGCAGATTTCACGATATAGGTTTCGGTGTCGGACAAACTTTCCCAATCGGGCGGAACGGACCATGCGGGCGTCGGCAAACCGGCGTCGGCGAGTTTGCGTTTGGCGAGAGGCTTGTTGCAGGTCGTCACCACCGGCTCGGAACGATTGCCGGTGTAGGGAATGCCGAGTTCATCGAACAGCGCAATCGCTTGTGCCGCGCGATAGCCGGAGCCATCGACGGCTTCAACGACATTGAACAGAAGATCGGCGCGCGTTTCGCGCACCAGCGCCTTCAGTTCGCTCAAATGCGGGGTGAACGGTGCTTTGACAATTTCGTGTCCCAACGAAACCAGCGCCTGCGCAATCGCTTCGGCCTGGATCAGCGTGTCCTGTTCGTCCGGCGGCGCGTCGGGCGGGATGTCGGAATGCAGGACGAGGACGCGCATCGTCAGCCGCGCGGGTTCAGATGCGGGTGGCGTTCAAGAAACGCATCCATGATCCGGCCGATCAGTTGCGGATAGGAAAGTCCGCGATATTTGGCGATGAAGCAGAGGTCCGAATATTCCGGGCGCAGTCCCGCCAGCGGATTGACCTCGATGAAATGCGGTCTGCCGTGTTCGTCGTTGCGGATGTCGATGCGCCCGCCGTCGCGGCAACGAAGCGCGCGCCAAGCGGCGAGTGCGACGTCGCCTGCTGCTTTGGCGGATGCGGCGTCGGCTTCGACGATGTCGACCTTGTCTTCCCAATAATTCTTGTTCTCGAAGCCGTAGCCGTGGCCGATGTAATTGTCTTTCTGGCAGATTTCCGACACGCCCAGCACTTCGGCGCTTTCGCCCGTGCCGATGATGCCGACGGTGAATTCGCGGCCCGGCAGGAAGGTTTCGACCAACACCGGTTGCGCGAAACGTGCGAGCAGATCGGTTGCAACGCCGGTCAGCTCGTTCAAATTCGTCACGCGCGATTTGGCGTTGACACCCTTGCCCGATCCTTCGGCCACCGGTTTGAGGAACAGCGGAAAGGCTAGCTTGATCTTGCCAACATCGGCGATCTTTTCGATCACTGCGAAGTCGGGCGTCGGCACGCCCTGATCGCGCACGACGCGTTTGGCCATCGCCTTGTCGAGCGTGACCGCCAGCGTCAGCGGGTCGGAGAAGACATACGGAATGTCGTAGGCCTCGAGGATCGCGGGCACTTGCGCCTCGCGCGAGAGGCCTTTCAAGCCTTCGCAGAAATTGAATACCGCATCCCAGCGTTCGCCGCGCGCGAGCTTTTCGACCAGGTTCTTCACATGGCCGATGCGTGCAACCTCCCAGCCCTGACCGGCCAACGCATCGCAGATGGCGTCGATCGTGATTTCGCTGTCAAACTCGGCCACGTCTTCTTCGCTGTGGCCGAGCGCGAGATAATCGGATTTGAGGTCGTACGTGACCCCTATACGCATGATGACCTATTCCGCGGCGTAGGCCGGCTTGTCGCGCCCGAGCGTGCCGGCGGGATCGGGATAGCGGTAGACGTTGCCCTCGAAATTGCGCAGCAACAGATCGTCGCCGTCGCGGCCAACGACGGAATCCGGCGCAATCAAAATCTTGCCGCCGCCGCCTGGCGCATCGACGCAGAACATCGGCGTCGCATAGCCCGTGGTGTGGCCGCGCAGCGCGCGAATGATCTCGACGCCCTTCTCGACCGTGGTGCGGAAATGCGCAGAACCGCGGATGGGGTCCATCTGATAGAGATAGTAGGGCTTCACGCGGCGCATCAGCAGACCCTGCATCAACGGCGTCATAATTGAAGGGTCATCATTGATGCCCTTCATCAGCACCGTCTGCGAGCCGAGCGGAATGCCCGCATCGGCGAGGCGCGCGAAGGATTCCGTCACCTCTTCCGTCAATTCGCGCGGATGGGTGACGTGAATGCTCATCCACAGCGGATGATGCTTCTTCAGCATCTTCACCAGATCCTTGGTGATGCGCTGCGGCGTCACCACCGGAACCTTGCTGCCGATGCGCAGGAACTCGATATGTTTGATCGCGCGCAGCCGGGTCAGCAGCCAGTCGAGCTTGTCGTCGCCGATGGTGAGCGGATCGCCGCCGGACAGCAGGACGTCGCGCACTTCGGTGTGCGCTTCGAGATAGGCCAGCGCCTTTTCCCATTGCCTGGTCGAGAATTGATATTCGCCGCCCGGATTGCCGACGAGGCGCGAGCGCGTGCAATAACGGCAATAGGTGGAGCAGGTGCCTGTGGTCAGGAACAGCACGCGGTCGGGATAACGGTGAACGAGGCCGGGCGCGACAGTGTCGTGATCTTCACCAAGCGGATCGTCGAATTCGCCGGGCCCACGGATGTATTCCGCGCCCGTCATCACATGCGTGCGGCGCAACGGTTCGGACGGATCGTCGAGCCCCATTAAACTTGCGTAATAGGGCGTGATGCCGACGGGCAGCGAACCTTCGTGGCGTTCCACCGCGCTGCGTTCGTCATCGCTCAACACGAAGACGCGCGACAGTTCCTTCAGATCGCGGATGCGCGTGCGCATCTGCCAGCGCCAATCGTTCCACTCGGCGGTGGTCGTTCCGGGATAGAAGCGGCGGTAAAAGGCGCGGGTGTCCGGATTGACGGGGAAGCGCAGAAGCGGCTTGCGGACGGGGGCCTTGGGAGGAAGCGGAAGAGGTGTTGCGGCGGAGTTGGAAGATTCGGGAGCGATGACCGGTCTGGGAGGAACGGTTCGCAACGGAGGCTTCGGTTCGCGCCTCCGCACTATCTGGAGACTCATCGATGTCTCGTATGCACACCGAATATGCCTCGAAAGCCCCTTCGACTTCCCATCAAACGGCACACCGATTGCGCGAGATCATTAGAGCGATCCCAACAATCGTCAAGAGAGCGGGGGTCACTCGGCCGGTGGAGCGATCACCTGATGCACCGGTTCGACGCGATAGACGTCGATGGTTACCGGCTTGCCACGGGAATAGTTCAAACCCGCAAGCGTATCGAGACGGACGACTTCGGCACCCATCTCGGCAAGGCGGTTGGCGAAGCTATCGCGTTCTTTGCGCTCGATCAGGGCAAGCCCGCCCGTGTCGGCAAACGCATCGGCGGCGGCCGATCCATCGACGGCAAGCCGCGTGTGGGTGCCGAGCAGGAAGACGAGGCTTGGCTCCTCATAGCCCGCAAGCACGACAGGCGGATCGCCGGGCCGCGCGTCTTTCGCAACCAGGGCTGCGGCGCGCGGAGAGACCCAAAGCTGCTGCAACAGCGGCGCGCCGCCAAGCGTGAGGATGGCGTAGAGGACGACAGCCGCAGCAACGGCGAAGCCGATGGCGCCGGACGCATCGCCTTTTAGAAAGCGGGCAATCGCGACGAGCCCGATGGTGGCGCCAATGGCGCTTGCGACGACCAGCCCGACCGGCGCGTGCCCGGCATAAAGGATCGCGGCGACAATCGGGGCGGCAGCGATGGCGATGGTGCCAAGTGCGTATTGCACGATCGCCGCGATGGCGAGCCAGCGTTCATGTTTGAGCGTGACCTCGCTCGAAATCCACAGCGCCATGAGCACAGCCAGCGCCGGATAGGCAGGCAAAACGTAATGTGGAAGCTTGGTCGGGACGATCTCGGCCACCACCCACACCGAAGCCGCCCAGACGATCAGAAAACGAACGGCGGGTGCTTCGCGACGCAGCACGGCAAACGCGATGGCCGGGATCAGGAACAGGGTCGCGGGCCATAACGCGGCACTGGCAAGCGCGAGGTAATAACCGGGCGGCGCGCCATGCGTTTCCTGTCCGCCCGCAAGCTTGCTCGCGAAATCGTTGCCCAGCGATTGGGTGAAGAACGCGCCGTGGCTTTGTATCCATATCGCGATCAGCCAGGGCAGCACGATCAGCAGCGCCACGCCGAGACCGGCGAGCGGTCGCGTTGCGCGCAACCAGCGTCCGTCGCGATCCCAGAACGACAGCACGGCCGCAGTGAGGATAACGACGCCCGGCGTGACAGGCCCTTTGACCAGAACGCCGATCCCGACCGCCGCCCATCCGGCAAGCGCGATGGACCATGGAAGCGCGGGCTTCGCCGGATCGCGCACCGAGAGATAGGCGCGCAGCAATACCCCTTGCGCGCCTACGACAGTGGCGAGCAGCACCGCATCCGTGGTGGCGATGATCGACTCGGCTGAGAGCAGCAGCGTGCCCGCCAGCAACACTGCCGCGGCGAAGGCGGTGACGGGCGGCGCCACAGCTCGGGCGAGCCAGAAGGTGAGCCAGGCAGCGATCAATCCGCCCAGGAAGGACGGCAGACGATAGGTCCAGATATGGGTACGCTCGCCCCAGCCCGCGACCGCCGTGGAGGCGGCCTGCAGCCAATAGATGCCGACCGGTTTTTTGTAGCGGGGCACGAAGCCGAAGCGGATGTCGATGAAGTTTCCGGTTTCCAGCATCTGCTTGGAGGACTGGGCGAAGCGGCTTTCGTCGCGATCAAGCGGCGGCAGGCTGAAGAGACCGGGCAGCCATAGAAGTGCGCAGAGCACGAACAGGGCGGCAAACGGCCGTTTGGCCGCGGCCTCGAAGAACCGGGCGGATGTCGCGAGCTGAGCGATGACGAACCCCTCCGGCTATTGGCATGGCCCCCGGCCCTGTATAAGGCCCGGCGCGCGGCGTGGGGAGTGCTTTCCCCGCCACCCTGAAAAGGCCCAACACGTTAGATGCCTGTTTCACTTTCCATCGTTGTGCCGGTGAAGGACGAGGCCGGCAATGTCGGCCCGCTGGCGCGCGAGATCGCGGCGGCAACGGCGGGCGACGACGCGGAAATCATCTTCGTGGACGACGGCTCGACAGATGCGACGGCTGCGGAACTCACCGCGCTGAAGACAGAACTGCCGAACCTTCGCGTGATCCGGCATGGGCGCAACAGCGGACAGAGCCGCGCCATCCGGACCGGCGTTCGGGCGGCGCGCGGAGACATCGTGGCAACGCTCGACGGCGACGGGCAGAACGATCCCGCCGATCTGCCCCGGCTCATCGCGGCGCTGAAAGCCGATGACAGACTCGGGATGGTCTCCGGCGTGCGCGCGAAGCGGCGGGACAAATTCTCCCGGCGCCTGGCCTCCAGCCTTGCAAACGGTTTCCGGCGGCGGGCGCTGAACGATACGGCGGTCGACTCCGGCAGCGGCATCAAGGCGTTCCGGCGCGAGGCGTTTCTCGCCCTGCCCTACTTCGATCACCAGCACCGGTTTATGACCACGCTGATGCTGCGCGAAGGATATGATGTGGGCTTCGCCGATGTGAACCATCGCCCGCGCGTGCATGGGCGTTCGAAATACACCAATCTGCAACGCATGTTCGCCGGGATCGCAGATATACTGGGCGTGCGCTGGCTGCAGGCACGCAACAAACCCGATCCCGAACCGACGGAGCTTTGAATGTCGCAACTTACGGGCTGGATCACGACCGAGCATATCTGGCTGCTCGTCGGCTTCGCAGGACAGGCGTTGTTCGCGTCGCGCTTCCTTGTGCAGTGGTTCAAAAGCGAACTCGAAGGCCGCAGCGTGATCCCGGTGGCGTTCTGGTATTTCAGTATCGGCGGGGGAATCATCACGCTCGTCTATGCCATTCACGTCGGCAAGGATGCCGCACCTTTTATTCTCGGCCAGATCGGCGGATTGGTGGTCTACGCGCGCAATCTCTACCTCATCTCCCGCGAGCGGTCGGCGCTGCGCCACGCAGCCAAGGCCGAAGGAATGTGATAGAAGCTCCGGCGCTTTTGCGGAGGCTTCGATGCGAACCTTTCCCCTGATGCTGTTCGCGGTGCTGCTTTACAACGTCGCCGCCTTCGGCGGCTTTTTCTTCGCGGGCGTGCCGGAGGGGATGGCAAACCTTCTGAACGCGAACCATCCGATGAAGATGTTCTCCGGCGATGTGTGGAATTTCACGCTGGGCGATCTGTTGTTGCTGTTCGCGCTCGTCATGCTGTTTGTAGAGACCGTCAAGGCCACCCGCACGACCAGGACCGAGGTGATGAATCACGCCTTTTCCGTGCTGGTGTTCATTGCGGCGCTGATCGAATTTCTGGTGCTGCACAATTTCGCGACCTCGGTGTTCTTCTTCATCGTGCTGATGTGCCTGTTCGACGTGATCGCGGGCTACACGATCTCCATCGTCGCGGCCAAACGCGATCTCGGCATTGCGGTGGCAACGCCGAGTAGCTGAAAAAATCCGTCATCGCCCGGTTTATCCGGGCGACCCATTTTTCTTTTCATAGAAGGAAGAAATTGGGTCCCCCGGACCGCGCGAAAAGCGCGGCCGGAGGATGACGATGTATTTGATTGTAGACTATCTCACGCTCGCCAGTTCGCCGAGCAATCCGGCCGAAGCGGGGTTTTTCACCTTATGCGCGAGGATTTCATTGAGCGTCACGGTGCGGCCGTAATATTCGTTGTTCCAACCCTCACGCGGCTTGAGGACCGAGCCGTTCAGCGTCAGCCCGCCATAGGCACCCTTGGCGCTCGTCCAGACGATGATGTCGCCGGAGAGATTGCCGCTGGTGGCACCTTCGGCGGACGCGCCGACGGTGACAACGGTGAGGCCCGCACCCGCGCCGAACTTGAATTCGCTGCGTTCGATGGCGCGCAGCGCCTTGTCGCTCATGATGAAGAGAACCAGCTGCGCCTGTTCGATTCCGATTTGGAATCCGAACGACGCCGAACCCATGGTGTAGAAGGCGGGCGAACTCCAGCCCGCCTTGCCGTTGTGCGCGACGAGAACGCCGTCACCGCCTTCGCCGCCGATGATGAAGCCGCCCTTGACGAGCTTCGGGATGATGAGCACGGCGCGCGCACGCTTGATGAGATCGCGCGAGGGGCCGAAGGTCTGATCGTGTTTCATGTCGACGATGGTCGCCTGGGCGCTGGCGAGCACCGACTCCTGGTCTGAGGCGGCCATCGCCGCCGAAGAAACCAATACGCCCGCGAACGTCGCCGCCGCGGCAATCTTGGAAAACAGTCTCATGGCAATTCCCCTTGATCGAAATGGTGATGGCCCGCCAACCGACAGGATTGTCGACAGGCAGGCCGTTCGACATCACAACGCAGGAGCTTCAACAAAGCTGCGTAAGGATCAGCTTACCTTTTCAGGACGCTGATAGACCAGCGCCTTGCCCTCCCAAACCTCGATTTGTTTGGTGCCGGAGAGCTTCATGGCATGCGCAAGAATCTTGGCCTGTTTGTCGTCCGTGCACAGCGCGGACAGCTTGGCGGCCAAAGAGCCGTCGATATTGAGATAGCAAATGTCGTAAGTGGGCATCGGTGTCACTCCTTCGACCACCCCCAATGCTCATAAATAAGGTCGCGTACAGTGCGATGTAAGTCGAGTGACAATCGCCGTCACAATCATCACGCTTTTCACGCTGGCTGACACGAGCGTCAGGATGAAATGAGTGGCCTTCGGATATTCAATATGAAAAAGCCGGGAGCTTTCGCTCCCGGCTTTGATTTCGGTGCTACGCCTTACCAGGCGTAGTCGTCGTATTCATATGTCCGCTCCGGCACGACGCGGGTGTATTTGTAGTCCTTCCAGCAGCGATCGCTGCCTTCTTCGCAGACCACACGATAGTGCGGATCGTAGTAGACGCGGCGATAGTGGTCGCGGTCGTATGGTTCGGCGCGAACGCAATCCTCGCCGTAGTTGTTGCACTGAACGGCCCAGCAACGGTCGCCGACACAACGCGTGCCGAACGATTCCGCAGACGCCCCGCCCGTCAGCATGAAGACCGCGCCGAATGCGAGAAGCGAGACGACAGCGGCGTATTTGAGCGGTGAAAGCATGGACCTGACTCCTTTACGGTCCATCCAACCCAATGGACGGCTTCGTTCCCGGCGGTTCCCATCACACAGGAACGCACCGTTGCTTTAGAAAATGGATGAGGATGGGGTCCGTTCCCGGCCTACTCGTTCGCCTTGATTTCGGGAAACGCGATATCGACGCGTTTCTGCCCCGACGAAGGAACAGTGAAATTCGCGCTCTTCACCGGCGAGTCGGGACGGCCTGCCAGCGAAGCGGTGAGCTTGTAGGAATTGCCGGCGGGCGCCTTGAACAGCACCCACGGCGCCCAGCAGGTAAATTCTGCAACCGTCGTTTTGCCGTCGTTCAATTTCACATGCATGCCGGAAAGGAATTGCGCGGCGGCGTTGGAGAACTCCACCCGCACCGGATAACTCTGCCAATCGATGTTGTCTTTCGAGGAACCGGTGCCGGTGCAAAGCGCGGTGATGCCGTTCAACTCCACGGGCTTGTCCTGCGGCAGTTTCTGGTCGGCATCGCCGATGTCCGTCGGCGCATCGGGCTTGAGCGAGTCGGGCGGGGGAAGCGGGGTGGCATGCGGAAGGGGTTGTTCCTCGCCCGAAGGATCGGTCTGGGCCTCCACCGCATAATTCATGGCAAAGCCGGAAATCACCGCCGCCGCCACCGCACAGGTCGCCAGATTCGCAAACCGCATGACCATCCTCCAATGTTCTATGTGTACTATCCGTGTACCAATAGGGCTTGGCTTCGCCCGCGAGACGGGCAAAATCCGTCTTCATAACTTCGTGGAACCATAAGGGTTCCCAAAGCTGGAGGGGAGTGTCCGATGAGGCTTGTTCTGGCGGTGTTTTTCCTGGCGGCGCTGAGCGCGACTCAGGCGCTGGCCGCATCGTCGGGAAGCGCCCGGCTGGTCGGGCTGGACGGCAAGCCGGTGGGCACGGCGAAATTCACCCAGGCTGGCCATGGCGTGCTGATCGAGTTGGAGGCCCATGGTCTCAAGCCCGGCGCCCATGCGGTACATATCCATTCCGTCGGCCAATGCGACGCCAAGGGGAAGTTCGACAGCGCGGGCGGACATTTCTCTCCGCTGCCCAAGAACCACGGCTTCATGGACAAGCACGGCGCCCATGCGGGCGACATGACCAACCAGTTCGCAGACGCGAACGGAAATCTGCGCGCCTCGATCTACAATCCCAACGTGACGCTCAAGCGCGGCGAACGCTCGCTGTTCGACAAGGATGGCTCCTCCATCGTCATCCACGCGGCGGCAGACGACTACAAAAGCCAGCCGGCGGGCAATGCGGGCGGGCGCGTGGCGTGCGGTGTCATAACTCGTATGTGACGGCTGCACAGCATGGGCGGCACCCCGCACATGCATGGGAGAATCGTGCAAGCTGAAGGCGAACCACAAAGGGATGCACCATGCCGATCCTTCACCAGATGCACGTGTCGGGGAATTGCTACAAGATCCGGCTGGCGTCGCGGCAATTGGGTATTGCGCTCGCCCTCAAAGATTATCCCATGATGACGGGCGAGACGCGCAAGCCCGATTTCCTCAAGCTCAATCCCAATGGCCGCGTGCCGCTGTTGGAAATGGAGGACGGACGCACGCTTGCCGAATCCGGCGCGATCCTTTTTCACCTCACCGAAGGCACGCATCTTCAGCCTACGGACAAATGGGCGCGCGCGCAGATGCTGCAATGGATGTTCTTCGAGCAGTACAGCCACGAGCCTTATATCGCCGTCGTCCGTTTTCTGGTCGCCTATGCGGCCAAGGAGCTTCTGGAAAAGCGGCGCGCGCAATTACCCGCCCTGATTGAAAACGGCTACGCAGCACTCGGAGTGATGGAAACGCATTTATCGCAATACGATTGGTTTGCCGGAAACGCCTATTCCATCGCCGATATCGCGCTTTACGGATACACGCATTGCGCGCATGAAGGCGGCTTCGACCTCAAGCGTTATCCCGCAGTGCAAAAATGGCTGGCCCGTGTGGCGGCTGCTCCGGGTCACATTCCGCTTTCCGAAGCCTGGTAGTTGCCAGCGCCCGCATCTGACCTTATACAAACCGCCGTTCGAGGCAGCGCCGAGCCAGTTCATTCCCAGCGCTGTCACCGGAAAACAAAACAAACCCGGTGCAAGAGGGACGGAATACGCTTTCCTAAAATCGCTGCTTCGACGACCGCCGCGTGCATGGGGTGCGCTGCGGACTTCAGTTTTTCAGGAGAAAGCCGTCATGGCGACTACCGGTCAGGTCAAGTTTTTCAATTCCGCAAAAGGTTTCGGATTCATCGCGCCGGAAGGCGGCGGCAAAGACGTGTTCGTGCATGTGAGCGCAGTGGAAGCTGCGGGATTGCGCACGCTGAACGAAGGCCAGCGCATCACCTTCGACGTCGAAGCCGACAAGCGCGGACCCAAGGCGGTCAATCTCAAGCTTGCCTGATCGGAGACAATCCGGTTTCAAGACGGCGCGGGACGTCTCCCGCGCCGTTTTCGTTTCGGCTACACTTTGTGCATGAGCGAATTCGTTTTCGTCTATTCCACCTTTCCCGACGAGGCGTCGGCGCGGCGCGTGGCCGAGACGCTGGTTGCGCAAAAGCTGGCCGCGTGCGTGAACATCTATCCGCCGATGACGAGCATCTACGAATGGCAGGGCAAGCTGGAGACCGGCCCGGAAGTCGCCGCCTTCATCAAGACGCGCGCATCGCTGGTTGATAATGTCATTAAGACAGCGCGGCCGCTGCATCCCTATTCCGTTCCCTGTTTCCTTACCCTGCCCATCGAGTCGGGCAATGACGATTATCTCGCCTGGGCGCGCGATCAGACCAAAACCTGACTGCGCCGAATCGTTTGAAGGTGTATGATCTCCCCGCTCGCATTCGACGGAGCGATTTCATCTAGGGGAGATTCGACCATGGATATGTCGCGTAGGCTTGCAGCGGAATTCATCGGTACATTCTGGCTTGTTCTCGGCGGATGCGGCAGCGCTGTGCTCGCCGCCGCCATTCCCGATCTCGGCATCGGTTATGCCGGTGTCGCGCTCGCATTCGGACTGACGGTTCTGACGGGCGCCTATGCGCTGGGTCATATTTCCGGCGCGCATTTCAATCCGGCGGTGACGTTCGGCGTGTGGAGTGCCGGGCGGTTTCCGGCCGCCATGGTCATTCCCTATTGGGTGGCGCAGGTGATCGGCGGGCTTGCCGCCGGCGGGGTGCTTTACATCATCGCAAGCGGAGCTGCCGGTTTCGATGCGTCGGCGGGATTTGCCTCGAACGGCTTTGGCGAGCACTCGCCACACGGTTACTCGCTCCATGCCGCGCTAGTGTGCGAGGTGGTGATGACCTTCATGTTCCTGATCGTCATCCTGGGATCGACGTCGGAGAAGGCACCCGTGGGTTTTGCGCCGCTTGCCATCGGGCTCGCCTTGACCCTCATCCACCTTATCTCGATCCCGGTCACCAACACCTCCGTCAATCCGGCGCGCTCGACGGGCGTGGCGATCTATCAGGGCACCTGGGCCGTGCAGCAGCTCTGGGCTTTCTGGGTGGCGCCGCTGTTGGGGGCGGGCTTGGCCGGTATCGTCCACCGGTGGCTGGCGTTCAGCGAAGCGACCCGGCTGCCGCCGAAAATGTAGGCACATCGTAACGCACCATTGCCCGGCGCGCCCCATGCTATGGTCGCCGGGCAAAGGAGCGTCCCTTGGGTTTCGAGGCATTGGACCGTAGCTGCGTGCTGGACGGCGAGGCGTTGCGCCGCGCGCTGACCGCACTCGCACAGGAATCCGGCGATCAGGCGAAGCTGCGCAAGGGCGCGCTCGATCTCATCAAGACCGCGTTCAACGAGACGCGCGCCCACATCAAGACGCACACCGAAAGCGGCGCGCTGACGGGGATCGCTGCGGCCCGCGCGCTGTCCGAATTGCAGGATACGACCATCCAGGTGATCTACGACCTGGCCGTCAAACATTTCTACTACGCGCAGAACCCGACGGTGGCCGAACGTCTTTCGATCATCGCGACCGGCGGTTATGGACGCGGTCTGCTCGCGCCGGGATCGGACATCGACCTTTTGTTCCTGCGGCCGTTCAAGCAGACGCCGTGGGAAGAAAGCGTCGTCGAATTCATTCTCTACATGCTGTGGGACCTTGGACTGAAGGTCGGCCATGCGACGCGCTCGCTCGCGGAATGCGTGCGGCTCTCCAAGCAGGACATCACCATCCGCACGTCGCTGCTGGAAGCGCGCTATCTCTGGGGCGATGAGGCGCTTTACGGGGAACTGCGCAAGGTCTTCTGGTCGGACATCGCAGCCAAGACAGGCGCGGAATTCGTGGAAGCCAAACTTGCCGAACGCGACGAACGCCACAAGCGGCAGGGCGAAAGCCGTTATCTGGTCGAGCCGAATGTGAAAGAGGGCAAAGGCGGACTTCGCGATCTGCAAACGCTTTATTGGATCGGCAAATATCTCTATCACGCCGACGACGCGGCCGATCTCGTCGATCACAATGTTTTCACGCGCGACGAATACAAGACCTTCCAGAAGGCCGAAGCCTTTCTTTGGAACGTGCGGGTGCATCTGCACTATCTCGTTGGCCGCGCCGAGGAACGGATTTCGTTCGACGTACAGCCGGAATTGGCGCCGCGCTTGGGCTATACAGGCGACACGCCGCGCCGCGCTGTGGAAGCCTTTATGAAGGACTACTTCCTCGTCGCCAAGGATGTGGGCGATCTCACGCGCATCTTCTGTGCGGCGTTGGAAGTGCAAAACAAGAAGCCGCGGCAATCGCTGTCGCGGCTGATCCCCGGCTTCCTCAAACCTCGCTCCAGCGAGGACGAGTTCTTCGTCGAGAACGGCCGACTGAACCGGCGCGACGGCAGCTTCCGCCGCGATCCGGTGAACATGCTGCGCATCTTCCAGATCGCGGACGAAAAGAATCTCGACGTGCATCCCGATGCGCTGCGCACCATCACGCGCACGCTCGATCTCATCACCGACGACGTGCGCAACGATCCGGTCGCCAACCGGGTGTTTCTCGATATTCTTTCGTCACGGCGCGATCCGGAACGGGCGCTCCGGCGCATGAACGAGGCGGGCGTGTTCGGCCGTTTCGTGCCGGAATTCGGGCGCGTCGTCGGGTTGATGCAATTCAACATGTATCACCACTACACGGTGGACGAGCATCTGATCCGCGCAGTCGGCAATGTGGCCTCCATCGACCGCGGCGAGCTGAAAGACGAGCATCCGCTTTCCACCGACATCATCAAGCGCATCAAATCGCGGGAAGTGCTTTACTGCGCGATCCTGCTGCACGACATCGCCAAGGGGCTTCCGGGCGATCATTCCGAAGTGGGCGGCGCGATTGCGCAAAGCCTGTGCAAGCGCTGGGGCCTGCCGCAGGCGGATATCGACGCGGTGGTGTGGCTGGTCAAGAACCACCTGGTGATGAGCGACGTGGCGCAGAAACGCGACATCTCCGATCCCAAGACCGTGCGCGATTTCGTGGCGACGGTGCAATCGCCGGAAATGCTGCGGCTGTTGCTGATCCTCACCGTCGCAGACATCCGCGCTGTCGGGCCCGGCGTGTGGAACGGCTGGAAGGGCCAGTTGCTGCGCGAGCTTTACTACGAAGCCGAAAGCGTGATGCAGGGCGGCGATGCAACACCTGCGCGTTCGTCACGCGTGAAGGAAGCAAAGGAAGCGCTTGCCAAACGTATCGCCGATTTCAAGCCGGACGCGCGCGAACGCGCGCTGTCACGGCATTACGATTCCTATTGGCTCGCCTTCGACGACATCGAGCACGAACGCCATGCGCGCCTGATGACCGAAGCGGATTCGAACAGCCAGTTGCTGGCCCTTTCCGCCGAAAGCA
This sequence comes from Rhizomicrobium sp., assembly GCA_035545475.1. Lineage (GTDB taxonomy): Bacteria > Pseudomonadota > Alphaproteobacteria > Micropepsales > Micropepsaceae > Rhizomicrobium. Next base: position 14,621 of record DASZYI010000150.1, read on the forward strand.
ACGCCTTCCGCTCCATCACCGACATCGCAATCTACACGCCCGACCATCCCGGCCTGTTCTCGCAGCTTGCGGGTGCGGTGTCGGTTTCGGGCGGCTCCATCGTGGACGCGAAGGCGTTCACCACGACCGATGGTTTCGCGCTCGACGTGTTCTCGGTTCAGGATGCGGAAGGCGGTCCGTTCGGCGACGTCTCGCGCATCAACCGCCTGCGCGAAAACATCACCCGCACGCTTTCCGGCCAGATGTATCCGCGCAAGGCGCTCGCCAAGCGCGAGGAAGGCCGCCGCCAGATTGCGGCGTTCCGCATGACGCCGCGCGTGAATTTCGACAATGATGCGTCCTCCACCGCCACCGTGATCGAAGTGGAGGGCCTCGACCGGCCCGGCCTGCTCTACGACGTGACGCGGGCGATTTTCGATTCCAGCCTGTCGATCTCGTCGTCCATTGTCGCCACCTATGGCGAGCGCGCCATCGATACCTTCTATGTGCGCGACAGTTTCGGCCACAAGATCAAACATCCCGACAAGCTGGCTGCGGTGCAGAAGACCATCCTTACGGCGCTTGAGGGGGCTTGAAGCCCCTGCCCCGGACGGGCCATAACGCCCGCCCGCATAAGGTTTTTCCGCTCATGGCCGCCACACATCGCCCGCTCGTCCTTTCCGGCATGCAGCCCACCAACACGCTGCATCTGGGCAATTATCTGGGCGCGCTGAAGAACTGGGTGAAAATGCAGAAGGAGATGGATTGTCTCTTCTGCGTGGTGGACATGCACGCGATCACGCAGGACGTGGGCTATCAAAATCCCGGCGAGCTTGCGAACGCTACGCGCGAAGTGGCCGCGGCCTATATCGCGGCGGGCGTCGACCCGTCGCACACGCCGATCTTCAACCAGGCGCAGGTGCCCGAACATGCCGAACTCGCCTGGGTGTTCAACTGCGTGGCGCGGCTGGGCTGGCTCGACCGCATGACGCAGTTCAAGGAAAAATCCGGCAAGCACAAGGAACGCGCCAGCGTCGGCCTTTACACCTATCCGGTGCTGATGGCGGCAGACATTCTCGTCTACAAGGCGACGCATGTGCCGGTTGGCGAAGACCAGAAGCAGCATCTGGAACTGGCGCGCGACATCGCGCAGAAATTCAACAACGACTTCAAGGCGCCCGATTTCTTTCCGCAGCCCGAACCTGTCATCACCGGCCCGGCCACGCGGGTAATGAGCCTGCGCGACGGGACCAAGAAAATGTCGAAGTCGGACGAGAGCGACAATTCCCGCATCAACATGACCGACGACGCCGATGCGATTGCGCAGAAGATCCGCCGCGCGAAAACCGATCCCCACCCCCTGCCCGCTTCGAAGAAAGAACTCGAAGGGCGGCCGGAAGCGGAGAACCTCATCAATATCTATGCGGCTCTTGCGGATGAATCGCAGGAAAAGGTCATCGGGCAATTCGCGGGGCAGCAATTTTCCGCGTTCAAGAACGCGCTCGCCGACCTCGCCGTCGGCAAGCTCGCCCCGATCCAGACGGAAATGCGCCGCCTGCTAGCTGACCCGGCGGAGATCGACCGCATTCTGCACAGCGGCAGCGAAAAGGCGCGCGCGATTGCCGGGCCCATCATGCGCGAGGTCAAACACCTTGTAGGCTTCGTGAGCTAAAAGGTCGCGCGCTTTTTTCCTTTCCCGGGCGTAACATGATCCTCGCCTTCCTCGGGGGTCGGAATGGATCTCGATCCGGTTCTGCTATCGCGACTTCAGTTCGCGTGGGTGATCGCGTTCCATATCCTTTTGCCTGCCTTCACGGTCGGGCTCGCCTCCTACATCGCATTGCTCGAAGGCATTCATTTCTTCACGCGCCGCGAAGTGTGGCTGCGCATTTCGGTATTCTGGACGAAGATTTTTGCGATCTCGTTCGGCATGGGCGTGGTGTCCGGCATCATCATGCCGTTCCAGTTCGGAACAAACTGGAGTCGATTCTCCGATGCGACCGCCAATGTGCTGTCGCCCTTGTTCGCCTATGAAGGGCTGACGGCATTCTTTCTGGAATCCGCGTTCCTCGGCGTGCTGTTGTTCGGGCGCAAACTGGTGCCGCGCTGGGCGCATTTCGTGGCGGCCATCATTGTGGCGTCGGGTACGTTGTTCTCTTCCTTCTGGATATTGGCCGCCAATAGCTGGATGCAGACACCGGCCGGTTACAAGATCGTCGATGGCCGCTTCTTCCCGGCGGACTGGTTCGCGATCATCTTCAATCCGTCCTTCCCCTATCGGCTGGCGCATACGGTTGTCGGGTTCTACGTCACCACCGCGTTTGTCGTGGTAGCGGTCGGTGCCTGGCTGATCCGTCGCGGCAATTTCGCCGAAGAAGGACGGCGCATGCTGTCCATGACGTTGTGGCTTCTGACCGTCCTGGTGCCGCTGCAAGTCATTCTGGGCGACCTGCACGGTTTGAACACGCTGGAATATCAACCGGCGAAACTTGCCGCGATCGAGGCGCATTGGAATCGCGAAGCGCATGCGCCGCTGGCCTTGTTCGCCCTTCCCGATGAGAAGGCCCAAACCAATCACGCGGTCATCGAAGTGCCGGAACTTGGCAGCCTCATTCTCACGCACCGTTTCGACGGCGAAGTGCCAGGGCTGAAAGAATGGCCGCGCGATCAGTTGCCGCCGGTCGCCATTCCTTTCTTCGCGTTCCGCATCATGGTGGGATTGGGCCTTATCATGTTCGGAGTGGTAGCGCTCAGCCTCATCTTGCGGCTGATACGCCTGCTGACGGCGGATTGGTATCTCAGACTTTGCGAATGGGTGGGGCCGATCGGATTCCTGGCCGTGCTCGCGGGCTGGACCACCACGGAGGTCGGGCGCCAACCCTGGACAGTCTACGGCCTGATGCGCACGGCGGAGTCCGTTTCGCCGTCGCTTACCGGCTGGGACGTGTTGCTGTCGCTTCTGGGATACATGGTCGTCTATCTCATCATGTTCCCGTCGGGCGCTTATCTGATGTGGCGCGTCATCAAGAAGGGACCGGCACAAGCCGATGAGCATGGACCGGTTGAAAGCGGCGTTCCCAAACATCCCGTGACCGGCGTGCCGGAGGGCCAGCGATGATCCTCGACCTCGTGCCGATATGGGCGGCGATTGTGGGAGTGGCCGTATTCTTCTACGTGCTGCTCGACGGCTTCGATTTGGGCGTGGGAATTCTTTATCGCTTCGCGCCCGATCTGCCCTCGCGCAATCTGGTGATGAACTCCATCGCGCCGATCTGGGACGGCAATGAAACCTGGCTGGTGCTGGGCAGCATCGGATTGCTGGCGGCGTTTCCGCTGGCTTTCGCGATCATCATTCCCGCCGTCTATTTCCCTATCCTCGTGATGCTGCTGGCGCTGGTGTTTCGCGGCGTGGCGTTCGAATTCCGCTTCCGCGACGCGGAACACGTCACCTTCTGGGATCATGCGTTCCACTACGGTTCGGTGGTGGCGACCTTCGCGCAAGGCATTGTGCTGGGTGCGTTCATTCAGGGCTTCAAGGTCGACGGGCGCCACTTCGCCGGAACGAGTTTCGACTGCTTCACGCCGTTTTCGCTTCTGACGGGCGTCGCATTGGTGTTCGGCTACGGATTGCTCGGCGCCTGCTGGCTGATCCTGAAGACCGAAGGCGACCTGCAGGCGCGCGCGCGTTCGCAGGCCCGCATCTGCCTTCTGGGCGTCATCGCCTGTATCGGCATCGTCAGCCTGTGGACCCCGCTGTCGAATGCGCAGATTTCCGAACGCTGGTTCTCCTGGCCGAATATCGCCTTCCTTGCGCCCGTTCCCGTGATCACCGCCCTTCTCGCATTGCTGGAATGGCGCGCCATCGGGAAGGAAGAAATGTCGCCGTTCTTCTATGCGGTGGGTCTGTTCGCCATGTCCTATCTCGGCATCGGCATCAGCCTTTATCCGATGATTGTGCCGCACAGTTTCACGCTTTGGCAGGCGGCGTCCGATCCCTCCACGCAATTGTTCCTGCTTCTGGGCACCTTGTTCCTGCTGCCGGTGATCCTTGTCTATACGGGCTGGTCCTATTGGGTTTTTCGCGGCAAGGTGCGGGCCGATATCGGCTATCATTGAGACATGACGATCAAGACCGTATTGGTGACGGGCGCTGCGAAACGGCTGGGTCGGGCGATTGCGCTCGATCTGGCGCGGCACGGCTGGAACGTCGCGATCCACTATCACAATTCCGAAAAGGAAGCGCGCGCGACCGAAGCCGATGCCAAAAGCGCAGGCACAAAAGTCGCATTGCTGAAAGCCGATCTTTCGCGTGAGGAAGAAACAGCGGCGCTGATCGGACGTGCGGCGAAAGAGCTGGGGCCGCTCACCGCGCTCATCAACAGCGCGTCGATTTTCGAAAACGACGAATGGTACAGCGCCGACCGCGCTTCGTGGGACAAGCACATGGAGATCAACCTGCGCGCGCCCTTCGTACTGTCGCAGGAATTCGCGCGCCAGGTTCCGCGCGACGAAGGCGGGGCCATCGTCAACATCATTGATCAGCGCGTGCTCAAGCCGACGCCGCAATTCCTTTCCTACAGCCTGAGCAAGGCAGGTCTGCATTGGCTGAATACCACGCTGGCGCAAGCCTTGGCGCCGCGCATCCGCGTGAACGCAGTCGGTCCCGGCCCCACAATGAAAAACGAGCGCCAATCGCCCGCCGATTTCGAGCAGCAGCGCAAAGCCACACTTCTGGGACATGGCGCCGATCCTGCCGACATTTGCGCCGCGGTGCGTTATCTTCTGGACGCCCAAGCCGTCACCGGCCAGATGATCGCGGTGGATGGCGGCCAGCATCTGGCCTGGCAAACGCCCGATGTGCGTGTGAAGGAATGACCATGACGACCACGCCCAACGTCCAGCCCCTTCGCATCGCCGATGCCGCGCGCGGCATCCGCCACGTCTTCATCCGCAATCTGGAACTTCTGGCGCATATCGGCGTCTACGGGCATGAACAAGGCAAGCTGCAACCGGTGCGGATCAATGTCGATCTGGCGGTGGAAGACGTGATCGAAGTGGGCGACCGGCTGGAGAAGGTGGTCGACTACGCCACCATCGAACAGAAAATCCGCGCGCTGGTAGCCGCAGGCCACATCAATCTCGCCGAAACGCTCGCCGAACGCATCGCGCAAGCCTGTTTCGACGACGACCGCGTGAAAACCGCGCGCGTCCGCGTGGAAAAACTTCATGCGTTGCCGGGTGCGGAAAGCGCAGGCGTGGAAATCGAGCGGCAGGCGCCGCAATAGCGTTATTTCGCGCGCTTGCGCTTCACCGCGCGCACCAGCGTTTCGTTGATCCGGCCCTGCCAGCCGCGGCCATCTTCCTTGAAAGCGTTCACCACTTCGGGATCGAGGCGCAGCGTCACCTGTACCTTCGGATGCTCCGCGCGCGGGCGGCCACGCATCCGCTTCACCGCTTCGGTGAATTCCGGAAACACTTCGAGGAACGGACGGGCCTGGCGAAAATCCCTGCCCGTCATTTCGGGGATGTCCTTATCCGGTATGCCAAAGGCAGGCGGATGCTTTGCCTTCACCCTAGCCATAGCTTTTTCTCTCCTTCCTGCTTGCACGACGGAAACTGACGACCGAATTCCCAGGCCGCGTGAAAGCGACCATGTGAAGATGTCCGTCCAGCATACCGAAGGCCCAATAGCGGGCCTCGCCATATGCGAAGCGCCTGTCCTCCAGGATCGTCACCTCATTCCAATCCACGCGCGTCACATCTTCGAAATCCAGACCATGTTTGGCGATATTCGCCAGGCGTTTGGCCGGATCCCATTCGAAGTTCATGATTAAATGTAGTGCGAAAAACGATAGAGGTCAAGAATAAACGCACTACAAAAAATAGTCCTTGGCAGGGTTGCGCGCGAACGCCTATATCGGGTCATGGACGACACCCCCACAGCGCCGCTGAAAGGCCCGGCGCGCATTCAGGCTTATCTCAAGAACCTGCCGGATCAGGCGGGCGTCTATCGCATGCTCGACGACAAGGGAAACGTCCTCTATGTCGGCAAGGCGAAGAGCCTGAAAAAGCGCGTTGCGGCCTACGCGAAATCGGGCGGGCACACCGAACGCATCGCGCGGATGATTTCCGAAACCTCGGAGATGATCTTCGTCACCACGGCGTCGGAAACCGAGGCGCTGCTTCTCGAATCCAATCTGATCAAGCGGCTGAAGCCGCGCTACAACGTCTCCTATCGCGACGACAAATCGTTCCCGAACATCCTGCTGCGTGAAGATCACGAATATCCGCAGCTTTTGAAACATCGCGGCGCCAAGACGACCAAGGGCGTCTATTTCGGCCCCTTCGCGAGCGCGGGCGCGGTGAACCGCACGCTCAACACGTTGCAGCGGGCATTTCTTTTGCGCTCCTGTTCGGATTCCGTGTTCGAGTCCCGCACACGGCCCTGTCTACTGTACCAGATCAAGCGTTGCAGCGCGCCCTGCACGGATCGCGTGGACAAGGAGGGCTATGCGGAACTCGTGCGCGAGGCCGAACTGTTCCTCAACGGCAAATCGCGCGCGGTGCAGGCCGAACTGGCAAAGGACATGAATGCGGCGGCAGAGGCGCTCGATTTCGAACGCGCTGCGCGCCTTCGCGATCGCATCCGGGCGATGAACCAGATCCAATCGCACCAGGGCGTGAACCCGACCACCTTCGCCGACGCCGATGTCTTCGCGGCGTTCACCCAGGGCGGCGAAACCTGCATTCAGGTGTTCTTCTTCCGCGCGGGCCAGAACTGGGGCAACAAGCCCTACTTTCCCAAACACGATCGCGAACTTTCCTCCGCCGAAGTCCTCGAAAGTTTCGTGGGCCAATTTTACGACGAGCGGCCCACACCCACGCTGATCCTTCTGTCGGAAGACGTGCCCAACTGCCATTTGCTGGAAGAAGCGTTTTCGCTGCGCGCCGAACGCAAGATCGAAATCTCAGTGCCCCAGCGCGGCGAGAAGCGCGAGATCGTCGAGATGGCGCAAACCAACGCACGCGAACAATTGCTGCGCCGCTTGGCCGAAAATTCCGCGCAGCGCGAATTGCTGGAAGGCGTCTGCGAAGTCTTCGGACTCGAAAACCCGCCGCGCCGGATCGAGGTCTACGACAACTCCCACATCCAGGGCACCAACGCGCTGGGCGCGATGATCGTGGCCGGACCGGACGGCTTTGAAAAAGGCGAGTACCGCAAGTTCAACATCAAATCGACCGAACTTACCCCCGGCGACGATTACGGCATGATGCGCGAAGTGCTGACGCGCCGCTTCGCCCGGCTGGTGAAGGAAAGCGGCAATGACGACGCCCGCGCCAAATGGCCAGACATCGCGTTGATCGACGGCGGGCCCGGCCAGCTTTCGGTGGCGCAAGCGGTTCTCGAAGACCAGGGCATCGAAGACGTGCTGCTGGTCGGTATCTCCAAGGGCCCGGACCGCGACGCCGGCCGTGAACATTTTTACATGAAGGGCCGCGAGCCTTTCCGTCTCGATCCCAAGTCGCCAGTTCTCTACTATCTCCAGCGGTTGCGGGACGAAGCGCACCGATTCGCCATCGGCAGCCATCGCAAGAAGCGGTCGAAAGCCATCGGCGCCAACCCGCTGGACGAGATCGGCGGCATAGGGGCCGCCCGTAAACGTGCCCTGCTCCAGCATTTCGGCTCGGCGCGGGCGGTTTCGGGGGCCAGTCTTAACGACCTGGAAAGCGTGGAAGGCGTCAGCGCCACCCTGGCCAAAAAGATTTTCGATTTCTTCCATCCGGGCGGGTGACGGGCCGCTCTCATTTGCTAAATTCGGCCCATGTTCAACATCCCGAACATCCTGACCATGTTCCGCATCGTGCTGGTGCCGCTTTTTGTGCTGGCCATGGTGACGGCCGGCGATTCGGCGCGGATCACGGCCTTTGTGATCTTCTGCCTGGCGGGCGTGAGCGATGCGCTGGACGGATTTGCCGCGCGCAAACTCAAGGCGGGATCGGATTTCGGCAAGATGCTCGATCCGATCGCGGACAAGATATTGGTCGGCGTGGCGTTGATGATGCTGGTGGCCGATGGTGTGTTCGACGGCAACAAACTGTTTCCGGCGCTGATCATCCTTTCGCGTGAAATCCTGGTTTCGGGTTTGCGCGAATTCCTCGCGGGTCTCGATGTGAGCGTGCCCGTATCGCGCATCGCCAAAGCCAAGACCGCGATCCAGATGATCGCCATCGGCGCGATGATCCTGCGTCCGCTGGCCGACGGCTTCGTGCCCGGCACGCCGGCCACCGCCTACAGCACCTTTGCCTATGGCGCGTTGTGGCTGGCGGCGGCGCTGACGGTCTACACCGGCTATGTCTATTTCCGCGCCGGCCTCGCCCATGTGCGGCCCGCACGCGCCACGCATGGAGAGCCTGTGTGACGCTGCTCTATTTTGCCTGGGTACGGCAAAAGGTGGGCGCGGCACAGGAAACCCTAGACCTCCCGCCGAACGTCAGAACGGTGCACGATCTGATTGCGCATTTGCAAAAGCGTGGCGGCGGTTTTCTGGAAGCTTTCAACGATACAGCCCGATTGCGCGCGGCGGTCAATCAGGAACATGCCGGTCTCGACGCCGCAATTTCCGACGGCGATGAAGTTGCATTCTTTCCGCCGGTGACCGGCGGATGAAACCGCATATCCGCATCCAGCAGGGAGATTTCGATCTCAACGACGAGATCGACGCGTTGACGGATGGACGAACCGATATCGGCGGCGTGGCAAGTTTCGTTGGTGTGGTGCGCGGCGACGATGATCTCACGTCGCTAACGCTCGAACATTATCCCGGTATGACGGAACGCGAGATTGAAAGTCACGTCGAAGAAGCCGCCAAACGCTGGCCCTTGCTGGGCACGACCGTCATCCACCGCGTCGGCACGCTGAAACCGGGCGAACGCATCGTGCTGGTCATCACGGCATCCTCGCATCGCGGCGCCGCCTTCGAAGCCTGCGAATTCCTGATGGACTATCTCAAGACCCGCGCACCGTTCTGGAAGCGCGAAGACCGCGAGGGCGAAAGCACGTGGGTCGAAGCACGCATATCGGACGCTAACGCCGCGAAACGCTGGAAATAACCTCGACCTTGCAATTTATACAAATTCTGATATAAGGCAGATTGAAGTGAAGCGATTGGAGTTTCTGGGAGACTCGCTGGAACAGGTGCGGGGTTTTCCCGAAGGCGCACGGAAGGAAGCCGGCGTCCAGTTGCACAAAATACAGCTTGGCCTTGAGCCAAGCGACTGGAAGCCAATGACGTCGGTGGGAACGGGTGTACGGGAAATTCGCATACGCGATCAGGATGGAGCCTTCCGGGTGATCTACGTCGCCCACATTGCGTCGGCCGTTTATGTCCTGCATGCATTCCAGAAGAAGACACAACAGACGGCAAAACGGGATCTGGATTTTGCCACATCGCGGTTGAAGCAAATTCTGGAGAAGTGACGATGAAGCGGCAAAACTTCGACAATGTATGGGATGCCCTCAGCGACTCGCCGGAAGAAGCGGCGAGTATGACCATGCGCTCGAACCTTCTGATCGCAATCGAACAGCGCGTGCGAAGCTGGAAGATCACTCAGGCTGCCGCCGCGCAGCGTCTGGGAGTGACGCAGCCGCGATTGAACGATCTGCTACAAGGCAAGATCGCCAAGTTCAGCCTCGACATGCTGGTCGATCTCGCCGCGAAAGCGGGTCTTTCCGTGCAGATCAGGATCGCAAAAGCCGCTTAAGCGCTGCGTTGCCTTACCACCTCACAAGGGGGAGGTAAGAACTACAACTTCACCGCCGATTTTTCCTTGCGGGTATCTTCGCTGTAGTCGTTCATCAGCGTTTCGGTGATTGTGCCCGGTGTGAATTTGTAGGGACCGATTTCCGACACCGGCGTCACTTCGGCGGCGCTGCCGGTGATGAAGCATTCGGTGAAGCCCGAAAGCTCTCCCGGCTCGATATGACGCTCGACCACCGGAATCTGGCGCGCACGTGCCAGCGCGATCACCGACTGGCGCGTGATGCCATTCAGGAAGCAATCTGGCGTCGGCGTGTGCAGCTTGCCGTCCTTGACGAAGAACATGTTCGCGCCCGTCGCTTCCGCCACAAGTCCGCGATAGTCGAGCATCATCGCGTCGGCATAGCCTTTGGCTTCGGCGGCGTGTTTCGACATGGTGCAGATCATGTAGAGACCCGCGGCCTTGGCATGGCTCGGCGCGGTATCCGGCGCGGGCCGTTTCCACTCCGCGATGTCCAAACGGATGCCCTTGAGTTTTTCCTTGGGATCGAAATAGCTCGGCCATTGCCACAGCGCGATAGCGACGTGGATTTTCGTCTGCTGCGCGGAAACCGCCATCATCTCACTGCCGCGATAGGCGACGGGGCGCATATAGCCGTCCACGATGTCCTGAATCTTGATCAGTTCCTTGCAGGCGTTGTTGATCTCGTCTTCGGTGAAGGGGATCTTCATGCCCATGATGCGCGCGGAATTGAACAGGCGCGCCGTGTGATCTTCGAGGTGATAGACGCGGCCGTTATAGACGCGCTGGCCTTCGAACACGCAGGAGGCATAGTGCAGCCCATGGGTCAGTACGTGGGTCTTCGCATCGCGCCAGGGCACGAACTTGCCGTCGAACCAGATGAAGCCGTCGCGGTCGTCGAAGGGAATCACAGAAGGGGCTGCCATAACCAAATCCTCTACACGCCCTGGAACTCTTGTTTCGGAGCCCGTCAGAGCCTAATAAGTCAACATGACTGACGTAAAGCTGGGCGGACCACCGCCCGCCGCTTCGCCATTATACTTGCGCGACGAGGAGTTAAAGCAAGGCTTGGATTTGCTGTTCTTCGCCATGCAGAACGTCTGGGCGCACGGATCGCCGCAACTGAATGACGCAGGGCTGGGACGGGCGCACGCCCGCGCGCTGCACTTCATCGAACGCCATCCGGGGCTGACGGTTGCGGATTTGCTTGGGCTTTTGAAGATCACCAAACAGAGCCTGAACCGGGTGCTGAACGATTTGCTGGATGCCGACTATGTGGAACGCCGTCCCTCCCCCGCCGACCGGCGCATGCGTCAGTTGCGTCTTACGCATAAGGGCGAGGCGCTGGCGAAGGCGCAATGGGAAGCCCAGCGGCCGCATCTTGTGCGGGCCTTTCGCGAGGCAGGGCCGGACTCCGTGGCCGGATTCCGCCGCGTGTTGAACGGATTGGCCTCCCACGAACGCCGCAAGAGCGCCACGCCATGAACGCCACCGCCAGCGACGCCCATATTCTGGTCGTAGACGACGACGAACGTCTACGCGCGCTTCTGCAACGCTATCTCTCGCAGGCCGGCTTGCGCGTGAGCGCTGCGGCCGATGCCGCCGAGGCGCGTGCGCTGATGAAAAGCATCGCATTCGATCTTCTGATCCTCGACGTGATGATGCCCGGCGAATCCGGGCTCGATTTCGCGCAAGACCTTCGTTCGCGTTCGGCGGTGCCGATTTTGATGCTCACTGCGCAGGGCGATCCCGAACACCGCATCGCAGGGCTGGAACGCGGCGCGGACGATTATCTCGCCAAGCCGTTCGAGCCGCGCGAATTGCTGCTGCGGGTGGAAGGCCTGCTTCGGCGCACCACGCCGGTTGCCCGTTCCGCCCATCGCGAGGTGCGCATGGGCGATGCCGTGTTCGATCCCGAGCGCGCGCTACTCAAGAAAAAGGGCAAGCCCGTGCATCTGACGTCATCCGAAGCGGCATTGCTGCGGCTGTTCGCGGCCAATGCGGGACGCGCTTTTTCCCGCACCGATCTCTGCGTGCGGCTGGGAGTGGCGCTGGAACGCTCGATCGACGTACAGGTGACGCGCTTACGGCGGAAGATCGAGGAAGATCCCAAAATGCCGCTTTATCTGCAGACGGTTCGCAATGTCGGATATGTCCTTGTCCCAGACCGGACAGCTTAGGTCGCGCTCCCTGGGCGTGCATCCGTTCCGCGCCTTGAAGCGGCTGCTGCCGCGCGGCCTTTTCTGGCGCTCGCTGATCATCATCGTGGCCCCGGTGGTGCTGCTGCAGGGCTTCATGTCCTATTTCTTCTTCGAGCGGCATCTGGAAATCACCACCGAACGCATGGCGACAGACGTTGCCGCCGATGTGGCGTTCCTCATCAATCTCGAAGACACCTCGCCGGCCGCCGACCGTCCGATATTGCGCGGCAAGGCGCAGAACATGCTGCGCTACAAGATCACATTCCATCCGGGCAAGACGTTGCCGCCGCCCAAGCACGGTTCGCAAAGCACCATCGAGGATGCGCTCGAACTCGTCATCGCACAGCAGATCGGCGAGAAGCGCCATTACGATGTGGGACGCATCGGCAGCGACCTCATCACCATCAATGTCGAGGTGCATGACGGGGTGCTGTCCCTCGTCGTGCCGCGCGATCGTGTTACGGTATCGAGTCCCGACATCTTCATTCTCTGGATGTTCGGGTCGTCGCTGGTTTTGATGGGAATTGCGGTCGTGTTCCTGCGCAACCAGGTGCGGCCCATCGAACGGCTGGCGCGCGCCGCCGAAAGCTTCGGCAAGGGGCGCGCGGTGCCGGACTTCAAACCCTATGGCGCGGCCGAGGTTCGACGCGCGGCGCAAGCCTTCATCACCATGCGCGAACGCATCGAACGCCATGTGCACCAGCGCACCGATATGCTGGCCGGCATCAGCCACGATCTCAAGACGCCGCTCACGCGCATCAAGCTGCAACTCGCGTTGATGGACGAAAGCGCGGATGTGGCCGCGCTTCGCGAAGACATTGTCGACATGGAACATATGCTCGACGAATATCTGCAATTCGCCCGTGGCGAAGGCGGCGAAGCCGCCGTGGCGACGGATATGCGCCTTTTGCTGCGCGATGCGGCGGAAGCCGCCCGCCGCGCAGAGGGCGCGGATGCGGAAAACGTTGGGCTCGACGACGGCGAACGCGTGGTGCTCACGGTCAAGCGCAATGCGCTCAAGCGCTGCATCACCAATCTGATCGACAACGCGCTGAAATACGGACGGCACGCCAAGATCACGCTCGACCGCAGCGCGAAATCCGTCGAGATCAATGTGGACGACGACGGCCCGGGCATTCCCGAAGCGCGGCGCGAGGAAGCGTTTCGCCCGTTCCATCGTCTGGACGAAGGCCGCAACCTGCAGATCGGGGGGGTCGGACTTGGCCTTGCCATCGCGCGCGACATTGCGCGTGCGCATGGCGGCGACCTTGTGCTCGGCGATTCACCGCTGGGCGGCTTGCGCGCGACGTTGCGGTTGCCGGTCTAGCGGCCCAATTCGTCCGCCCGTTCCCGTGCCGCCTTGACTGCGCGCCGCATGAGCGCGGCCAAGCCGTCACCAGCCATCAAGACCTTCAAGGCCGCTTCGGTCGTTCCGCCCGGGCTCGTCACATTGCGGCGCAAATCGGCAGGCGGGATTTTTTCGGCATCGAGCAACGCCCCCGCCCCGCTCACCGTCTGCCGCGCCAGTTTCGCGGCCACATCGCGCGGCAATCCTTCCGCGATACCTGCTTGCGTCATCGCTTCCACGAGCAGGAACACATAGGCCGGGCCCGAACCGGACACGGCTGTCGCCGCATCGATCAGGCCCTCTTTCTTCACCCAAACGGTTTCGCCCAGCGCCGACAACAATCGTTCGGCGAGTGCACGATCTTTCGCATCCGCTTTGGAGGTCGCGTAGATCGCGGTGATTCCCCGCCCAATCGCGCCCGGCGTGTTGGGCATAGAGCGCACCACGCGCGCTTTCGGTCCCCATGCTTTGACAAGCGATCTGGTCGTCGTTCCCGCCGCGATGGAGATCATCAACGCCCCGCTTTCGGCGACGGCGCGCAAATGGGGGGCTGCATCCTTCAACACTTGCGGCTTCAACGCGACGATGCAGGCGGCGATCCTTGCCTTCGGGACATCGCTCACGTCGCCAAGCAGGGTCACGCGATGTTTCTTCGCGAGCGCCTTCAACTCTGGGGATGGTTTGGGGTCGACGGCGATGATGGGCGAGATGCCGTTCGCGATCCACCCTTTGAGAAGCGCGGCCCCCATACGGCCAACCCCAATCAAAAGAACGGGGCCGGCCAGAAGGATCGCGCCGCCGCCGTTTACGCCTGGCCCTGGCACTCGAGGATCGCCGCAGCGATGGCGTCTTCCGCCGATTTGCCGCCCCAGATCACGAATTGGAAGGCAGGATAGTAATGCTCGCACGCTTCCACTGCGAGATTGAGCAGCGCTTCGCATTGCGACGCGCTCACCCGCGATTCCGGAAAGATCATCGCGTGGCGGAACAGAAGCTGACCGTCCTCAGGCCACAGGTCGAAATGGCCGATCCACAGCCGCGCGTTCAGCAGCATCAGCAATTGCGCCACGTCCACGCGCCGATCCTGCGCCACCCGCATCTCGAAAGCGCTCGACAGATGCAGCGACTGCAGATCGTCGCGCCATGTGAAGCTGAAGTGGTGATCGCACCACTTGCCGGCGACCGACAGATTCAATTCGTCACGGCCGGCGCGCTCAAATGGCCAGCCATTGTCTTCCACCGTCCGTTCGAGCAGGTCGATCGGATGGGGGGCGGAACTCATCTCTTCTTGGTGTACGACTGTCATCCCCACGGTCCTCGACAGCAAAACGAAGCAGTTAAGGGTCAACCTGACACAAGATTTTGTGCAGGCACAAGAGTCCCGCTAACCACTTTTTGGGAGTGTTCGGCCCCTCCACAGATTCTCTGAGTCAAATGAATCACTTAAGCCGTTCTTCGAGGAGAGCGATGCGCGCGGCGAGCGCTTCGTTTTCGCTTCGCGCCTTCGCCGCCATCGCTTTCACCGCTTCGAACTCCTCGCGCGGCACGAAATCCATGTCGGCGACGAGCTTTTCCAGACGCTGGCGCATGAAGGTCTCCGCTTCGGTGCGAACGCTTTGGGCGGCACCTGCCGCGTCGGTGAAAAGCTTGGCCATGGAGTCGAGGAAAGGGTTTTCGGTCTGCATCGCAACCTCCGGTCAGCGACATATCGGTTGTGGACAAGGTTAAGGCAACGCGCCGGGGAGCGTAACCTTGCCGCGCTGAAACTTGACAGCCGGGGGCGAAGCAGCGCGATTTGCCCCTTATGGCGCTCGCCCTGATCCCCTACCCCGATTTCAACCCGGTGCTGGTCCACCTTTTCGGGCCGTTTTCGATCCGCTGGTACGCGCTCTCTTACATCGCGGGGTTGGTGGCGGCCTGGTGGTACCTCGCACGGACCACGCGCGAGCCGGGCATGTGGAAAAACCCGCCCTTCAACGGCAAGCCGCCCGCCACCGCCGACCAGATCGGCGATTTCTTCGTCTGGGCGACCATCGGGGTCATCGTCGGCGGACGGCTCGGATTCGTGCTGATCTATGGAACCTTCTTCTGCGGCATTTGGGGCACCTCGCCTGCCTGCCACGGCTTGCCGATGGGCTATCTCACCGATCCCATCGAGATCGTGGCGGCATGGAAGGGCGGCATGTCGTTCCATGGCGGGCTGCTTGGCGTCGCCATCGCACTCATTATTTACGCCCGCAAGAACAAGCTCGACACCATCGCGCTGTCGGATTTCATCGCCACCATCGCCCCCATCGGCCTTTTCTTCGGACGCATCGCCAACTTCATCAATGGCGAGTTGTGGGGAAAAGTCACCGATGTTCCCTGGGCCATGGTCTTCTGCACCGAGAACATCTTCCGGACCAACGGCGATTGCCCCGCGGGCACGCTGCCGCGCCACCCAAGCCAGCTTTACGAAGCCACCATGGAAGGCTTGCTGCTGCTGCTCGTCATGCAAATCTGCGCGCGCGTTTTCCGGATGCATGAAAGGCCCGGCCTGCTCACCGGCATATTCTTCACCGGCTATGGCATCGCCCGCGCCGTGGCGGAGGTCTTCCGCGATTCCGATACGGTTTATTTCGGATGGTTCAGCGTCGGCATGTCGTTGAGCATCCCGATGTGGGCGGCGGCCGCTTATTTCTTCTGGTACGCGGCGAATCGGAAAACGGCGTGAGCCCGCTCGGGCAGAAGCTCGTGCGCCTGATCGAGGCCCAGGGCCCGATTCCGATCTCGCAATTTATGATGCTGGCACTGCATGACCCCGAACAGGGCGTCTATGCCGCGCGCAATGCTATCGGGCGCGAAGGCGACTTCATCACCGCGCCGGAAATCTCCCAGATGTTCGGCGAATTGATCGGTCTCTGGCTGCTGGAAGTCTGGCGGCAGCAAGACAAGCCCGGAAAGATCCGCCTTGCCGAACTCGGCCCCGGACGCGGTACATTGATGAAAGATGTATTGCGCGCCGCTCGCCTCGACGCGAATTTCCTTGCGGCGCTCGACGTGATGCTGATCGAGGCAAGCCTGGCCCTTCAGGCTGTGCAGAAGCAGGCGTTGACAGATTCGCCCACAACTTTGCGCTGGTCTGCAAAAGTGGAAGGCGCATTCGGCGACATGCCGCTGTTTCTCGTCGCCAACGAATTCTTCGACGCGTTGCCGATTCATCAATATGTGAAAACGGAGAGCGGCTGGCACGAACGCATGGTCGTATTCGACAACGGCAAGCTGGACTTTGCGCTTGCGCCGATGGCCGCTCAGGGCCTTGCAATTCCGGAATCGCGCGGCGATGCCGAGACGGGCGCGGTGTTTGAAACCTCGCCGGCTTCCACCGCACTCGCCGAAGAGATCGCCGCCCACATCGCCCGGCATGGCGGCGCAGCGGTGCTTATAGACTATGGCCACACCGGAACGGGCTTCGGCGAAACGCTGCAGGCGATGGCACGTCACCGCCACGCGCCCATTCTCGAATCGCCGGGAACCGCCGATCTTTCGGCGCATGTGGATTTCGCCGCACTTGCGCAGGCCGTCGAACGCGGCGGCGCGAAAGCTTTCGGGCCGGTAGCGCAAGGCGACTTCCTTCGGGCCTTGAGCATCGAACATCGCGCCGAACAATTGGCGAAAAAGAATCCGGCACATTCGAAATCGATTCAATCCGCGCTTCAGCGGTTGACCGCACCGGATGAGATGGGAAACCTGTTCAAGGTGCTGGCGATCATGCCTCCGACCGCCCCCGCACCGCCGGGATTTTGATGCAGCAATTTGGTCTCACATTCCGTCATCCTCCGGTCGCGCTTCTTCGCGCGATCCGGGGGATCCAATTGTTCACACAAAAAAGAAAAATGGATCGCCCGGACAAGCCGGGCGACGACGAAGGAATGGGTAAGAGATGTTGAAATTGCAGGCGCCTTCCTTTTCTCAACTCCCCGGCATCGCGCACGGATTTTTCGGGCGGCAGGGCGGCGTGTCCGAAGGAATTTTCGCCTCGCTAAATTGCGGGCCTGGTTCGGGCGATCTGCGCGAGCATGTGATCGAGAATCGCGCACGCGTGTTGAAGGCGTTGGGCGGCGATAAACTTCTCACGCTCTATCAAATCCACAGTCCGAACGCAGTCATCGCCACCGAACCGTGGGAACAAGGGCCGCAGGCCGATGCGATGGCGACCGACAAGCGCGGGCTGGCGCTCGGCATCCTGACCGCCGATTGCGCACCGGTGCTGTTTGCCGATCCGCAAGCCCGTGTCATCGGTGCGGCACACGCCGGATGGAAAGGCGCGCTTACCGGCGTCATCGATTCGGTCTTGGAGAAAATGGAATCGCTGGGCGCGGATCGCAGACGCATCTCGGCTGCTATAGGTCCATGCATCAGCCAGACCAATTACGAAGTGGGACCGGAATTCATCGCCCGTTTCGCCGAAGCCGCCGCGGACAACACGCGCTTTTTCGTTCCGTCGGACGAACCGGACCACTGGCGGTTCGATTTGGAAGGTTATGCCGTTCACCGCTTGCGAGAAGCGGGAGTTGCGAACATCGAGCCGCTTTCGGCCTGTACTTATGCGCGGGAAAGCGAATTCTTCAGTTTCCGGCGCGCCACACATCGCAAGGAAAAGGATTATGGCCGCCAGGTTTCGGCCATTGTTTTGAAATGACGGCGCTTTCGGCTTTCGGACCGGATATTTGGGTTGCTGAAGGGCCCGTCGTTTCTTTCTACGGTTTTCCTTATCCGACACGAATGGTCGTCATCCGCCTCTGCGATGGCTCGCTCTTCGTGTGGTCGCCGATTGCGTTGACGCCCGAACTGAAAACGGACGTCGAAACATTGGGCGCGGTCGCTCATTTGGTCTCGCCCAACAAGATTCATCACCTTTTCCTCAAGGCCTGGAAAGACGCATATCCCGGCGCGCGCATTTATGTGCTGGACGAACTGAAAAAGCGCAAACCCGCACTTCCTATCGACGCCATCCTTGAAGAGACGCCGGAACAAGCCTGGGCGAACGATATCGATCAGGTGATCGTGCGCGGCAGTTTTGCGATGTCGGAAGCGGTGTTCTTCCATCGCAAAAGCCGCACCGCGATCTTCGCCGATCTAATCGAAAATTTTTCGCCGGACTGGTTCAAGGGCTGGAAAGGATTTGTGGCGCGACTCGACGGGATCGTCAGCCCCCATCCGGGCGCGCCGCGCGAATGGCGGCTGTCGTTCCGGAATCGCAAATTGGCACGCGCCGCCCTTGCCCGAATCCTTGCCTGGCAACCGGAACAGGTCGTCATGGCGCACGGAATTGTCGTGCGGAATGACGGGGTTGGCTTCATCCGCCATGCCTTCGGCTGGCTGCTGAAATAGCGCAGATAAACCGGTTTACCCGCCCTGCACCTGTTGCTAGAACCCCGTCATCAAACCGTCATTGCGAAGGGGCCGGGCGCGCATGAGCGACACCAACGGAGCGCGGGGAATGCGGCTTCTCGCGGGCAATTCGAACCGCGCCCTGGCGGACGCCATTGCCCAATATCTCAAGCTGCCGTTGACCAAGGCGGTCGTTCGCCGCTTCGCGGACATGGAAGTGTTCGTCGAGGTGCAGGAGAATGTACGCGGCGAGGACATGTTCGTCATCCAGTCGACGAGCTATCCGGCCAACGACCACCTGATGGAATTGCTGATCGTGATCGACGCGCTGAAGCGCGCATCCGCCCGGCGCATCACCGCGGTGATCCCCTATTTCGGTTACGCCCGGCAGGACCGCAAAGTGGGGCCCCGCACGCCGATCTCCGCCAAACTCGTGGCGAACCTCATCACTGAAGCGGGCGCCAACCGCGTGCTGACGGTCGATCTGCACGCGGGCCAGATCCAGGGCTTCTTCGACATCCCGACCGACAACCTCTACGCGATGCCCGTCATCGTGAAGGACATCGAGGATTATCTCGGCACCGGCGATCACCTGATGGTCGTTTCCCCCGACGTGGGCGGCGTGGTGCGCGCGCGCGCACTTGCCAAGCGCCTCGGCGCCGATCTCGCCATCGTCGACAAGCGCCGCGAACGCGCCGGCGAATCCGAAGTGATGAACATCATCGGCGATGTGGACGGGCGCTCCTGCATCCTGATCGACGATATCGTCGATTCCGGCGGCACGATCTGCAACGCCGCGGAAGCGCTGCTGAAGGCAGGCGCGAAGGACGTGTGCGCCTATGCCACCCATGGCGTGCTGTCGGGCGGGGCCGTGGCGCGCATCCAGTCGTCGAAATTGAAATCGATGGTGATTACCGATTCCATCGCGGCCACCGACGCCATGATGAAATGCCCCAACATCCGCCGCATCTCCATCGCACCGCTGATCGGCGAAGCGATGCGCCGGATCAACAATGAAGAGAGCGTGTCGAGCTTGTTCGACTGACGACCAACCGCTTTTCTTTTGCCAATCTAAAACTCAATTATTAAACTAGGACCGTCATCGCCCGGTTTATCCGGGCGACCCATTTTCCTTTCTGTTGCGTTTTCTCCCCTGAGGAGGACCAATTGGAAAAACAATTCTTCGTTTACATATTGGCGAGCGAACCGTGGGGCACGCTGTACGTCGGTGTAACCAGCAACCTCCAATTCCGCATATACCAACATCGCGAAGGACTAGTTGAAGGCTTCACAAAGAAATACGGCGTAAAGCGCTTGATGTATTTTGAAGAGCACGCAACCGCTCTCGAAGCTATCCACCGCGAAAAGCGACTCAAGAAATGGCCGCGAAATTGGAAGATAAATCTAATCCGTACTGATAATCCCGATTGGCATGATTTGGCCGGGGACTGGTACCCTCAAAAGCTGACGTCAGCAGAAATAGAAAAATGGGTCGCCCGGATAAACCGGGCGATGACGGTGGAGGGGGTGGAGGTAAACGATGGCAACAGGGGCTGACATCAAAAAGTTTGCTCTTTCGCTTCCCGGCGTCACGGAAGTCGATCATTTCGGTCGCCCTTCCTTCCGCACCAAGAACCGCATCTTCGCCGTCATCCGTCCGGACGGACTGTTCCTGCATCTGCCGGAGGAGCGAAAGGAATTCCTGTTCGAGGCCGCGCCCGACGTGTTCGTCAAATATATGTGGGGCAAGACGGCCAATGTGATCGTGCAGTTGGGCAAGATCGGGAAGCGGGAGCTGGAAGGCCTGATCCAAGAGGCCTATGAGACCTCGCAACCCCCGGCCAAGCCCAAGGGCCCGAAAAAGGCCAGGCCTAAGACCCCGCGCCGTTAGCCCGGGCTTGGCCGCCCCCGCAAGAGCGACTATATGAGACCGGCCGTTCGGCGGGACCGCCCATCTTCGGTAGGGGGAGGGGGGTCGGCAAAAACCGGAAAACGACTAAAGACTTGATCTTTAAGGGTAATTCCCGCCCGCGCAGAGCGGCAATCCGTTTCTGCGGACCTAATTGCACCGGCCGCCGCCTTCCGCTAAAAGCCCCGCTTTCCCGCGCCAGAAAACTCGCCGGATCGAAGGACCTTTGACATGCGTGAAGTTCAGACATTGAGCGCCGAAGCGCGCAACGAAACCGGCAAGGGCGCGGCGTTCCGTGCGCGGCAGAAGGGGTTCATCCCCGGCGTGGTCTATGGCGGCAATGCCAACCCAGAATCGGTGGCCGTCGAGAAGCGGGCGCTGGAGCGCCACATCGATACCGGCCACTTCCTCACCACCCTGTTCGAACTGGACGTGGCCGGCGCCAAGACGCGCGTGATCCCCCGCCAGATCCAGCTCGATCCCGTCACCGACCGGGTGGTGCATGTCGACTTCATGCGCCTGCCGAAGGGTTCGAAGGTGCGTCTGGCCATTCCTGTTCGTTTCAAGGGCCAGGAAACCTCGCCCGGCCTGAAGCGCGGCGGCGTGCTCAACATCGTGCGTCACGATGTCGAAATGCTCTGCCCGGCCGAGAACATCCCCGATTTCATCGAAGGCGATCTGTCTGCGCTCGATATCCACGACTCGCTGCACATCTCGGACTTCGCGCTGCCTGAAGGCGTGGTGCCGACGATCCGCGAGCGCGACTTCACCGTGGCTTCCATCGTGGCGCCCACCAGCGTCATCGAAGAACAGCGTGCTGCTGCCGCGGCCGCTGCTGCTGCGGCTTCCGCTCCGGTTGCCGAAGAAGGTGCCGCTGCGCCTGCCGAAGGTGCTGCCCCCGCTGCGGGTGCCGCGCCTGCCGCCGGTGCTGCCAAAGCTCCTGCCGCTCCCGCGAAGAAATAAGAAGGCCGCGCCCACGCGCGGGCGCGCGCCATGCCCGACACGCCGCTTCTCATCGCCGGACTGGGCAACCCCGGCGCGGAGTATGCTCGCAACCGCCACAACGCGGGATTCATGGCGGTGGACACGATTCACGAAAGTTACAAATTCGGTCCGTGGAAGGCGCGTTTTCAGGGCGCGATCAGCGAAGGAACAATCAACCGCCGCAAGGTGTATCTACTGAAGCCAAGCACTTACATGAACGAGAGCGGCAACGCAGTTGGTCCCGCCGCGCGCTTCTTCAAGATCCCCACGGACGCCATTGTGGTGATGCATGACGAGATCGATCTGGCGGCCGGCAAGCTGAAAGCCAAGACCGGCGGCGGCGATGCGGGACATAACGGCTTGCGCTCCATCACCGCCACACTCGGCCCCGATTATCGCCGCGTGCGCATCGGCGTCGGCAAGCACGCCGACAAGGGGCGGGCCATCGGTCATGTGCTCGGCAATTTCTCCAAAGCCGACGAACAATGGCTGGTGCCGATGCTATCGGCAATTGCCGAAGCGACGCCCTTGCTTGTGAAAGACGACGACGTCGGCTTCATGAATAAGGTGGTGCTTCTGACGAACCCGCCGAAACCCAAACCGGAAAAGAAAGTCGAAGAATAATGGGATTCAAATGCGGCATCGTCGGGTTGCCCAATGTCGGCAAATCGACTCTCTTCAACGCGCTGACGCAGACCGCTGCCGCGCAGGCCGCCAACTATCCGTTCTGCACCATCGAACCCAATGTCGGCGATGTGGCCGTTCCCGATCCGCGGCTTGAGAAGCTGGCGGCCGTCGCAAAATCGGCTGAAATCATTCCAACGCGTATCACGTTTGTGGATATTGCCGGGCTTGTGCGCGGTGCATCCAAAGGCGAAGGCTTGGGAAACCAGTTCCTCGCCAATATCCGCGAGGTCGATGCGATTGCGCATGTGCTGCGTTGCTTCGAAGACGACGACATTACCCATGTCGAAGGCCGCATCGACCCGGTGGGCGATGCCGAAACGGTCGAAACCGAATTGATGCTCGCCGATCTGGAATCGCTGGAACGGCGTATCGTCCCTATCGAGAAGAAAGCCAAGGGCGGCGAGAAAGAGGCCAAGGAACAGTTCGCGCTGATGAGCAAGGCGATCGCCCTGTTGCGCGAAGGCAAGCCTGCGCGGCAAGCAGAACTCACCCCGGAAGAACGCGAGCCCTATCGCCAATTGGGGTTGATGACGCAGAAACCCGTTCTCTATGTCTGCAATGTGGACGAAGGATCGGCTGCCGAAGGCAACCAGTTTTCTAGGCAGGTCGAAGAGAAAGCCAAACGCGAAGGCGCGCGCAGCGTCGTTATTTCAGCGCGCATCGAAGAAGAAGTCGCCCAGCTCGCGGCCGCGGAGCGCGAGGAATTCCTGCAGAGCATCGGGCTTGAGGAACCGGGCCTCTACCGCATGATCCGCGCGGGTTACGATCTGCTCGGCCTCATCACCTTCTTCACGGTGGGACCGAAGGAAGCTCGCGCCTGGACCGTGACCAAGGGCTCACGGGCACCGCAGGCGGCGGGGGTGATCCACACCGATTTCGAGCACGGTTTCATTCGGGCCGAGACCATCGCTTACGACGATTACATCGCGGGCAATGGCGAGGCGGGCGCGCGCGATGCCGGAAAATTCCGGCTGGAAGGCAAAGATTACGTCGTCGCGGATGGCGATGTGATGCATTTCCGGTTTAACTCTTAGGCATGGAATTGCAGACCTTCGAAGACTTTCCGGTCGGCCGCGTGGTCGATTGCGGCACCTATCGCGTCAGCAAGGACGAAATTTTAGATTTCGCGCGGCAGTTCGATCCGCAGCCGCATCATCTGGATGAAGAAGCGGGAAAGAAATCCATTCTCGGCGGATTGTCGGCCTCGGGTTGGCACGTTTGCGCGATTGCCATGCGGCTGTTCGCCGAAGGCGTGGTCCTGAAGGCGGACAACAAGGGCGGTGCGGGCGCAAAGGAAGCGCGCTGGATGAAGCCAGTTCGGCCCGACGATCTGCTGCGCATGGAAGCGCATGTCGTGGAAACAAAGCCTTCGCAATCCAAACCGTTCGGTTTCGTCACCTTCGAGTGCCGCATCTATAACGAGCGCGAGCAGGTGGCGATGGTTTCGATGACACCCATCATCGGGCGGCGCGCATGAGCGGCGGTTGGTTCGAGGATATCGAAATCGGTTCGCGGCGCGTGCTGGGATCGCACACCTTCACGCAGGACGAGATCATTGCGTTCGCGAAGAAGTACGATCCGCAGGTTTTCCACATCGATCCGGAAGGGGCGAAACATTCCATGTTCGGCGGCATCATCGCGTCGGGCTGGCACACGGCGGCGATGTGGATGCGGCTGGCGATCGAGAGCAGGAAAACGGGCGGCGATGGCGGCGGGCTTTCGCGCGCGGGCGTATCGCCGGGGTTCGAGGACATGCGCTGGCAGAAACCCGTG
>DASZYI010000151.1:0-15531 GCA_035545475.1 Rhizomicrobium sp.
ATCGGCATGATCCACGACGTGCTCTATCACGACGACACCAAGGTCTCGATCGACATGAACGGCTATCTCACGCGGCTGTCGGCGGAGATTGCGCGCGCCAACGAAGCCATCAATCGCGGCATTCGCACGGAGTTGAGTGTCGATTCCATCGAGCTGATGCCCGAACAGGCCACGCCGCTGGGTCTCGTCACCTCGGAAGTGCTGATCAACGCCTACAAGCAGGCCTACCCCCCCGACAAGGGCGGGCTCATCTCCATCGCCCTGCACGATGGCAAAGGCGAGGTCGAACTCACGATTTCGAGCAACGGCAAAGGCCATGAATTGCAGGATTCATCGGCGCTCGGCGGCCGCCTGGTTCGCACGCTCACCACACAACTGCACGGCACCTCCGCTTTCGAGGATGAAGGTAACAGCCGGTTTCGGCTCACTTTTCACAAGAACGAGATCAGAACGCTCGATCCGTCCGCCTGAACAGTTTTCTTTCTAAGCATTCTGGGCGATGATCCCGGCATAAACATTCGCCGGGAGGATCGATATGGGCACGCTGCGCGACATCTACGCCATCCAGCCGGAAGAGAACACCTGGCCGGTCCCGCAGGATTTCGATGTCAATTTCAACTGGGAATATGACGACGGCCGCGCCGCGATGATGGGCCTTTATCGCAAGGGCGTGGAGATGCAGTGGAACGCCGACACGCGCATCGACTGGTCCCAGGAATTGGACGAAGACAATCCCGAACAACTGCCCGAAGAAATGCTGCCGATCTCCGGCATGGCGACCTATGAGAAGATGTCGCGCAAGGAGAAGGCGCAAGTTCGCCGTCATTTCCAGGGCTGGCAGATTTCGCAGTTCATGCAGGGCGAACAGGGCGCGCTCGTCTGCACCGCGAAGATCGTGACGCAGGTGCCGGACATCGATTCAAAGTTCTATGCCTCGACGCAAGTAATCGACGAAGCACGTCATGTCGAAAGCTACAAGCGGCTGCTGCAGAAGTTCAACGTCGCCTATCCGATGACCAAACCGTTGCAGGATCTGATCGACCAGGTGCTGCGCGACAGCCGGTGGGACATGACCTATCTCGGCATGCAAGTGGTGATCGAAGGGCTGGCGCTGGCTGCGTTTCAGCAAATCCGCGATCATGCGCAGAACCCGCTGGCCGCCGCGGTCAATGCCTATGTGATGCAGGATGAATCGCGTCACGTCGCCTTCGGACGCCTGGCTTTGCGCGATTATTATCCGCAGCTTACGCAAAAGGAACGCGACGAGCGCGAGGAATTCCTGCTCGAAGCCTGTTACCTGATGCGCGACCGGTTCGACGCGGTGGAAGTGTGGAAGACGCTCGGCCTCAATGTCGAGGAATGCGCGGCCCACATGTACGATTCCGGGTTCATGCAGAAATTCCGCGGCTCGCTGTTTACCCGCATCGTACCCATCGTGAAGGATATCGGCCTTTGGGGCGAAACCATCCGCAACGGTTACGAGGAAATGGGCATCATCGGTTTCGCCAGTGCCGATGTGCAAAAGCTGCAGGACGAAGACGTGAACATCGCCAAGGAATTCGATGCGCGCCGGTCCTATGTTGCAAGCGTGGCGAGCCGCGCGGCCGCAGCGGAATAATCATTGATCGAAATTTTTGCGGCTGGAATAGAACACCAGGCCCATAAGTCCGATCCCGCAGGCGAGCGTGAAGAACACGCCGAGCCCCATCATGGCCCACCCGAAACCGGAGATGGTGGCTCCTTCCATGCGGGTCCAGGCGTGGATGGCATACGCGATGGCGGCAACAAGAAGCCCCGCCAGCACGACGATGGCAATCCATCCGGCGATGCCGACGGGATGTCTGGGTTGCGGCTGCTCTTCCATGAAAGCAATAACGCGCTAGGCGGCGATCCGCACCATAAGTGTTGTGCCATCGGCGTCCACCACTTCCAGCGCCGCACCGGTGCGCGGCATTGACCCATCGATGGCGATCGCGTTCCAGCGCGTATCGTCCACCAGCACCGCGCCGCGATCGCCGGTAAAATCCTCGCACGCTGTCACGCGTCTGCCGCGATAGTTGAGGCCGCGTGCCGCGTTCAGTGTTTCGTTGCGTTCCCGCCTGGTCTGTCCCCAAGGCGAGCGCTTCCAGATCACCGTTGCGACCAACGCAAAGATGGCGAACAGGAATATCTCCAGCCGCCCATCGATTGCCGGCGCGAAGAATTTGAGAAACCCTACTGCCATCGCGGCGATGCCGGGCCACAGCAGATAGAACGTCGTGCTCGCGATCTCGATGGCGATCAGAATGACGCCCAGCGTCCACCAATGCCACGGCTGGATGCCGTTCACGAACTCAGTCAGTTCGCGCATCGCGCGCTCCTCACGAAATGTTGCCCGCCGGCGGTACGGTCGGCGAGCGCGGACGTGTGGCGGCGGCAGATTGCGAACGTGCCGCCGCTTCGCGGGTCAGTTCGGCGATACCGGCAATCGTGCCCGCGACGGAAGACATTTCCATGGGCACCACGACGAACTTCTGACTGTCGTTCGAGAACAATTCCCCCATGGCTTCGATATATTTCTGCCCGAGGAAATAGTTGATGGCGTTGACGTCGCCTTTGGCGATGGCCTCGGACACAGCCGCCGTCGCCTTGGCTTCCGCTTCCGCCGAGCGTTCGCGGGCTTCCGCATCGCGGAATGCCGCTTCCTTGCGGCCCTCGGCTTGCAGGATGGCGGCCTGCTTGCTGCCTTCGGCGCGCAGGATCGCCGCCTGTTTCTCGCCGTCGGCGGTCGTGACTTCCGCGCGGCGGTCGCGCTCGGCTTTCATCTGTCGTGCCATGGCGTTGGTGATGTCGGTCGGCGGCGAAAGATCTTTGATTTCGATGCGCGTCACCTTCACGCCCCAAGGGCTGGTTGCAGCGTCCACCACGCGCAACAGGCGCTGGTTGATCTCGTCGCGTTTGGACAGCACTTCGTCCAGATCCATCGCTCCGATAACGGTTCGCACGTTGGTCAGGCAAAGATTGGTGATGCCGGACTGAAGATTGCCGACTTCATACGCGGCCTTCGCTGCATCTACGACCTGATAGAACGCGATGGCATCCGCCGTGACGGTGGCGTTATCGCGGGTGATCACGTCCTGGCTCGGGATTTCCAGCACCTCTTCCATCATCGAAAGCTTGCGTCCGACACGGTCGACGAACGGCACGATGAGGTTGAGTCCCGGCTCCAGCACGCGCGTAAAACGGCCGAAGCGCTCCACGGTCCACTCGCGGCCCTGCGGCACCGGTTTGACGCCCGCAAACACCACGACCATCGCCAGAAATGCCACCGCCAACACGAAGACCGTTTGACTATCCATCACCATGAGCCCTCCCATTCGCCAACCGAGCCAGCCTGCAACCAAAAAGATAGGTCTGTAAAAGGGGGCCAAAAGATCTTGAAAAACCGCGCGAACTTTCTGCCCCAGACGGCGTGAAGACGGATTCATGCCACGAATCGGGCGCAATCTGGCATTGTGCTAGCCCTGATTCGCCTGAAAGCCGGGAGTGCCCCATGATCCTGTCCAAAGTCTTGCCTGCCGCTTTTGCTGCGCTTCTTGTTTTTGCGGCGACACCGCTCGCCAATGCCGAGACGCGCGAAGACCCCGCCGAGCAATTCAGCGAAAATGAGATCGTGCAGGCGGCATCGGGCTTCTTCGGCATGACGACCGAAGCAGTCGCTAAAGCGGTGCAAAAGATTTTTTCCGAACGCGGTCTTCCGGACGCTTACATCAAGGGCGAAGAAGGTTCGGGTGCCTTCGTGGTCGGCTTGCGATATGGTTCGGGCTGGCTGATCCGCAAACGCCATAAGCCGCTGAAGGTTTACTGGCAGGGCCCCTCCGTCGGCTTCGACGTCGGCGGCAACGCATCGAAGAATTTCACCCTCATCTACAACCTGCGCCGTGCAGACCGTCTGTTCCAGAAATTCCCCGGCGTGGAAGGCAGCTACTATTTCATTGCGGGCATCGGCATCAATTACCAGCGCGCTGACGACATCACGCTCGCTCCGATGCGCACGGGCGTCGGTCTACGGGCAGGCGTGAATGCGGGCTACCTCACTTATACTCGCGAGCACACGCTCAATCCGTTCTGATCGGTTTATTGCGTGACCGCCGCCGCTTTTTCCTCGATCGCACCGGCAGGCGCGGGTAGGTAGAGCAGGAGCGCGGACGCGACATAGACCGACGAGAAGGTGCCGACCACGATACCGAACAGGATCGCGGCGCTGAAATCGAACAGATTCGGCCCCCCGAACAGCAGCAGCGGAATGATCGAAATAGCGGTCGCAACGCTGGTCAGGATGGTGCGGGTCAGCGTCTGGTTGGTCGAAAGATTGATGAGGTCGCGTAGCGACATGCGTTTGAACTTGCGCCGGTTCTCACGGATACGGTCGAAAATCACCACCGTATCGTTGATCGAATAGCCGGCGAGCGTCAGCAGTGCCGCCACCGACTCCAGCGTGAAATCGAGGTGGAGAAGCGAGAAAAGCCCTGCCGTGACCAACACGTCGTGACCGGTCGCAAAGGCCGCCCCGATGCCATATTGCCATTCGAAACGTACCGAGACGTAGATCGCGATCATCAGAACCGCGAGCAGCATGGCGATCACGCCATTGTGGAACAGCTCTTCGGAGACTTTCGGGCCAACGATATCCGAACGGCGATAATCGTAGCCGGTCCCAAGCTTCTGCTTCATTGCGGAAACCGCGGCCTGCGCATCCTGACCTGGTTTCGGCTGCACACGGATCAACACGCAGGAATCCACCGGCTTGTCGCATTCGCCCCCGCCGAAATACTGGATCTGGGAATCCTTGAAACCGAGGCTATCGACCTCCGAACGCATCGAACCGATGTCGATCACATGAGCCGATTTCACTTCCAGCAGCACGCCGCCCGTGAAATCGATGCCCAGGTTGAACCCGTGATAGAGGATCGAGGCGATGGAGGCGAAGAGAAGCAGCCCGTCGATGGCGAACGCCACGAACCGCGCCTTCACGAAGTCGATATGGGTGGCTTCGGGAATGAAGCGGAGCAGAGGCATGAGGATCCCAAAAACGGCGGCGGGGCCGAGACATAGCCGCTAGGCACCGGCGGGACAAGCGAAGCCGCCATTCAGCCTTTCCGCGCCCTGTGGCAGGATGACAGACCCGTAGTTTCAAGGACTTGCCCCATGCCGCCCGACGCCTTTCAGACCCTGCTATACGAGCTTTCCGGTCATGTCCTGCGGATCACGCTCAATCGCCCCGAACGCCGCAACGCCCTGAACCGGCTCGCCTATGACGAGATCGAGGCTGCTTTCCGCGCGGCCAACGCCGATCCGGCGGTGCGCTGCGTGGTGGTGACCGGCGCCGATCCGGCCTTCTGCTCCGGCGAGGATGTGAAGGAGATGATGACCGGCGAACCGCGCTCCTCGACCGGGAAGATCGAACCTCGACCCACGCCCGCCGCCATGGCCGCGCTGGAGTGCGAAAAACCAGTGATCGCAGCGGTGAACGGTTCGGCCGTCGGCTGGGGCATGGAATTGGCGCTCTACGCCGACATCCGCATAGCGTCCGAGAAGGCCCAGTTTGCGGAGCTTTTCGTCAAGCGCGGTCTCGTATCGGATGTCGGCGGTTTTCTTCGCCTGCCTGCGCTGGTGGGGCCTGCCAAGGCGGCGGAACTGCTGTTCACGGGCGACGCCATCGATGCAAATGAAGCGGCTCGCATCGGCCTGGTGTCCGAAGTCGTGCCGCATGGCGAATTGCTGGCGCGTGCCGACGCATTGGCCGGCCGCATCGCATCCAATCCGCCGCTTGCGGTGCGCGCGTTGAAGGAAGGCTTGCGCAAGACCGCTTATGGGGACCCGCGCGAGATCGGCACCTGGGCCATCGAGACCATCTATCGCCTGTTCGCGACCGAAGACCACCGCGAAGGCGTCAGGAGTTTCCTTGAAAAGCGCGCTCCTGTGTTCACCGGGCGATAGCGTGGGGGTGGGGCCTCCGTGCTAGATTTCCTCGTATGACCGTTATCGAACCAGCGCCCGTACCGCCCGCGCCGCCGGAGCCGTCTAGCCTTCACGAGAAATATATGGCGACCGTCATGGCCGCCATCGTGGTGGCCACGCTTTATTTCGGCCAGCCCATTTTCGTGCCGCTGGCGCTGGCAATTCTTCTGTCCTTCGCGCTGGCGCCGCTGGTGGAGTTCCTGCGGCGCATCAAATTCGGACGGGTGCCGTCGGTATTGGTCAGCGTGCTGTTTGCATTCTTCGTGATCGGCATGCTCGGCAGTTATATCGGCACACAATTGGGCCAACTGGCCACCGAATTGCCGCACTATCAAACAAATCTCGTCCACAAGATCCATTCCATCAAAGGCTCCGCCGACAGCAGCAGCGTGGTGCAACGCGGGCTCTCGCTTTTTAAGGCGATCAGCGACGAATTCCTCGGCGGCAGCGAAACCGACAACGACCAGCAGGCGGCGCCGCGCTCGCCGGAAGATCGTCCCGTTCCCGTGCGCGTCGTGACTCCTAACGCAACGCCGCTCGAAGTGCTGGAAAAAGTTGCCGGACCGCTGCTCGAACCGCTGGCCACCGCCGCCATCGTGATCGTGTTCGTGATCTTCATTCTCTTGCAAAAGGAGGATTTGCGCGACCGCATCATCAGCCTTGTCGGCACCCGCGACATGCAGCGAACGACGGTGGCGCTCGACGAAGCCGCGACCAAGCTCGCGCGCTATCTGTTGCTGCAGACTGTCATCAACGCCTGCTTCGGCTTGGTCATAGCCTTGGGGTTGTGGGCGATCGGAATCCCAAATCCCGGTCTTTGGGGTTTGGTCGGTGCGATGATGCGCTTTGTGCCCTATGTCGGCGTGCCCATTGCGGCGGTCGTGCCGTCGGCTCTGGCGATTGCGGTCGATCCTCAATGGTCCTTGGTGTTCTGGACGCTCGGTCTTTATTTCGGCGTCGAAGCCTTGGTCGGTCAGTTCATCGAACCCTACGTCTATGGACACAATATGGGCCTTTCGGCGATCGCCGTGGTGGTCGCCGCCGCGTTCTGGACCTGGGTGTGGGGACCGGTCGGATTGCTGTTGTCGACCCCGCTCACCATGTGCGTGGTGGTGTTGGGACGCCATGTCGACCAGTTGCGGTTCCTCGACGTGTTACTCGGCGACCGCCCACCGCTTGCCGCCGAAGAGAGCTTCTATTTGCGGATGCTCGCGTCCGATCCCGATGAAACCGCGCACCAGGCCGAGATGTATGTGCGGGAAAATCCGCTCTCCATCTATTACGATGAAGTGGCGATGCGCGCGCTCATGCTGGCGCAGAAGGACGCAAGCCGCGGCGCGCTTTCCAGCGAACGCCGCGAACGTATCCTGCATACCATTCGCGGTCTGATCGAAAACCTTTCCGACCGCGAAGAAAACAACGCCTCCAGCATGGAAGCCGAGCCGCGGGGCCGTATCGTGTTCAAGCCCAGCGATCTCGCGCCGGAGTGGCGGAAAACGTCCGTTCTTTGCGTTGCAGGCCGCGGTGCGCTCGATGAAGCCGCGGCAGCGTTATTGGTGCATTTGCTCAAACGCCGGGGAATCCGGGCGGGCGTGGTGTCGTCGGAAGATGCATCGCCCAACAATGTGCAGGCACTCGATCCCGATGGCGTACAGGCCGTGCTGGTGTCCTATCTCGATCCGGGCAATTACAAGAATGCGCGTTATCTTGTTCGCCGTTTGCACAAACGCATTCCCGATGCGGTTCCCATTGCCGGATTCTGGGGTGCGTTCGAATCCGATTCCCATTATCTCGATTCCGTGGAAGCCACGGGTTGCGATCTTGTGGTGACGACCTTGCGCGAAGCGGTCGATTGCATCGTGGCGCTCGCCAAGAAGGCGGCCAACCCGGAAGAACATTCCGATCCGGTGAAGACGGAACTTGTTGCGCTGCGGGAACCGGCTTCCGCGGATTGACGTTTTATTCCTGTATCTGAAATGCAGGAGATTTTCCGTGGACAAGAACACTGTGTCCGGCGGCGTCGACAAGGCGAAGGGCGCTGTGAAGCAAACCGTCGGCAAGGCTGTCGGCAACGATCGCATGCGCGCGGAAGGCGCGGCCGACAAGGCAAAAGGCGAGATGAAGCAAACGGCGGGCAAGGTCGCAGATGCGGCTCGCGATACCGTCAACCGCGCTTCGGATTCGTTCCACAAGGCGACGAAATAAGATCAGGTGCGCAAGAGAAAACGCGCCGGGGGTTTCCCGGCGCGTTTTTGCGCGTCTGTCAGATTACATAATGACCGAGTTGCCGGGGATCGGCAGACCGCCCTGATCCACCTTGTCTTCGCATTTCCGGAAACCGCCGTCCCAACCGTCGTGATAGTTGTGATCGGTGGCATACAGTTTTTCGTCTTGTGCCGGACCTTCATGGTTGGATTCCGCACGGAACCGGGCGTTCACCGCCGCGCAACCGTCGCGATAGCCTTGCTCATACATCGGCGAATTCTTGTCGGTCGGTTGATCGGGGTTGGGGCGTGGCGTCGAACAAGCGGCGAGCGTCGCAGCCGCAAACAGGGCCGTCGCGAGAGTGAGTTTTTTTCCAACCATGTCCTACCCCAGGCGTTAAACTGACACGGATGTAAGTTTTCAGAAAAATTGCGGCAGGAGTTGGGCGGCAATCTTTCGTCCGGCCTGCCGTTCTCTGCCGAGCATGGTTTCGAGCGGTGCGCCGATGATGGCGTCGCCGAACGCCATTAATGCGACGAAGATCACCGCCGATGTCACGCGCTGGCGCATCTCGTCGGATTTATCCGGTGCGATCTCCTCGATCGCTTTGACGAGATCGACGATCGTTTTTTGCATCTGTCCCAGATGCGCGAGTTTGTTCGAAAGCGCGATCCAGGCGGCAAGCCGCCCGGCCCCGCCTTTGTCGAAAGCCTCGAACACCGTCTCGATCAGGCCGAGGCGGGCATCTTCGTCTTCGCGCAATCGGGTGATGGCTTGCGCCAGGGCGTTCGACAGGTCCTGGACCATCGTGGTCATCAGAGCCGTCTGGAGATCTCCGGCCGTACCAAAATGGTGCAGGAGGTTCGTGTGGGTGGTTCCGAGCTCCGCCGCGACGTTTTTTAGGGTCACCGCGTCGGGCCCCCGGGACAAAAGGATTTTCCGCGCCGCAGCAAGGGTTTCCGCCTTGGCTTCTGCGGCAGACCGCCGCCGGCGGACAGGACGTTCACCTTTTCCTAGGGTTAAGCGCTTTTTATTAGTTGACATTTGTGTCAGTCCAACTTATGTGCAGTGCGACAATTGCAGAAGGTAATGTCATGGGTGTCTATACTAGCACGCCGGAAGACCTGAAAATCACCTCCCGTGATCTGGCCTTTGGCCGGAAGGCCCAGAGTCCGCGTCACTGGCTCGGCGGCGACCCTATTGCGACGGCTTTCTATAACGCCCTCTCCGCCTCGTTCCCGCAGGGCGAGCGCTTCTTCATGGACAGTGTGCGCAACTTCAAAAGCAAGGCCGACGCCAAGCTTCAGCAGCAGATCGTTGCTTTTACCACGCAGGAAGCGTTGCACACCCGCGAACACGTCTTCTTCAACCAGCAGATCGCCAGCGCGGGCTACGACCTGTCGAAACTCGACGCTGTGATCAAGAAGCGCCTCGAATTCGGCCGCACCCGCCCGAAGATCGAACAACTCGGCGCCACCATCGCGCTCGAACATTTCACGGCCATCCTGGCGCATGAAGCCCTGTCGAATCCGGCCCATTTCGCCGACGCGACGCCCGAGGCGCAGCGCATGTGGAAGTGGCACGCCATCGAAGAGATCGAGCACAAATCGGTCGCTTTCGATACGTTCCTGGCGGCTACCCGGAACTTGCCGGGCTGGCAGCGTTATTTCATCCGCATCCGCACGATGGTCGTATCGACCTTCCTGTTTTTCGAGTTCCTGTTCCGTGGGATCGCCTATCTGTTCCAGCAGGACGGCATCAACACACCCTCGAGCTGGTTCAAGATGTTCCGCTTCATGCTGTTCAAACCGGGCATGATCGGCCGCGTGATCCCGGCCTATTTCACCTATTACAAGCCGTCCTTCCACCCGTGGGAGGAAGACGACCGGGGCCTGATCGCCGAGACGGAACAGACGCTTGGTCTGCAGGCCCAGGCTGCCTGACCGCGCGGCGCGCCTTACTGTCACTGTTGTAATCAAGCCTTTGCTTGTATTCTAGCTGCCAGTCTTGGGAGGCCAGCAGCATGACGTCTGAAGCGGAAGCCGCCGTCGCGGAAGCCCCGGCCGAAGCACACGCACCGGCGAACCCAGCCGAACCGCAAGGGCGCCCGGCACCGAAAGGCATCCTTTGGCTCGCGTCGTACCCGAAGTCCGGCAACACCTGGACGCGCACCTTCCTGCACAATCTCCTCAAGATCCTGGAGGGCGAGGAAGACGCGCAAGACATCAACGAGATGAACGAGTTCACGACGTGGGAAATCTCTGCGCGCGCCTATGAAAAACATCTCGGCAAGCCGCCTAAGGATTGCGACCGCGAGGAAATCGCCAAGGTCCGCCCCAAGGTGCAGGAAGAAATCGCCGAACGTACGGATGGCCTGGCGCTGATCAAGACGCACCATGCGCTTGTCATGGATCGCGGCGTGCCGACGATCAATTTCGCGGTGAGTTCGGGTGCGGTCTACATCTTGCGCAATCCGCTCGACGTTGCGATCTCCTTCGCGCATCACATGAGTTCGACCATCGACCATGCCATCGACGAGATGGCGATGGTGGGATTGGAGACCGCTGTCACCGACAAGAGCGTCTACGAGATCTACGGCTCATGGAGCCAGCACGTCGAAAGCTGGACGCACAAGCCGCACCGCACCATCTACGTCATGCGCTACGAAGACATGATCGCCAATCCGTTCCGTGCTTTTGGCGGTCTGGCGCGCCACCTGCTGCTGCGCCCCACAGCCGAGCAGTTGGGCAAGGCCGTCGAACGCGCTTCATTCAAGAATTTGCAGGAACAGGAATCGAAAGCCGGTTTCCGCGAAAAGCCCGAAAAGGCCGAGAAGTTCTTCCGTTCGGGCAAGACCGGCGAATGGCGCGAGAAGCTCAACCGCCGTCAGGTCCGCCGCATCGTGCAGGCCCATCACGTCCAGATGCGCCGCTTCGGCTACATCACCGACGAAGTGGCCCACCTCGTGCCGTAGACGTCCGATAGCGAAGTCTTTAGTGCGATAGCTCGATCGCGTGCCCGTCAACCGGTTCGCCCGGCTGCAGTTCCAATAGCGACATCACCGTCGGATGCACGTCGATCATGTCGAGCCGCGGAATCTGCTTGCCGTGCGCCACACCCGCACCCCAGGCGAAGAAGATGCCGTGCATCTGCACGATATGCGGATCGTAACCATGCGTGGCCTTCAATCCGCCGAAGGCCGGCGTGAACGTCTCCGGCCAGAAATGCGTCAGCCCAAGCCAGCGTGCATACCAGGGAAAGGCTTCCGGCCCCGCCACCCAATAGGGCGGTTTGCAGACGATCAGTATGTCTCCCGAGCGCGCTCCGTCGCCAAGATGCGCATAAGCGGGATATTTCCCCTTCGGATACGCGTCGAACGCGTACCGGTACTTGGCGAGCGCGCTCAAGGCATGCTCTTTGGTTTCACCCTTGCGCAGATAGAGAAAGGTCGTCGCGCCATCCGATGCCTGCCGCGCGTGGATGTTTTCCCTGCCGAGGATGCGTCCGATGTTCACCACCGGCCCCACATCCATCATCCCGTGATCGGTGCCCACAACGAGTGTTGCCTCGCGCGACGGCGGCAGCGCGCGGATCGCAGCCATCAGTTTGCCGACGATCGCGTCCGCCTTGCGCACCGCGTCTTCGGTTTTGGGCGCGGTCGTGCCGTTCCAATGGGCCTCTTCGTCGGGGATCGGAAAATAAAGCGCGATCAACCGTGCATGGTTTGGCCCATGGTCGCGCAGCGCCGCCAACCCCCGCTCCAGGACCTTCTCGTCCGATTCGCGATTCTTCCAGGGCACGTTCGGATTGATCGTGGTCGCGCGCTTGCCCTTGGTGCTCGACCAGCGCCCCACGATGTTGAACGCCGCCGTCCTCACGCCTTGCCGTTCGGCCGCTTCCCACATCGTTTCGCAGCCGGTGCGCCACGCCGCGTCGTCGCTTTGCGGAAATTCTCCCTTCTTCGGGTCGAAGAAGAAATTCGAAACGATCCCGTGATGCGAGGGCCAGCATCCGGTCTCGAAGGTGGTGTGATTGATCAGCGAGATCGTGGGAAAGGCCGGCACCAGATGCCGCGACCACGCGCCGTCCTTCTTGATGAGATCGAAATTCGGTGTGTGCGTGGCATCCAGCGAAGCGGGCGAAAACCCGTCGAACAACACCACGACGACGGTTCGTTCCTTGGCTGTGGCCGTTGTGACCGGCAGCGCGAGCAATGCCGCGCACAGAAATGACAGGATTTTCATTCGCCCCTCCACGCCGCTGCCGCAAAGCGTAAGGAGGTGCGCTCATTCCCACAAGCGCAGAGCTACTTTGCGCCCCACGCAAGGAAGAATGGGTTGGCGAACTTCTCTTCGACCTTGCCATAGACGAAAGGACGTCCGTCGACGGTGGTCACGCTGCCGCCGGCTGCCGCGAGCACCGCATGCCCGGCAGCCGTATCCCACTCCATCGTGCGTCCCAGCCGCGGATAGAGGTCGGCCTCGCCCGCCGCCACCAGACAGAACTTCAACGACGATCCCGCCGCCTTGAAATCCTTCACCGTGTAAGCTGCAAGGAATTCTTCGGTCTTGTAGTCGCGATGGGAACGGCTTGCGACCACCACAAGCCCTTCCTTCGATGGTTTGGATACTTCGATGCGTTTCGCGCCCTCCCAATCGAGGGCGCCGTTCGCCACGCCCACGTCGAATGCGCCGTGCCCCACTTCGCCCACGAACAATCTTTCCCTGGCGGGAATGTAGACGATCCCGCGCACCGGTGCGCCGTTCATCACTTCGGCGATGTTGACCGTGAACTCCCCATTGCGGCTCAGGAACTCCTTCGTCCCGTCCAGCGGATCGACAAGGAAGAAACGCGATCCGATCTTGGCGATGCGCCCGCTCGCGGCTTCTTCCTCCGCGATCACCGGTACCTCCGGCGCCACAGTTTTCAGCTTCGACAGAATAAAGGCTTCGGCTTCCTCGTCGGCCGCTGTCACGGGCGAGCGGTCGTCTTTTGTCCGTGCGGCGATATTCTCGTCGGCGTAGTGCTTGAGGATGATCTTGCCGGCTTCGAAAGCAATTTCCGCCAGTTGGCGTGTGGATGTGGAAAGTTGTGTCATCGGTTCTCTTTCATGCGGGCCTTGCATGCAGCCGAACGGGGCGATAGCACAAGCCCGGTTCCCGGCTTAAGTGTTTCTTAAGTCGGGACACAGATAGTTACCAATTGTGAACCCTGTTTCCGCCGGAGTCCCAAGCATGACCGAGATCGAATTCGCAGCCTTCCTGGTCAGCCGCGTTTGCCACGACCTGGTTGGGCCGTTGGGCGCGGTGGTCAACGGTCTGGAAGTGCTGGAAGACGAGCGCGATGCCGCCATGCGGGCCGACGCCCTGAAGATCGTCACCTCCAGCGCCGAGCAGGCGCTGGCCCGGCTGCAGTTCCTGCGAATCGCCTTTGGAGCCGCTGGTTCGGCAGGGGCAGAGCTCGATCTGGGCGAGGTGGGGCGCCTCGTGATGGGTCTTGTGGCGGGCAGCAAAGTCGAAGTGGAATGGAACGCCGCCGTGGTCCATTGGCCCAAGGACTGGGCGAAATTGCTGATGAATGCGACGTTTCTCGCCGCCGATTGCCTGCCGCGCGGTGGCAAGGTGACGGTTGAAACGAGCGAAGACCCGGCAGCACCCGCCTTCACCGTGCGCGCCAACGGTCCGCATGCCCGTGTCCTCGAAGAGGTCGAAAAAGCCGTCCGCGGCGACGCCGCCGCCACGCCCCATGATGCCCGCGGGATTCAGCCCTATCTCACGCACAAGCTGGCCCGCACAGTGAACGCCGGATTGACGCTGACCGCACAGGAAAACGGCGTCGTCATTCAGGCCGGCTAAGGCCCCGTTTACCTTCCGCCTTTAAGGTTCTCCCGGTCGGGGACCGCATGCAGTTCGCGGACCGTGGAGGCATTTATGAAGCAGTGCTTGATCGTGGACGGCAGCCGCGTGATCCGCCGGGTTGCGGCGCGCATCCTCGAAGATCTCAAATTCGAGGCCGTGGAAGCCGAAGACGGTTCAAGCGCTCTCGAAGCCTGCCGGCACAAGATGCCCGACGCGATTTTGGTCGACGGCCATCTTCAGGATATGCCGACTCCCGATTTCCTCCGCACCCTTCGCCGCGAAGCCAATGGCGGCAATCCGGTGGCGATCTTCTGCACCACCGAAAACGACACCGACGAGATCGCCATGGCCGTGAGTGCAGGCGCCAACGATTTCCTCCTGAAGCCGTTCGACCGCGAAAGCCTCGAGAACAAACTCGCCGAAGTGGGGCTTCTGGCTGGCGAGCGCGCCGGACATGCACGCCGCTGATGTCGCCTATCTGGCGCAGCTTCTGAAGCGGCGCACGGGCATCGTCATCAATCCGTTGAAAACAAGTCAGATCGCCACGCGTCTTGCGCCCGTGGCGCGCCGGTTCGGGTTCCGCAATCCGGACGAATTGCTGCGCGAACTTCCTCACGCTCACGAATCCATGCTGCGTCCCGTCATGGAGGCGATGACCACGAACGACACCTGGTTCTTCCGCGACAGAAGCCCTTTCGAGCAGTTTCGCGAAATCGTTCTTCCCGACCTGATGTCGCGCCGTTCGCGCTCCAGGAAATTGCGCATCTGGTGTGCGGCAGCCGCGACGGGACAGGAAGCATATAGCCTTGCGATGCTCCTGCAGGAAGCGGGGCTGACGAAAGACGGCTGGACGATCGAACTCATTGCATCCGACATCAGCAGCGAATGCGTTGCCCGCGCCAAGGAAGGGCTCTACACCTCGTTCGAGGTGCAGCGCGGGCTCAATATCAAACGCCTGATCGCGCATTTCTCGCAGGAAGGCGACCGCTGGCGCGTCTCGGACTCGTTGCGTCGCATGGTGAAATTCCGCACCTTCAACCTGCTCGACGATTACGGTTGGATTGGCGAGATCGACGTCATCTTTTGTCGCAACGTCCTGCTTTATTTCGAGCCGCAAACCAAGACGCGCATCCTGGACCGTCTCGCCGAGACGCTTGGTCCCGACGGTTATCTCGTCGTCGGTACCGCCGAGATACCGCACGAAGTCTCAAGCGCGTTCGAACTCTTGCCCGACAGCCGCGGCCTCTACATCAAGCCCGATACCCAATATCGCTACGCGGTGGTTTGATCTTGCTTTCGCCCGCCGGAACGCGCGGCAGGTGAGGCTATCACCACGTATCCACAAACGTCCGCCGTTTTCCACTGCGTTCCTGCGGCGGCAGGGAACGAAGCCCGCGCATGATCCAGCGGCGCGTATCCGAAGGATCGATCACGTCGTCGATTTCGAGATACGCCGCCATGTTGATCG
>DASZYI010000152.1:0-7634 GCA_035545475.1 Rhizomicrobium sp.
GACGAAAACGTCGAAGTGACGGTGCCGCGCTATGCGCCGCAACGCAGTCCGCTGGGTGCGCCCTATCGGCTCATATCGATGTCGAAAGGCGTTTATATCGGCGATCTCGACCTGCGTTCGCGCCACGACGTCCGCGTCATGCGTGATCGTATCAGCTACACGGCGCGATCCATGTGCCGCCGGTTGGATGCGCTATATCCGGTGACGGCGCCGGGCAGCCCCGGTTGCTACACCACCGCCATGAATGACGCCCTGTATCAGGCGAACATCGCCATAGCGCAGCAGCGCGGCTCGCACTTCGATCGTTATTGATCCTGAAAACTCTATCGATCCCGCCGGTTGACGCCGGCGGGATTGTTTTGTCATGTGCTTCGCATCCGATAAGCTCGGCTTGGAACGATTTGGAATTGCGTCTTGTTTCAGCAGTTGATGAATTTTCTGAAAGGCTCCGATCCCGCGGAACAGCGCACGGGCGATTTGCGGCTGGCGGTGGCCGTGTTGCTGGTGGAAGCCGCGCATCGCGACGAGCAGTTCGGTCCGGAAGAGCGTGCGGTGATCGAACGGCTGCTGACGGAAAAATTCGCCTTGTCGAAAGACGAATGCGATCAGTTGATCTCATCCGGCGAAGCGACCACTGCGCGCATGGTGCAGCTTCACCCCTACACGCATGCCGTTTTCGAACAGATGGACCCCGAAGAGCGCATCCAGCTTATCGAAATGTTGTGGGAAGTCGCCTATGCCGACGGTGTGCTCGACCCCGAAGAGGACGCTCTGATCCGCAAGATCGGCGGCCTTATCTACATCACCGACCGTGATCGCATGCTTGCCCGCAAACGCGTTCTGGAACGCATGGGCCGGCAGAATTAACCGCGCAAGATCTCCTCGTCGCGATAACCCTGCAGGTACAGTAGCGCCGTCAGGTCGCCGTGATCGATCCGCGCACCGGCGGCCTGCGCGACAATCGGCTTGGCGTGATAAGCGACGCCCAGACCGGCGCGTCCGATCATGTCGAGATCGTTGGCGCCGTCTCCAACCGCCAGGGTTTCGTCATAGGAAAGACCGAGCGCCTTTGTTTCCTTTTCCAGCGTCTGCAATTTCGCTTCGCGTCCGAGGATAGGTTCGGCCACTGTCCCTGTCAGATGCTGCCCATCGTCGAGCAGCACATTGCCGAAATGCGCGTCGAATCCGGCGTCCGCCGCCACGCGCGAGGTGAAGAATGTGAATCCGCCCGATACGAGAACGGTGCGCGTACCGTTCGCTTTCATGGTGGCAAGCAATGCGCGGGCCCCCGGATTGAGCCGCACCCGTTCGCCATAGACCCGCGACAGCCGGTGCACCGGCAACCCTTTGAGCAGCGCCACGCGTTCCCGCAAGGCGGGCGCAAACGCGATCTCGCCCGCCATGGCGCGTTCGGTGATGGCGGCGACTTGCGGTTTCAATCCCACCGCATCCGCGATTTCGTCGAGGCATTCGCAGGAGATGATGGTGGAATCCATATCCGCCACGAACAGCTTCTTGCGGCGATGCCGGGCCGAAACCACGTTGACGTCGAGCGAAGTTCCCTCGGTTTCGGCACAAACAGCCGTGCTTGCCGCATCCTCGTCGCCCTCGAAGGGAATTTCGAAAGCGCGGTCTTGCGAAAGCCACGCAAGCGTCCCGCTTTTGGAATGTGCGGCCAGCGCGGAGGCGATGCGCGGGGCGTGTTGCGCGGCATCCTTGCCGATGACGCTCAGAATAAGGGGAAATTCACCACTCAAATGCATTGGCCTTCTTGGCAACAGGAAACGGCGGGGATCATTCTCTTAATAGGGAGGACGATTCGCAAATGCGCATAGACGCGGTGCTTATTGCAGGGCCCACAGCGAGCGGCAAGTCGTCCACGGCGCTGGCGCTTGCCGAGGAAATCGGCGGCTCGCTCATCAATTGCGATTCCATGCAGGTCTATCGCGAGTTGCGCATCCTGACCGCGCGCCCGCCCGACGCGGACATGGCGCGCGCGCCCCATCACCTCTACGGCCATGTCAGCGTGACCGAGCGCTATTCGGCGGGCCGCTATCTGGCCGAGGCGGCGCAAGCCTTGGAGAAAGTGCGCACCGATTGCCGCATTCCCATCTTCGTCGGCGGAACCGGACTTTACTTCAGCGTATTGACCGAGGGCCTGTCCGAAATCCCGCAAGTGCCCGCGCACATCCACGAAGCGCTTCGCAACAAGCTGCTGATCGAAGGCAACGATGCCTTCTACGCCCATCTCAAACTGCGCGATCCCGAAACAGCGGGCCAGCTTCGCGCCTCCGATCCGCAGCGCATGTTGCGCGCGGCGGAAGTGTTGGAAGCAACCGGCCGCTCGCTCGCAAGCTGGCAAAAGGAAAGCGGCAATCCCGTTCTGAAGGGCCTGAAGCTCGCGCGCTTCGTGCTCGATCCGCCCCGGGTCATCCTGCATCCGCGCATCGCGGAGCGTTACAAGCGCATGGTGGAAGAGGGCGTGCTGGCAGAAACGCGCGCTGTCGCCGGTCTCGACGAAAGCCTTCCCGCCGCAAAGACGTTGGGCCTGCGCGAGATGTGGGAGTTCGACGAGGGCAAGCTTTCCGCAGAGCAGGTGGAGGAAGCGATCGTCGTGGGAACCCGCCAATATGCGAAGCGCCAGACGACATGGTTCCGCAATAAAATGTCAGATTGGATCTGGATACCGGCCATCGAGCAGCGCAATATTATTGCTGAAATGCTGAAGTTAATCAAATGAACTTGCTTGACTGTGGAATCGCCCCACCCTATGTTGCGCCGCGAAAATTGGGGCAGGCAATGCGCACTGTGCTCGTACTTATTTGTGGGCCACTGAACGGGCGGAACTGAACTTCCGCATTTCCGAACGGTGGCTTTTACCCAAGGGGCGGCAACGCCCCTTTCGCATTTCTGGGCTTTCTGGGCGTTTGTGACGATGGACAAAGACACGACAATAACGGCAGGCGACACGCTCGAATTGAGCGGTGCCGAAATGGTGATCCGCGCGCTGAAGGATCAGGGCGTGGAACACATCTTCGGTTATCCGGGCGGCGCCGTGCTTCCGATTTACGATGCGTTGTTCGCTGCCGAAGGCATCATCCATGTGTTGTGCCGCCACGAACAAGGCGCCACGCACGCCGCCGAAGGTTACGCGCGCTCCACCGGCAAACCCGGCGTCGTGCTGGTGACATCGGGACCGGGTGCAACGAACGCCGTCACCGGCCTCACCGATGCGTTGATGGATTCCATTCCGCTCGTCGTGCTGACGGGGCAGGTGGCCACCCATCTCATCGGCAACGACGCATTTCAGGAATGCGATACTATCGGCATCACGCGCCCCTGCACCAAGCACAACTGGCTTGTGAAAGACGTGAACGATCTGCCGCGCGTCATCCACGAAGCGTTCCAGATCGCCACCACCGGCCGCCCCGGCCCCGTCGTGGTCGACATTCCGAAAGACGTGCAGTTCAAGAAGGGCGCGTATGTCGGCCCGCAATCGGTGCGTCACCGCACGTACAAGCCCAAGACCGATCCCGATCTGTCGCAGATCATCAAGGCCATCGAATTGATGGAAGGCGCCAAGCGCCCGATCATCTATTCCGGCGGCGGCATCATCAATTCCGGGCCGGAAGCGAGCAAGCTGCTGCGCGAACTGGCGAAGGTCACGGGTTTCCCCGTCACCTCGACCTTGATGGGCCTCGGCGCATTCCCCGCTTCCGATCCGCAATGGCTCGGCATGCTCGGCATGCACGGCACCTACGAAGCCAATCTCGCGATGCACGGTTGCGACGTGATGCTCTGCCTCGGCGCGCGCTTCGATGATCGCGTCACCGGCAAGATCGATGCGTTCTCGCCGAACTCGAAGAAGATCCATCTCGATATCGACGCCGCCCAGATCAACAAGAATGTCCGCGTCGATGTCCCCATCGTCGCCGACGCCGCCAAGGCGTTGAAGGAGATGCTGCATTTCTGGAAAACACAGCGCCGCAAAGCGCCCGTGCTGACGGACTGGTGGAAACAGATCGACAAATGGCGCGAGAAGAAATCGCTCTCCTACAAGCCGTCCAAAACGCTCATCAAGCCGCAATACGCGATTGATCGGCTGTATGAACTCACGCGCGGCCGCGAAACCTACATCACCACCGAAGTCGGCCAGCATCAGATGTGGGCGGCCCAACGCTTCAAATTCGAAAACCCGAACCACTGGATGACGAGCGGCGGTCTCGGCACCATGGGCTACGGTTTGCCCGCATCCATCGGCGTGCAGATGGCCCACCCCGATGCGCTCGTCATCGACATTGCGGGCGAAGCATCCGTGCAGATGACCATGCAGGAAATGTCCACCGCGGTTCAGTACGACCTGCCGGTGAAGATCTTCATCATCAACAACGAATATATGGGCATGGTGCGCCAGTGGCAGCAATTGCTGCATGGCGGGCGCTATTCGCATTCCTATTCGGAAGCGCTGCCCGA
This sequence comes from Rhizomicrobium sp., assembly GCA_035545475.1. GTDB lineage: Bacteria > Pseudomonadota > Alphaproteobacteria > Micropepsales > Micropepsaceae > Rhizomicrobium. The sequence goes on from DASZYI010000152.1 coordinate 4,474, forward strand.
TTTCGTGAAGATGGCGGAGGCTTTCGGCTGCGTCGGCATCCGCGCGCAGAAACCGGATGAACTCGACGACAAGATCAAGGAGATGATCGAGGTCAAACGCCCCGTCCTCTTCGATTGCCGCGTCGATCCCAAGGAAAACTGCTACCCGATGATCTATTCCGGCGCGCCGCACAACGAGATGGTGCTGTCCGACGCCGAAGAAGAAGCCGCCGAAGTCAGCGAAGAAGGCAAGATGCTCGTCTGATGATCACACACTGCCCCCCTCCGGCTCACTACGTTCGCCTCCTCCCCCGCAAGCGGGGGAGGATTTTGACGTCATCATTCCTTCCCCGTTTACGGGGGAGGGGGGACCGCAAGCGAAGCGAAGCGGTGGAGGGGGTAAGTCACAAAAAATGAACATGGCCATCAAAACCCCACCCCAACCCCACACCATCGCCATCCTCGTCGACAACGAAGCGGGCGTTCTCGCGCGCGTCATCGGCCTGTTCTCCGGCCGCGGCTACAACATCGAAAGCCTCACCGTCGCCGAAGTCGATCACGCCGCGCGCACCAGCCGCATCACCATCGTGACGTCCGGCACGCCCGAAGTGATCGAACAGATCGAAGCCCAGTTGCGCCGCCTCGTCCCCGTGCACCGCGTGGTGAACTGGACCATCGCCAAACCCGGCATCGAACGCGAAATGGCGCTGGTGAAAGTCTCCGGCTCCGGCGAGAAGCGCACCGAAGCCATGCGCATCGCCGAAATCTTCCGCGCCCGCATCATCGACACGGGCCATGCGAGCTTCGTCTTCGAAATCACCGGCGCCCCGTCGAAGATCGACAATTTCCTCGACCTCATGCGCCCCCTCGGGCTTGTAGACGTCAGCCGCACCGGCGTCGCCGCCATCTCCCGCGGCCCGGAGGCGATGTAAATGAAGCTTCAAGGGTTGCTCTTGTTGGCGGCGCTCATTGTTCCGACCGTTGCAAGGGGCGATGCAAATATCGATACCGACAAGAGACTCCCTCTAACCGTCCATATGCAGTGGAGTATCGGCGACCTCGGGACGACGATCGATTTGCGTTACGAGCTGAGCACCCCTTCGGATGGGACTTTGGAAGCCGCGGAATATACGAGCGCTGGCTATCTGTTAGTGCAGGGAACCGTAAATATCAGCGAACGAGAATTGGGACAAATTCTGGCGGCGGAAGGCCAAGCCAATATCGCAAGTTTGCCAACCGAATTGTCTCCTGCCGTCGCGGCTGAGGCGAACGATAAGTCAGTTCCAGATGTTCTCATCTGCTACTCTTGGCTCAGCTTGATGGTGAAGCAACACGGTTTGACGAAGTCTCTGAAAAGAGATTGCCAAGAAGATAGGGGGAGCTTAGCCGCCGCAGCTTTCGCTCGCGATTTAATTCGGACGGCGCAGGTACATTTTCCCGACATCGGAAAATCTAAATTGTGGCAGCAAGAACTGGGACAATCTGCCGAATGAAACCCAACCCAACCGTCATGGCCCGGCTTGACCGGGCCACCCATCCGGCGCACGTCGGTGCGCCGAATTGAATCCAACATGAAGAAGAGGACTTGAAATGCGTGTCTACTACGATCGGGATGCCGATCTGAACTTCATCAAGAACAAGAAAGTCGCCATCATCGGTTTCGGCTCTCAAGGCCATGCCCACGCGCTCAACATGCGCGACAGCGGCGTGAAGGATGTGGCGATTGCCGCCCGTCCCGGCGCATCCGCGAAAAAGGCGGAAGCGGCTGGCTTCAAGGTGATGTCCAACGCCGAGGCCGCCAAATGGGCCGACGTGATGATGATGGTCACACCCGACGAATTGCAGGCCGACATCTACAAGAACGATCTGCACGACAACATGAAGCAGGGCGCGGCGCTTCTGTTCGCGCATGGTTTCAACGTGCATTTCCGCCTGATCGAACCGCGCGCCGATCTCGACGTGCTGATGGTCGCGCCCAAAGGCCCCGGCCACACCGTGCGCGGCGAATATCAAAAAGGCGGCGGCGTGCCGTGCCTCATCGCCATCCATCAGGATGCGAGCGGCAACGCGCATGACCTCGGTCTCGCTTACGCCAGCGCCATCGGCGGCGGCCGTGCGGGCGTCATCGAAACCACCTTCCGCGAAGAATGCGAAACCGATCTTTTCGGCGAACAGTCGGTGTTGTGCGGCGGTCTGGTCGAGCTCATCCGCGCCGGTTTCGAAACGCTGGTCGAAGCGGGCTATGCCCCCGAAATGGCCTATTTCGAATGCCTGCACGAAGTGAAGCTGATCGTGGATTTGATCTACGAAGGCGGTATCGCGAACATGAATTACTCCGTGTCGAACACTGCCGAATATGGCGAATATGTCACTGGCCCGCGCATCATTACCGCCGAGACGAAGGCCGAGATGAAGCGCGTGCTGGACGACATCCAGACCGGCAAGTTCGCCCGCGATTGGGTGCTGGAGAACAAGGCCGGACAGGCGAGCTTCAAAGCCACCCGCGCCAAGCATGCCGCGCATCCCATCGAGGATGTCGGCGCCAAGCTGCGCGCCATGATGCCCTGGATCGCGAAGAACAAGCTGGTGGATCAGGCGAAAAATTAAAAAAAGACCGCCTGCCAAATTTTCGGTGGGCGGTCTTTTTCGTCATGTCGTTGATGATTATCGAACCGCACCCGGCTGCGCGGCACGGTCGACCACCTCGAACCGCGCGTGTTCGCCGATATTCTCCTCGGCGAACATGCGTGCCTCATCAATAGTCGCGCATGCGCACATATGCACGAATGCCAGCTTGCCGTCGGCATGATAAAAACGAATCTCAAAATCAGGCATCCCGAACTCCCGCTTTGATGGCGTCTATTTGGGAAACGTTCCGCATGTGGCACCGGGCGGAACTTTCATTGGCCAAAACGGGGCGGGATGTGGTTGAAATATGTCGATCACACCGAATGGATTTTTTGCATGCGCCTGGGAACTCCGCTTTCGCCTAACGCCACGCGTGTCATGCTTCTGGGATCGGGTGAACTTGGAAAAGAAGTCACCATTGAGCTTCAGCGCTTCGGCGTGGAGGTAATCGCGGTGGATCGCTATGCGGATGCACCCGCGCAGCAGGTGTCCCATCGCGCGCATGTCATAGACATGACCGACGCGAAGGCGCTGCGCGCTCTGGTGGAAAAGGA
>DASZYI010000153.1:0-4491 GCA_035545475.1 Rhizomicrobium sp.
GCCGAGGCGATGGCATCGAGCAAAGCGTTTCGCTTTTCGACGATCTGCTCAGGGATCGCATCGAGGGCAAGCAACTCTTCCGCCATTTCCTCAAGGCGGCGGCTGAGTTCGGCCATCTGCTGTGCCGCGTTTTCGCTGCGCTTTTGCCAACGTGCACTATCTTCGGCGATGGCCGCGAGGCGTTGCGCGCGGGTTTCAGCATCGCGGTGCAGGCTTTCGACATGGGCGCGGGCACCTGCGGCTTTCGAACGCGCTTCCGCGGTTTCGCCCCGTGCCGTGTTCATCGCTTCGGTCAGCGCGATGCCATCGCCCAATTCGGAAAGCTGTTCGGCTGCTTGGCGACTGGCTTCACGCGCCGCGTCGCGCGCTTCCGTGAGACGGCGCACTTCGGCTTCCAATGTCGCCAATTGCGACATCCGTTCGGCAGCCGCACGCGCAGCTTCTGCGGATGTACGCTGTGCAGTGATCAAAGTCTGTGCGGCTTTGCGATCTTCCTGTTCAGCGGCATTGGCAGCTTCGCGTGCTGCAACACCGGCGTCACGCGCCGCAGAATAGATATCGAACAGTTCCGCGCGCTTTTCCTTTGCCGCAACCAGTTCACCTTCGAGTTCGGTCAGACGGTTGCGCTGCGCCAGCCGAATAGCGCCCGGCGATTCCGATTCGGCGGACGCCGCATAGCCGTCCCAACGCCAGAGGTCGCCGCGCGGCGACACAAGGCGCTGTCCCGGATGCAATGCAGATTGCAGATTGGAGCCTTGATCGGGGAACACGACACCTGTCGTGTTGAGCAGGCGGCTCAGCGCAGAAGGCGCCTCCACAAAATTCTTCAGCGCTTGTGCACCATCGGGCAGCGGAGGAAGCGAGGGTAGGGGGCCAAGATCGCGCCAGTGATGTGGCGCTGCTTCGTCGAGCGGCGCTTGCAGATCGTCGCCCAACGCAGCGGCGAATGCGCCCTCATATCCCGACTGCACACGCACTGCATCCACCAGCGGCGGCCACAAATCCTGGCCGCGCGGCCGAAGCAGGTCCGCCAACGCTTTGGTTTCTGCGGAAATGCGGTTCACTTCACGTTCCGCATCTTCCAGCGGCGCACGTGCATTCTTTTCCGCTACCTCGGCTTCGGCCAAGGCGGCACGCGCAACGGTCAGTGCGTTGCGCGCGGCTTCCGAAGCGTTTTGCGCGTTGGTTACGTCATCTTCAGCGGCCTTCACGTCGGGCGCTGCCTGCGCGTTTGCCATTGCTTGCTCAAGGCGTGATCGCGCGGCGGTCAATTGTTCGGCGCTTGTTTCTGCCAAGGCACCCGCAACATCGCGCGAACGCTCAAGGCTCGATTTCTTCGCATTCCATTCCGCGAGTTCGCGCGTCAGCCGGTCCAGCGTGCGTTCCGTCTCGGCGAGAGCAGCCACGATCTCATTCGCAGTGGCCTCGGCACTTTCCAGCTCGGCCGAAGCGCGAGACGCAATATCCTCGAGTTCCGCGCGTTCTTCGCTCAGGGCCTGCAGCGAATTGCGCGCGTCGGCGTCCAGCGTTTTTTCGCGCTGAATATCCTGTTCGGCCTGTGCGATGCGTTGGCGAAGGCGTTGGGCCGCCTCGCGCGCCCGGGCTTCTTCGGCGTCGAGTGCGTCGCGTTCCACGATCAGGCGATGCAGCGCCGCCGATTTTTCCGCTTCGGTCTGGCGCAAGGGCGGAAGCAGTTCCGCACATTGAACCTGTTCGGTCGATGCAATGGCTGCCACTTGCGTTGCGGCTTCCACGGCAGCGATGGACGCATCCAATGCTTCTTTCGCGACCTTCGCGTGGCCTTCCGCTGCCGACCAGCGAAGATAAAGCGCGAGCGCCTCGGCCTTGCGGATCAACCCCGACAGATTGCGATAACGCGCAGCCTGACGCGCCTGACGCTTCAGGTTCTGCAACTGGCCTTCGACTTCACGGATCACATCGTCGAGGCGGCCCATATTCGTTTCGGCGGCGCGAAGACGAAGTTCGGCTTCGTGACGGCGCTGATGCAAGCCCGCAATGCCCGCTGCTTCTTCCAGAATGGCCCGCCGATTGAGCGGCTTCTGGCTGATGAGCATCCCGATTTGGCCTTGCCGAACAAACGCGGTCGAGCCCGCGCCGGAAGATGCATCGGCAAAGAAAATCTGTACGTCGCGTTGGCGCACATCGCGGCCGTTGATGCGATAGACGGAGCCGGCTTCACGTTCGATGCGGCGCGAAATTTCGATGGAGTCGTATTCGTTATACTGTGGGCTGGCCGTACGATCCGAATTGTCGACGAACAACGTCACTTCGGCGACGTTGCGCGCAGGTCGCCCTGCGGAACCCGCGAAGATCACATCGTCCATTTCACTGCCGCGCACCGATGTCGGGCGCGTTTCGCCCATCACCCAGCGTAGCGCGTCGAACAGATTGGATTTGCCGCAACCGTTTGGCCCCACCACGGCGGTGAGGCCGGGTTCGATGAAAAGCTCCGTCGGCTCCACGAAGGATTTGAAGCCGGAAAGTCTCAGACGCGTGAATTTCAACTGTGTGACGCCCTGGTAATACGAATCAGAATCTGTCGACGCCTATTTCTTTAGCATGGCGTCGAGCTCTTTCTGCAGGCTTTCCCAGTCATATTGCCCCCCGTGGACCTTTCCATTCACAACGAAAGTGGGGGTGCCTGTGATGTTGTACCGTTTCTGGCCATCGTCGCCGACTTTGCTGGCGCGTTCGAGCTGGGTCTTATCCGCCATGCATTTGTCGGCCTGTTCGCCGCCGATTCCCGCCATGCGCGCCACGGACAGGATGCCGGCATGGACATCGAGCGGCTGGTATTCCGGGTCCCAGGTAAGCTGATTCCTGAACATCAGGTCGATGAAATTGAAATAGCTCTCGGCTGGCAGGCAACGCGCCAGCGATTCGACCGCGAGATCGACCGAACTCAGCGGGAAGACGCGGAAAACGTAATAGACCTTGCCGGTGTCGATGTATTTGGCCTTGAGTTTCGGGAACACTGTCTCGTTGAAGTGGGCGCAGTGGGGACAGGTGGGGGCGGCATATTCGACCACCAGGATCGGTGCCTTCGGGTCGCCCAGGGTGCGGTCGTCTTTGGTGAGCGTGACGTTGGCGCGCTCGCCGCTGTCGGGCAGCGCGCTGTCCGCGGAAGGGGCTGCGAGGTAGAGATAGCCGATCACGCCCAGCGCGATCACGGCCGCGGCAAGAATGCCGATCAGCAGGGGCCTACGGTTCAAGTTCCGCTCTCCGGAAAATACCGCAAGGTTTGTGGCAGAGCGGGCCGGGTGGATCAATCCGCGCCCGGCAAAGGTTGCAGGGGTTTTCCACCGCTCATCGTGCAGCTAAGAGGGCATCGAGGTCTTTTTGCAGATTTTCCCATTCATACTGACCCACATGAACGGTGCCGTTGACCACGAATGTGGGTGTGGCGTTGATGCTGTATTTCGCCTCCCCATCGCGACCCACCTGATTCGTCCGGTCAAGCTGCGCTTGATTGTTCATGCAGCGGTCGGCTTGGGCGTCACTCATACCGGCTGCATGGGCGACCGACAGCAGCCCGTCATGGACATTTAGCGGCTGGAATTCCGGATCCCAATCAAGCTGCCGCTTAAACAACAAATCCACAATCTTGAAATAGTTTTCCTTTGGCACGCAGCGGGCCAATGCTTCCGCCGCCAGATCGACCGACATTCGCGGAAACACCCGAAAGACATAGTAGACGTTGCCAGGATCGATATATCCGGCTTTCAGCTTCGGAAAGATTTCGTCGTTGAAATGGGCGCAATGCGGGCAGGTGAGTGCAGCATATTCCACGATGAGGATCGGCGCATTCGGATCACCGATAGTACGGTCGTCCTTCGTCAGCGTGACATTGGGCCGGTCGTTGCCATCGTGGACGGGAAGCGAGCTCGATTGTATCGGCGTATAGTAGAGATAGCCGATTACGCCCAGCGCGATCATAGAAAGCGCGATAACACCGATTAGAACTTTGCGCTGCATTTTCCGCCCCTCCGGAAACCTATCGGAGGTTGTGGCAGGTGCTTCCTCGCGTCAATCCGGACGGCGGGTTCGTGCCAGACGCAGCAAGGTCTCGCGCATTTTTTCTGGACCTTGGAATTTCATGGCGGGGTCATCGGGCGGTAACGAACCGCCCATACGGGGTCGAACCGGCTTGTGCGGGCGCTGCTCCAGCGGCCCCTGTACAAAGCGCAATTTCGTCACTGCGTTCCGACCCAGATAATCGTTGATCCGCCCACACAGAGCACGGGTCTCGTGTTGCAGGAACAGCGCCGCGCCCGGCTCGGCTTTTAGTGTCAGCACGCCCCCAGACGCGCATTCGCTCAGCTTGATGGGCCGAGCGAGGCGGGCGACTTCCGGCCCCGCGATTTCTTCCCAGCGCAGGATCAAAGTGGGATCGCGAAAGCCCGCGCGTGCGAAAGCAAGGTACGCGTTCGAGGACGCATCGCGGCCGACCGCCTCCGCCCAATTGCGGCG
>DASZYI010000154.1:0-39626 GCA_035545475.1 Rhizomicrobium sp.
GCGCGATGTGCGAGTTCGGCAAGGGCCGTCGCCGAGAGCGGCGTCTCGGCGGCAGGCTTGATGAGGAAGGTGCATCCGGCGGCAAGCGCGGGCGCGCATTTGCGGGTGATCATCGCATTGGGAAAATTCCATGGCGTGATGGACGCAACGACGCCGATGGGTTCCTTGGTCACGATGATGCGGCGGTTGGGAAGATTGGTCGGGATCACATCGCCATAGACGCGCTTTCCCTCTTCGGCGAACCATTCGATGAACGATGCGCCGTAAGCCACTTCGCCACGGGTTTCGGCAAGCGGCTTTCCCTGTTCGGCGGTCATGATCTGCGCCAGGTCTTCCTGATTGGCCATGATCAGGTCGAACCATTTGCGCATCAGCAGGCTGCGTTCCTTCGCGGTCTTCGCGCGCCAGGCGGGAAGCGCTTCATGCGCTGCTTCGATGGCCGCGCGCGTGTCATCTGCATCGAGGTTCGCAACCTCGGCGATGGTTTCGCCGGTTGCCGGATTGGTGACGGCAAAGCGTGCGTGGGAGCGCGCATTCGCCCACGCGCCGTTCACATAGGCGTCGGCGCGCAGAAGGGTTTTGTCGGAAAGTGTCAGCATGGGAGGGTTTTAGACCCGCCCACCCTAAAAGTCATGTTTTAAAGCAATCCCAGCGATTTGAAGCTTGCATGTCCGCTGCGGCCGATCACGATGTGATCGTGAACCGCCACGCGCAACGCCCTGGCGGCGTCCGCGATCTGGCGTGTCATTTCGATGTCGGCGCGAGAAGGCGTGGGATCGCCGCTGGGGTGATTGTGCACCAGAATGATTGCGGATGCGCCGAGTTCCAGTGCGCGTTTGACGATCTCGCGCGGATAGACGGGCGTATGATCGACGGTGCCCTTGTTCTGCACCTCGTCGGCGATCAGCACATTCTTGCGGTCGAGGAACAGGATGCGGAATTCCTCGTTCGGGTTGCGCGCCATGGCGGCGGCGCAATAGTCGATCAGCGCGGACCACGAACTAAGCGCGGGTCTGCCGAGCAATTTGGTCTTCGACAGGCGCAACGCGGCGGCTTCGACGATCTTGAGATGCGTCGCCACGCTTTCGCCCACGCCGTCGATCTCCATCAAACGATCGATCGGTGCGGCGATGGCTTCGGCGAAACTTCCGAAATGGGAAATCAGCTTTTTCGCAAGCGGTTTGACGTCGCGGCGGGGGATAGCGGCGAACAGCACCAATTCCATGATCTCGTAATCGGGCATCGCATTGGCGCCGCCTTCAAGAAAACGGGTGCGCAGGCGTTGGCGATGATCGAGATAGTGTGGCGCGGGGTCGAAGATGCGGCCGGCGTCGGAGACGCCATTGACGGCCGCTTCGGCACCGTTGTTCTCAGATGTTGTAAGGAGGCTTGTCCCAGCCTTTTGGCGAGCGCGTGAAGATCTCGACGCCATCCTCTGTCACCCCCACGGAATGTTCGAATTGGGCCGACAGCGAGCGGTCACGCGTTACCGCCGTCCAGCCGTCGCTCAACACCTTCACGCCGTACCCGCCGAGATTGATCATCGGTTCGACGGTGAAGAACATGCCGGGCTTGAGCGCGAGCCCGTGGCCTTCGCGGCCGTAATGCACGATGTTGGGAAGCGAATGGAACACGCGGCCCACGCCATGTCCGCAGAAATCGCGCACCACCGAGCAGCGTTCCTGGTCTTCCGCGTAAGTCTGGATGGCGTGGCCGATATCGCCGGTCGTCTTGCCCGGCTTCACGATGTTGATGCCGCGCATCATCGATTCATAGGTGATGTCGACAAGGCGCGTGGCTTTGCGCTTCACATCGCCAACGAGATACATACGGCTCGTATCGCCATGCCAGCCGTCCAGGATCACGGTCACGTCGATATTGACGATGTCGCCGTCGCGTAGAGGCTTGTCGTTGGGGATGCCGTGGCAGACGACGTGGTTGAGCGAGGTGCACAACGTGTTGCGGTAGCCGCGATAACCCAGACAGGCGGGAATGGCGTTGTGGCTCACGATGTAATCGTAGGCGACCTTGTCCAGTTCGGCGGTGGTGACACCCGGCTTCACCAGCGGAACCATCAGGTCGAGCACTTCGGCGGCGAGCCTGCCCGCCTTGCGCATGCCCTCGAAACCGTCGGCATTGTGCAAGGTCACCGCGAAGCTGGCGCGGCGGACGGCCTCAAACGTGCTGGCTTCGGGCAAGAACGACATCAGTTACCTTATATGGGGTTCTTGGAGCGGAACTCCACCCATGCTTAGCTTGAGAAAACCAAGCAATCCTTACACCAAGCGATGAGCGAAACCAAAGCCGTGACCGCCGCCGTCCTCGTGATCGGGGACGAGATCCTGTCCGGACGGACTCAGGACACCAACACCAATTACATCGCCCGCTTTCTGGCGGCACTCGGGATCGACCTCAAGGAAGCCCGCGTGGTGGGCGATGTGGAAGACGAGATCGTGGCGGCGCTGAACGCGCTGCGCAGCCGCTACACCTACGTTTTCACCACCGGCGGCATCGGCCCCACCCATGACGACATCACGGCGGATGCCATCGCCAAGGCGTTCGGCGTGGGGATCGATTATCACCCGGAAGCGCTCGCCATGCTGGCGGCGCGTTACAAGAACCCCGCCGATTTCAACGATATGCGCAAACGCATGGCGCGCGTTCCGTTGGGCGGCGTACTGGTGAAGAATTCGGTTTCGACCGCCCCCGGCTTCCGGGTCGGCAATGTTTACACCATGGCGGGCGTGCCGATGATCATGCGCGCCATGCTCGAGAACATCGAACCGGAACTGGAACGCGGCGCGGTGGTCCACTCGATCACTATCTCGACCCGGCTGGGCGAGGGAAGAATCGCTGCGGCATTGGCGCGCATCCAGAACGACCATCCCGGCCTCTCCATCGGTTCCTACCCGTTCTATCGGGAGGACGGATTCGGGGTACAACTGGTGGCCCGGGGCCGGGATTTGCCTGGGGTCCAGGCGGCCGCGGCGGCCATCGAGGATATGATCCGGGCCGAGGGCGATAAACCCGAACGCATCGGGAACTAAATCTAATTTTATGTAAGAGTCTGTTCCGTCTGGAGAAAAAGCTCGACAAGCCGGAAATTGTTACATACCGTTACAGTTAGCGTGAAGAACGGCTGGAGCCGTCGATGCGCGGGTTGGGAGCAAATCGTCCGATTTTAGAACGTGCTGGGGCTTGGATGGCCCATGGGGTGGCAGTGCAGCCATGCGTACCTCGCAATACTGCTAGGGAGAAAAGAATGATGAAAAGGCGCATCTTGGGAGCGGTCGTTTGCGGCGTGATCGTCGCGGCAGCCGGCGTCGCAACAGCCACAAATCTGACCTTCAGCAAGCAGTCGGACTTCGTCGCGTCCGGCAATCACGAATTTTACGTCTGGTGCGCAGGCGGCTCGGATTACATGGCCGAGCAATCGGGCACGAGCGCCGAAGATGCGCAACTCAAGCTCTACAACGCAGTGAAAGCGGGCGGCAAAACCAATTGCTGGCCCGTCTGGCAGGGACGCGTTTCGTAATTAGAGGGGAAATACCCGGGGGAAAAAGAACGGCGGCCGAGAGGCCGCCGTTTTTTATTGGTCAAGGTGCGCGAACTTTGATGCCGCCCAAGGCGTTGGCCGCTTTGGCGAAGGTCTGATCGACGCTGAGGAATTCTTCGCAGCCTGCTGCCTGCGCCAGATGCAGGCCGTCGGCGAAATCGAGCCCCTTCGCTGCCCATTCGAGCGCATTTGCAACCACAGACGCGTTCTCCACGGTGACGCGCGGAAGGCCAGCAAAGTTCGTCAGGGCTTTGAGCCGTTCGTGTGTCGAGATTCCGTAGGCACTACGCAGCACCCACTCCGTCTCAAGCAGGACCGTGGTGCAAACAAACGTGTCATTGTTATCGATCAGCCGTCTGGCTTTGGCGGTTTGGGCAGCGTCATCGCCAATCAGATAACGAACGATAATATTAGTATCTATTGCGAGCATGGCGCCGCTTCACTTCGGCGGCGATTCCCGCCTCCATTTCCTCAATTGTCTTTGCCTTTCCCGCATACCTCAGCGAACCAAACACATCCTTCGGATTTGTGGGGGCGAAGACGGGCGCGGCTTTCAGCAATACGCCATCAGGGGTGTCTTCGACGACCAATTCCGTGCCGGCCTGCCAATGCCTGTGGTCGCGGATCGTCTTCGGCAGGATGACCTGGCCCTTCGTAGAAACGGTGGTGGTTAGTTTAGGCGCGGGCATGAGCTTCATTTAAGTAAGACAGAAGTAAGATATAATCGATGTCCGCACTTTTCAAGGGCCAAGCTGATGTGCCTTGGCTTCTTCGTTGAGCGCCGCCAGCCCGGCCGGGTTTTTCGCCATTGCCTTGCGCGCATCGGCGAGTGCGGCTTTGGCCTTTTCGGTGTCGCCCAGAACCGCGTAAGCCCGCACCAGTCTTTGCCATCCTTCCGGATCGTTGGGGTTTGTTTGCAGGCGTGCGGCGAGCCCCGCAACCATCGCCGAAATATCCGGCGGGCCGCCGCCCGCACGCGCTTTCAAGGCGGCAACGCGATCGACGAGTTCGGAACGCAGCGGCGAGGGCGGCATCTCCGCCAGCAATCCTTCCCACATCGGAAGCGCTTTGCCCGCCTGACCTCGCGCGGAATAGGCAAGGCCCAGATAATACCGCGCGGCGGGATCGTGCGGATTGAGAACGAGCGCGGTCTGAAACGCTCGTTCGGCATCGGGCGTCACGACGCCCGCGGCTGCCCGCGTGAGTGCTTCGCCATATGCCGAATACAGCGCGGGATCGACCTTGCGCTGGCGCTGTTGCAATGCGAGCGCACGCGCGAACGCCTTGGCGGCCTCGCCCGGATCGTTGAGCGTAAGATAACCGCGACCCAGGAAAACGAAGCCGCGCGGATCGTCAGGCGTGTCGCGCACCTTGCGCGCAAGCAACGCCACCAGCGCGCGCACGTCGCGGCCCTTCAAAGCCTCTTCGTCGGTGCGGAACGCGAGCTGCGGTTGCCCCAACACCAGATAAAGCCCGCCGCCGATGCCAAGAACGACCAGCGCCAGTGCCGACGCCAGGGCGATCCGCGCGCGCAACGGTCTGGCCCGCATGCGCAGGATCGGCCACGCCGCGAACAGGACGGCGGCAAGAATGAGGATCGCAAAGATCACAAGCGCAACGATCATGGCGCAGGACGTATCACAGAGGCGGGCTTGGCGCGATCAAGTCTCTTTGCGCCTTTTGCCCCGCGTCAGCGCCACAATCATGCCGCGCAGGGTGCGGACCTCCTGATCGGTGAATTCGCCGCGAGTCAGCATGGCGCGGATGTTGCGCATCATCGCTTCGGCCTTGTCGGGCGGGTAAAGAAAGCCGGATTTGAGAAGTTCGTCTTCCAGATGGGCGAAGAGATGGGCCATTTCCTCGCCCGTGGCCGGTTTGGCGAGCGCGCCGTGGTCGATGCGCAGCGGCGGTGTTTTGTCGGCCGCCTTGAACCATTCGTAACCCAGAAGCAGCACCGCCTGTCCCAGATTGAGCGAAGCGAAGCTGTCTGTGGGGATGTTCACGATCGCGGTGGCAAGCGAGACCTCGTGATTGTCGAGGCCCGAACGCTCGCCCCCGAACAGGATGCCGGTTTTATGATTCGCTGCATGAGCTTCGCGCAGGCGGGCGGCGGCGGCGGCGGGTGTCAACACCGGCTTGGCGAAGCCGCGTTCGCGCGCAGTGGTGGCATAAACGAGTTGCAGATCGGCGAGCGCCGACCCGGTGGCCTCGAAGATGCGGGCGGCTTCCACAATGTCGGCGGCGCCAGCCGCCATGGCGGTGGCTTTCTCGTTCGGCCAGCCGTCGCGCGGGGCGACAAGGCGCAGGTCGGAAAGCCCGAAATTCTTCATCGCGCGGGCGGCCGCCCCGATATTTTCGCCCAGTTGCGGGTGGGACAGGATGATGGCGGGGGCGCTCATTTGCTGCTTTGACGGCGCAATTTTGCCTCGCTAAGACACATCCAGACCGACACTTTTTCGAGGATTTCCATGGACAAGATCAAGGTAGCCAATCCCGTCGTCGAACTCGATGGCGACGAGATGACCCGCATTATCTGGGATCTCATCAAGAAGAAACTGATCCTGCCCTATCTGGACATCAAGCTCGAATATTACGATCTCGGCATCGAGCATCGCGATGCGACCAACGACAAGGTAACGGTCGACGCGGCGGAAGCCATCAAGAAGCATGGTGTCGGCGTAAAATGCGCCACCATTACGCCGGACGAAGCGCGCGTGAAGGAATTCAACCTCAAGGAAATGTGGAAGTCGCCCAACGGCACGATCCGCAACATCCTGGGCGGGGTGATCTTCCGCGAACCGATCATCTGCAAGAACGTGCCGCGGCTGGTGCCGGGCTGGACCAAGCCCATCGTCGTCGGCCGTCATGCTTTCGGCGACCAATATCGTGCGACCGATTTCCGCTATCCGGGCAGGGGTGTGCTGACGATCAAATTCGTCGGCGAAGACGGCACCGTTATCGAGAAGGAAGTGTTCAAGGCGCCGGGTTCGGGCGTCGCCATGGCGATGTACAATCTCGACGACAGCATCCGCGATTTCGCGCGCGCCTCGATGAATTACGGTCTGGCGCGCAACTACCCCGTCTATCTTTCGACCAAGAACACGATCCTCAAAGCGTATGACGGCCGCTTCAAGGACATCTTCCAGGAAATCTTCGACAAGGAATTCGCCGACAAGTTCAAGGCGGCGGGCATCACCTACGAACATCGCCTGATCGACGACATGGTGGCCTCCGCGCTGAAATGGGAAGGCGGCTATGTGTGGGCGTGCAAGAACTATGACGGCGACGTGCAGTCCGACACGGTGGCGCAAGGCTTCGGTTCGCTCGGCCTGATGACTTCGGTGCTGACCACGCCCGACGGCAAGATCGTGGAAGCCGAAGCCGCCCACGGCACGGTGACGCGTCATTACCGCGAGCACCAGAAAGGCAAGGCGACATCGACCAATTCCATCGCCTCGATTTTCGCCTGGACGCGCGGTCTCGCCCATCGCGCCAAGCTCGACAACAATCCCGCCCTCGACAAGTTCGCGCACACGCTGGAGAAGGTTTGCGTCGACACGGTGGAAAGCGGCTACATGACCAAGGATCTGGCGCTGCTCGTCGGCCCCGATCAGAAATGGCTGACGACCGAAGGCTTCCTCGACAAGGTGGACGAAAACCTCAAGAAGGCGATGACGTAACTTCAGTGGCGAACGCCCTCGATAATGACGTCAGGCTGAAGGCGCTGCTCGAACGCCTGCACGCTGAGAGCGATGCGCAGACGCCCGCGCTGATGGCATTCGTGCAGGATCACGGCTTTCGCAGCGTCTCCGGCACGGATGCGGACGTCGCAAAGGGCCGCGGATTCTGGGCCGACAAGATGGTGGCGCTGGAGCCGGTCAAGGCACGGTTCTGCTATTCGTTGAGCCGGGCGTTGAATGCCAAACGCATCGTGGAATGCGGAACCTCGTTCGGGGTGTCGACGCTCTATCTGGCGGCGGCGGTTCGCGACAATGGCGGCGGCACCGTGATTGCCACCGAATATGAGCCTTCCAAAGCAGCCATCGCCCGCGAACATTTCGCGCAAGCGGGCCTTTCGCAATTCGTCGACTTGCGCGAAGGCGATCTGCGCGAGACCTTGAAGCGGATCGAAGCACCGGTCGATTTCCTGCTGATGGATATCTGGACGCCGCTGGCCCGGCCGGCCATCGAATTGATCGGGCCTCACTTGCGCAAAGGCGCCATCGTCGTCGCCGACAACACCGATACCTATCGCATCGCTTATGGCGATTATTTCGCCTATCTCAACGATCCTGCGAACGGTTTCTCGACCATGACATTGCCGTTCGACGGCGGTCTCGAAATGTCGGTGAAGACGGACTAATTCACGCCCGCGACATAAGGATAACCCTTGATCGAGTCGGCATTCATTTCACCGCGTGGCGGGTGTTTCGCCATCGGCAGTTTCGCGCAGCCGCCGGGGCGCTGCATCACGCAAACGTCATTGAAACAGGCGACACTGCGATAGGTTGTGCCGTCCTTGAGACGCGCGCGGGCGCTGGCGTTCTTCGGAGAGTAAAGCATCACGTTGAAGGCCGGCGCCTTCGCCATCACCTTCCACGATTGCTCGGTCTCCCAAAAGAGCGGCACGCGTTTGTGGAAATAGCTGTAACCGCCGGTCTCGTAATTGCCGACACGGTTGAGACCGATGCCGCAGACGTTTTGCATTTTCGAAACATAGAGCGCGGCTTCAACACTGTTGTGCGCGCGGTCCCAATGCTTCTGATAATCGCGGCCGATCAGGTTCACAAACACGAGCAACGCCCACCAGATCGCGCATATGGCAACAATTCCGGCGTTGGCGGGATTGCGTCCCCCATCGCGCCAGCCATGGGTCAGCATCCGCACGGCGTCCACCGCGCCGATGCCGGCCGCGATGCTGAACAACAGGATCGCGGGGTAAATGAACCTGTATTCCTTGTGCCCGATGAAGGAATGCGCGATCACAATGAGGAACGCCGACACCAGCACGAAGGGCACGCGGCGTCCGCCGAGAAAGGCGAGCGGCAGGAAGATCGCGATGGTGCCGCCCCAGTTGGCGCCCATCCAGTAGAAATATTTCCACCACGGGTCGGTGCCGAAATTCTCGCTTCCGTGCTGGAGGAGGTTGAACTTGATGTTTCGCCACACCGGTTCGAAGGGGTAAGCCCAGGTGAATGCGTCGAACGCACCGTCGCAGGCGATGATCGGCAACGCGCCGAGCGAGAGGTAGATCAGCCGCCGCACGTCCCATCCGCGCCACAGCCATAGGAGTGCGATGGCGGGCGCAAGATGGATGCGCAGGACAAGCGCTGCGCCTGCGAAAAGACCGGCAGCGAACAATCGGCCCCGATGCTCCACGCGAGTGCCGGGCTCCGCCAGATAGATCGCGATGACGAAAAAATTGGCGGCGACCGCTTCGGTCAGCGTGCGCCCGCCGAAATACATATTGTCGACCCAGCTTGCCGATACGAGCGCCGCCGCAATGCCGGCGGCCGTCCCCAGTAAGCGCCGCGCCCAGAGGAACGCGCACAACGTCGTCACTGCGCCCAGCGCAGATAACGCCGCGGCGATCAGCGGGAGGTAGATTTGCGGACCGCCGCCGAAGATATCCGAGAGACGCATCGCGCCCGCCGACAGATAGGCGAGAAGCCACGAACGCGCGGCATAATCGAATTCCCATGGCACGAGACCGTAGCCATAAGCGAGACGATGACCCTGCTCGATCGCCTGGAAAACCTCATCGGCCTGCGCGATGGAATGCCAGAAGAGCAGCGGCAGAAAGCGGAACAGGAATCCCGCTGCCAGAACCGCAAATATGACAAGACCCGAACGGGTGCTGGAGTTGCGATGCGCATCTGCCATCGCCCTCCCATAGGCCATCGCGCCGGACGTGGCGAGTGCGCCAAATGCGACAGCCGATCAACTTCTCGCGCAGGTTCCCATTCAGGTTCCGTTCAGGAACGCGCGCACAGCTTCCGCCGATTCATCGGGCACTTCTTCCATCGGGATGTGCCCCGTCGCGGGATAGACGATCAATTTCGATCCCGGAATTGCCTTGTTGAATTTGTGCGCCGCCTCGACCGGGATCAGATGATCCTGTTCGCCCCAAAGGATCAATGTCGGCGCCTTGATCTTTGCGATGTCGTTCTCGATATCGTGGTTCCACGGCAGCGAAAACCGCTTGAGAGTGGCAGCGCGCGTGCCTTCCATGCGGGCGAAATCCCAATAGAGATCGATCATGCGGTCGTTGATGATCTCCTTGTGAACGATGGCGTCGTTCAGGCCCTCGGTCACGATGGAGCGCGGCGTGATGTAGAGCATCATTTGATTGAGAACGGGCGTGCGTGCGATGCGGAAGGCGAGGGGCACCTTGTCGCCGGACGCGACCGGCATGCCGCCGGCATCGACCAGGATCAGCTTGGTTACGCGGTCGGGATGCTCCTCGGCAAAGCGCGCAACCACGCCGCCGCCCATCGAATTGCCGCCGATGGCGAATTTCGCCAGATGCAGCTTGTCGGCGACTTCGAGCGTGAACTTCACCATGCCTTCTTGCGAGTAATCGCCGTTCGGCACCGCGCCGGTGAGACCATGGCCTGGCATGTCCAGCGTCACGACGCGGAAATCCTTGTCGAGCCGGTTCACCCACGGCACCCAGGTGAAGAGCGAGGCGTTCGAGCCGTGCACCAGCACAAGAGCGGGCGCCGCCTTCGGCCCTTGATCGCGCACATGCGCACGTGCGCCGTCGGGCAGCATGATGAATTGCGACGGCGCTTTGGCGTATTTCGCTTCCAGGTCGCCGCGCGGAATATCGGGAACGCTGAACAGCCACACCGCGCCGATGACGAGCACGACCAGGATCACAAGACCGATAAGAAGTTTGCGCATGATGCTCTCCGCCCCAAACCTGGCCGGAGCATCGCGCGCCATGCGGATTGCGCAATACCGTCCCGGCAGAATTGTTCTTGTTTTGTTCAGGTGATGATCTACTATGCACATCCATAAAGAGGGAGCATTTCGATGATCGGTTACGTGACCATCGGCGCCTTGGACAGCGAGGCATCGGGAAAGTTTTACGATGCCGTGTTCGGCGAACTGGGCGACGAACGCAAGTTTGCCGACGGCGGCTGGATCGGCTACGGCAAGAGGGGCGGCGGCAAGACCTTTATGGATTGCCATTCCGCCGTCTGCCCGCCGCACAACGGCAAACCGGCGCATGCCGGCAACGGCATCATGATCGCCTATGCAGCGCCTTCGAACGCCGCGGTGAAAGCGGCTTATGACGCGGGCATGAAGAACGGCGGCAGCGATGAAGGTCCGCCCGGTTTCCGTCCGCCGGATGCGGAGAAGGGGTTCTACGGCGCATATCTGCGCGATCCCACCGGAAACAAGATTTGCCTGTTCTGCGTGACGTAAGGGCAAAAGCGGGGAGGGGATGCGTCAGGTGGTGCCGCGCATCCTCACTTCTCTCGCCGCAGCGATTTCTTCTTCGAGAATGCCGCCATCCTCTGCGAGCTGCTCGACATATTCCGCCGCCAGTGCCGGCAGGCGCGTCTGCAATTCGGGATGACGCTGCATCAGCCGCTCGAAATCGTCGGCCGACAGCGTCAGCAAGCGGCACGGATCGAGCGCCACGATCATCGCCGCCCGCATCGTTTTCTGCAGCAAGACGACTTCGCCGAAAAAATCGCCGCTGCGGAAAATGATCTTGCGGTCGCGCAGGCGCACTTCCACGGTTCCCGTGACGACAAAATACATCGTCGCCGCCCGCTCGCCTTGCGCCGAAACGATGCCGCCGGGCGAGACGAATTCGGCACGCAGCATGGACATGATCTCGCTCAGGAGCTGCGCATCGAAGCCGCGAAACAGCGGCACGCGCGCCAGCATCCCGAAGGTGATCACGAAATCGCGCCGGTGGATCATGTTGACGAAGCCCGTGGCGACGATGCCGACGGGAAGCGCGAAGATGCCCAATCCGATCATCATGGTGACGGCGGCAATGGCGCGTCCCAGCGCGGTGACGGGCACGACGTCTCCGTAACCCACCGTCGTCAATGTCGCGACGGCCCACCACATCGCGTCGGGAATGGTGCCGAATTTTTGCGGCTGGACGCGTCCCTCGACGGCATAGATCGCGGATGCCGCGAACACCATGGCGCAGACTAGAACGAGGAACGTGCCGAAGAGGGCCCGGCGCTCCTGCTTCAGCACGTCGGCAAGCGTGGTAAGGGCTGTCGAATAGCGGGCAATCTTCAGCAGCCGCAACAACCGGGCGAGCAGCAATATGCGAAGATCGACGAACGGTACGACCACCGCCACCAGCGAGGGCGCAAATGCCAGGAAATCGACGATCATCATCGGCTGCAGCGCATAGCGCAGCCTTCCGATGAACGGCCCGCCGGCTGCGTGAACCGGATCTTCAGGGGCGGTCCAGACGCGCAGCGCATACTCCACCGCGAAAATCGCAACGGAAACGGTTTCGAACCACTTCAGTTCGCTGAGATAACCCTCTCTGGCCCAGGGCACGCTTTGCAGGATATAGGCGATGACGTTTGCGACGATCAGCGCGATGAGAAACGCACGCGCCGCCACGCTCCTGAGGCCGGCCGTGACGCCGCCTTCGAGCACCAGATAAGTTCGGTATCTGAAGCTCGGCCGGTCGGTTGCGCGCATGGTCGCGGATTTCAGGCGGGGGCCAGAGCCGCCAAACGCTGTTCGATGGCGGCCAATGCGTCGCTCGCCTTGCTGCCGTCAGGGCCGCCGGCCTGCGCCATGTCGGGTCGTCCGCCGCCGCCTTTGCCGCCGAGCTTCTCCGCGCCGATCTTCACCAGATCGACCGCATTGATCTTGTCTTTCAAATCGTCGGTGACGCCGACGACCAGCGACGCCTTGCCCTCTGCCACCGCGACGAACGCCACGACGCCGGAGCCGAGCTTGGCTTTCGCATCGTCCGCGAGGCCCTTGAGGTCTTTCGCCGACACGCCTTCGACACTGCGCAAGACGGTTTTAACGCCGTTGATTTCCTTGACGGCATCGCCCTCGTCGGAACGCGATGGCCCCGCAAGCGCCAGCGCTTTCTTTGCTTCATTCAAATCGCGTTCGAGTTTGCGGCGTTCTTCGGCCAGTTGCGCCACGCGTTGCGGCAATTCCGCGGGAGATGTTTTCAACGCGCCGGCCGCTTCGCGCGCCAGTTCCGCCTGGCTTGCCAGATAGAGACGCGCGCCTTCGCTGGTCAGCGCTTCGATGCGACGAACGCCGGAGGCGACGGCGCTTTCCGACAGGATCGTGAACAGGCCGATGTCGCCCAGGCGGCGGACATGCGTGCCGCCGCAGAGTTCGACCGAATAGGGTTTCAGTGCGTCGGTATCGTCCCCCATGGTGAGGACGCGCACTTCGTCACCGTACTTCTCGCCGAACAACGCTTCGGCGCCCGCCTTGATTGCCTGATCGGTCGGCATCAGACGCGTGGAGACATCGGAGTTCTGGCGGATGATCGCGTTGACGTCGCGTTCGATCCGCATCAACTCGTCATGGCTCACGGCCTTGGGGTGGCTGAAATCGAAACGCAAGCGATCGGGCCCGACCATCGAGCCCTTCTGCGAGACATGCGGACCGAGCACGCGCTTCAACGCGGCGTGCAACAGATGCGTGGCGGAATGATTGGCGCGCGTTGCCCGCCGTCGTTCGCCGTCCACTTTCAGGTCGACGGAGTCGCCGATCTTGAATTCGCCGGACTCCACCTTCACGAGATGGGCGTGCAATGCGCCGAGCTTTTTCTCGGTGTCGGTGACGGCAGCGCGCGCCGATTGCGCGGACATCGTGCCCTGATCGCCGATCTGCCCGCCGGACTCTGCATAGAACGGCGTCTGGTTGGTGAGGATGTAACCGGTTTCGCCCGCCTTCAGCGCGTCAACCCGCGCGCCATCCTTCACGATGGCGACAATATTGCCCTCGGCGTTCTCGGTGTCGTAGCCCAAAAATTCGGTCGCGCCCACTTCGTCGCGCAGCGCGAACCACAGCGTATCGGTGGCCGCTTCGCCCGAACCGCTCCAGGCTTTGCGGGCGTCTTCACGCTGCTTCTGCATCGCCGCCTTGAAGCCGTCGGTGTCGACGGCAATGCCGCGCGCGCGCAACGCATCTTCGGTCAGGTCGAGTGGAAAGCCATAGGTGTCGTAAAGCTTGAACGCGACATCGCCTTTCAGCGTGGCGCCCTTGCTCAGGCTTTCGGTTGCTTCGTCAAGCAGCTTGAGCCCGCGCACCAGCGTTTCGCGGAAGCGGGTTTCTTCCAGCTTC
The DNA here is from genome assembly GCA_035545475.1 of Rhizomicrobium sp. Classification (GTDB taxonomy): domain Bacteria; phylum Pseudomonadota; class Alphaproteobacteria; order Micropepsales; family Micropepsaceae; genus Rhizomicrobium. The sequence goes on from DASZYI010000154.1 coordinate 13,868, forward strand.
AGGGTTTCGGCGATCAGCGCCTGCGCGCGCACCAGCTCCGGATAGGCTGTTCCCATTTCGGCGACGAGTGCCGGCACCAGGCGATACATCAACGGATCGCGGCTGCCGATCAGGTGCGCATGGCGCATGGCGCGGCGCATGATACGGCGAAGCACGTAACCCCGCCCTTCGTTGGACGGCAGCACGCCGTCTGCGATGAGGAATGAGGTCGAGCGCAGATGATCGGCGATCACGCGATGGCTGAATTTCGCGTCGCCCTCGGCTTTCGCGCCGCTCGCTTCCACCGACGCCGCGATCAGGTGACGGAAGAGATCGGTGTCGTAATTGTCGTGCACGCCCTGCAGCACGGCCGCTATGCGTTCCAGCCCCATGCCGGTGTCGATGGACGGACGCGGCAGGTTGGTGCGCTGCCCTCCCGCCTGCTGGTCGAACTGCATGAAGACGAGATTCCAGATCTCGACAAAACGGTCGCCGTCTTCATCCGGGCTTCCGGGCGGGCCGCCCGGAATATGATCGCCGTGGTCGTAGAAGATCTCCGAACACGGTCCGCACGGACCGGTGTCGCCCATCGACCAGAAATTGGCCGAAGACGCGATGCGGATGATCTTGGACTCCGGCAGTCCTGCAATCTTCTTCCAGAGATTGAACGCGTCGTCGTCATCGGCATAGACGGTGGCGAGCAGCCGGTCTTTCGGCAGGCCAAAATCCTTGGTGATCAATTCCCAGGCGAACGCGATCGCGTCGTCCTTGAAGTAATCGCCGAAGGAGAAATTCCCCAGCATCTCGAAGAAGGTGTGATGGCGGGCGGTGTAGCCGACGTTATCCAGATCGTTGTGCTTGCCGCCGGCGCGGACGCATTTCTGCGAAGAGGCCGCCCGCACGTAAGGGCGCTTTTCCTGGCCCGTGAACACGTTCTTGAACTGGACCATGCCCGCATTGGTGAACAGCAGGGTTGGGTCGTTCCTCGGCACAAGCGGGGAGGACGGCACGGCCGTGTGGCCGCGCGCGGCGAAGTAATCCAGGAAGTTCGAGCGGACGTCGGAAAGGCTTTTCATCAGGAGGCTTGTAGCGGCGGGGTTTGGGGTTGTCATCCCAACGGGAGGGATGGACGATGGAGGGCCTTACCCTCCCCTTGAGGGAGGGTCGAAATTTGCGAAGCAAATTTCGGGGAGGGGTCTTGGGCCGCCGTATGACCCCTCCCCGAAAAACCCTCCGCTGCGCTTCGGATTTTTCGACCCTCCCTCAAGGGGAGGGTTCGAAACATATCTCGCCATAGTGCCGAAACGTCGAAGGGGCGCCTGGGTTAACAGGCGCCCCTTCTGGAGCCGTTCCCCATGCCATAGGGAACGTCAAAAATCCTTCAGGCCTTACTCTTCTTCGTCCTCATCCTTCGAGGCGTCGTCGCCATGGGCCAAGGCCTGCCCGATGAGGCCGGCGTTCTGACGGACCTGCGCCTCGATCTTGTTCGCGATATCCGGGTTCTGGGCCAGGAATTGCTTGGCGTTCTCGCGGCCTTGGCCGATGCGCTGGCCGTCATAGGAGAACCAGGCGCCCGACTTCTCCACCACCCCGGCTTTCACGCCGAGATCGATGAGTTCGCCGGTTTTGGACACACCGACGCCATACATGATGTCGAACTCGACCTGCTTGAAGGGCGGTGCGACCTTGTTCTTCACCACCTTCACGCGGGTCTGGTTTCCCACCACTTCTTCGCGGTCCTTGATCGCGCCGATGCGGCGGATGTCGAGGCGCACGGAAGCGTAGAATTTCAGCGCATTTCCGCCCGTGGTGGTTTCGGGATTGCCGAACATGATGCCGATCTTCATGCGGATCTGGTTGATGAAGATGACGATCGTGTTGGAGCGCGAAATAGAGCCGGTGAGCTTGCGCAGCGCTTGGCTCATCAGGCGGGCCTGCAGGCCGGGCAGTTGATCGCCCATTTCGCCTTCGAGTTCGGCCTTGGGCGTCAGGGCCGCAACCGAGTCCACCACCACGATGTCCACGCCGCCCGAACGCACCAGCGTATCGGCAATTTCAAGCGCCTGTTCGCCGGTGTCGGGCTGGGAGATCAGCATTTCGTCGATGTCGACGCCGAGCTTGCGGGCGTAAACCGGATCCAGCGCGTGTTCGGCGTCGATATAGGCGGCAATGCCGCCCTTCTTCTGGGCTTCGGCCACGGCATGCAGCGCGAGCGTCGTCTTGCCCGAGGATTCCGGCCCATAAATTTCGATGACGCGGCCGCGCGGCAACCCGCCGATGCCGAGTGCGATATCGAGGCCCAGCGATCCGGTGGAAACAGTGTCCGTCTCCACGGTTTCGCGGCTGCCCAGCTTCATCACCGAGCCTTTGCCGAACGCCCGGTCGATCTGGGACAGCGCTGCTTCCAGAGCGCGCTTTCGGTCCCCATTGTCCGCCTTCGCGGATTCCCGTCCAACCACCTGTAAAGCTGCCTGTGCCATGCGCCTCGTCTCCTTATTTCACAGGGCTTCCGGCCCCGCAATGAAGGCAAAAGTGCACGTTTTGTTCTCTTTTGCAAGATGGCGGTAATATATTGAATATAAAGGAGAATTTCAGACATGTTCTGTGATGGTTCGCGCGATCTGAAACCCGCAGATTCCGGCCCCGCGGGGAATCGCTTTGGAACCCCTGAGTCGCGCTCGTGTATGTTGTACAGCGTCCCATTTTCGCGCCCAGATATAGACGCTGACGGCGGTTTCAAACGACAGGTGATTCGCTACCGCGCCGCGGGCGGCGGGGTGCCGGAAAGGACCTCTTTCACCTTCGCCGCAAGCTGTTTCAGGCCGAACGGCTTGGGCAGGAAATGGAGGTCTTCGGCCTTTTCCTCATTGCGGCGGAAGGCTTCTTCGGCATAGCCGGACATGAACATGATCTTCATGTCGGGACGCAGGCGGCGCACCGCGCGCACAAGCGTCGGCCCATCCATATTAGGCATCACCACGTCGCTGATGAGCAGATGGATGGTCTGCGTCTGGTTCTGCACGATCTCCAGCGCTTCCTCGCCGCCCTCGGCTTCGAGCACGTTGTAGCCGCGCATCCGAAGTGCACGCGCGGCGAAGCTGCGCACGGCTTCTTCGTCTTCGACCAGCAGGATCGTGTCCTGGCCGGTTACGTCGCGCGTCGCGGCGGTCTGGTGCACGTCTTCGGCGACGGGCGTGCTCGCATCGACATAATGGCGTGGCAGGTAGATGCGGAACGCCGTGCCCTGGCCCACTTCGCTGTCGACGGTGATGAAGCCGCCCGATTGCTTGACGATGCCGTAGACGGTGGCGAGCCCCAGACCCGTGCCTTGCCCCACCGCCTTGGTGGTGAAGAACGGATCGAAGATCTTCGCCATGGTTTCCTTGTCCATGCCGGTGCCGGTGTCGGCGACTTCGATACGCACATATTCGCCCGGCGGCATGACGGCGGTGCCCAGCGCCTGCGGTTCGAGCGTGATCTCGTTGGAGGTCGAAATCGTCACCGTGCCGCCCTTCGGCATGGCGTCGCGCGCGTTCACCACCATATTGATGATCGCGTTGGAAAGCTGGGCCTCGTCGGCGTTCACCGGCCAGAGATTTCCTTGATTTTCGACTTTCAAATCCACGCCTTCGCGCAGCAGCCGGCGCAGCATGTGGCTCAGTTCGGTAACGACATCTCCCAGTGCGATCACGCGCGGCTGCAAGGTTTGCTTGCGCGAGAAGGCCAGCAATTGTCCCACCAGTTGCGCCGCGCGCAGCGCGTTCTGGTGAATTTCGTTGATCTCCTTGAACGAGGGATCGCCCGCCTGATGGCGCATCAGAAGGAATTCCGAATTGCCGATGATGACGGTCAGCAGATTGTTGAAATCGTGCGCCACCCCGCCCGCGAGTTGTCCCACCGCCTGCATCTTTTGCGATTGCGCGAATTTGAGTTCGAGGGATTTCTGCTCGGAAATATCGATCAGATAGAGCAGCACGAACCGGATATCGCCCGCCGCAAACGGGCTTGCATAGAGATTGGCGGTGCGGGCGTTTTCGCCGTTGGCGCGCAATTCGACCGGCCCGGTGCTCGCGGCGCCGCCATTGGAAAGAAGATCGGCCAGCGCGCGCTTGTCGGCGTCGTTGATGAGATCGCCCAGCATCCGGCTGGTGCCCGCGCCGGGCAGATCGAAGAAATCGGCGAAGGCGCGGTTGGCTTCGAAGATCTTCCCGTTCTCGTCGGCCAGCGCCACGCCCACCGGCGCATCGCGGAACAGCGACGGCACGGCGGCAGGCGCTGCCGCCACCGGCGCGGCTTTGGGCGCTTCGACGGCGACAGGTTTTTCCGCGGAAAGCCGCGGCATGAACCACCACGCCGCCTCGCCCTTGCCGAGCGGGCGAACGGCGGCCGAAAGTTCGAGCCCATTGTCGAGCGCGACCGTCTCCTCGCGCGGCTGACCCTCGATGGCGCCGCGCGCGAGGCGATAGAGCACGCTCGACGAAGAGGTTCCGCTCAATGCCAGTTCCGGCGGCGGCGGGATTTCCCCTTCGGCGATATGGGCAAGTTTGCGGTAGGCGTCGTTGCAGTCGAGTACCGCGCCGTCCTTGCCGGTGATCGCCCAGGCGATATGGGCCTGCGCCGCGGCCGTGGCGAGTCTCTGTGCGTCGGCCAGCCGTGCGCCGGGATTGGGCCAGATCGCAAACAGGAAGACGAGCGCCACCGATCCGATGCCGACCAGCAGCGCAAACCCTGCCCAGCGCGAGAACTCCGGCGCCCCCACCGCGATGCCGCCCGCGACAAGCGCGATGAAGACAAAACCAAGAGCGGCCCAACGCCAGTTGCCGCCGGGAAGGCCGTAGGTGGGCCGTGAAAGAGAAGGACTCAGTGCCATGTGAGTCTTTTAAGTCCTCCCCCGCGTGCGGGGGAGGGGGACCGCGAGCGTTAGCGAAGCGGTGGAGGGGGTATGTGGTGGCGAAATTGACTCACCCCCTCCGCTTCGCCGCGCGAAGGCTCCTCCCCCGCAAGCGGGGGAAGGAACAGAGAATCAATTCGCCTTCATCTTCCCCGTCAGCCGCATGACATAGCCGATGACCTGCGCCACGGCCTTGTAGTGTTCCGGCGGCACGGCTTCGTCGAGATCGACCGCGGCGTAAAGCGCGCGCGCCAGCGGCGGATTTTCGATCACCGGCACGTCGTTCTCCTCGGCGACTTTACGGATGCGCAAGGCGAGTGCGTCCACGCCCTTGGCCACGCAAACCGGCGCCGACATCACGCCCGATTCGTATTTGAGCGCCACCGCATAGTGGGTCGGGTTCATGATGACCACGCTGGCATCCGGCACCTGCGCCATCATGCGGCGGCGGGCGCGTTCGGTGCGGATTTGCTTGATCTTGGCTTTGACGGCCGGGTCGCCTTCGGTCTGGCGGAATTCTTCCTTGATTTCCTGCTTGCTCATGCGGTGGCGTTTGAGGAAGCGGTAGCGTTGCACAAAGTAATCGCCGCCCGCGATGACGCCGAGCACGGCAAGTGCTGCGATCAGCACCTTCATCAGCAGCACGATCATCACCGATGTCATCGCCATCGGCGACTGCCCGAGCAGCGCGTCCAGCCGGCCGCGTTCGGGCCACAGCACCGTCCATGTCACCGTGCCGACGATGGCGAGTTTGATGAGCCCCTTCACGAGATTCATCACGCCGTCGAAGCCGAACAGGCGCTTGAACCCGTTCATCGGGTTGAGCTTGGAGAAATTGGGCTTGAGGCGTTCGGTGGTGAAGACCGGGCGATGCTGGATGAGGTGACTGCCCACCGCCAGCAGCATGAGCAGCCCGAAGACCGGCGCCAGAACCGCGCCGATGCTCAACAGGACGTCGCGCAACAGCGCCATCATGCCCCCGGAATCCACGGTGAACTGATCCGGCTCGGACAGGAAAATGGTGAAGTGGCGCGCGAATCCTTCCGCCGCCGAAGACCCGAATATCGCAAGCGACAGCGCCCCGGCGGCAAGCATGACGAAGGTCGTCACCTCTGCGCTGTGAACGATGTCGCCTTGCTTGTGGGCTTCTTCAAGCCTTCGTTGTGTAGGTTCTTCGGTTTGTTGCGACTCGTCGCGATCGTCGGCCATACGATTACGCGCTCACTTTCGCGCACATCGTCACCGTCCGGCTTGTCCGGGCGACCCAATTTTTTTCACGCGGAGTCGCGTGCACCTCTTGGGACGGATAGAGGGCGGTACTCAAAGCAGCGCCCCCATCTGCTGGCCATAGAAATTGAGAAACATCGTCATCATGGAGCCGAGCAACAGCATCAGGATGAGAAAGCCCGCCAGGATATTGATCGGCATGGCGACGAAGAACACCTGAAGTTGCGGCATCAGGCGGGCGAGAAGACCGATGGACGCCGTCACTACGAAGCCGAACACCACGAAAGGCGCGGCCAGTTGCAGCCCCATCAGGAACGCCCCGCTCGTATAGCGAATGGCAAGCTCCGCGAGATCGCCGGTTGGAAACGCACCGCCCGGCGGCAACATGCGGTAGCTGCCTTCGATAGCGCCGATGGCGAGATGATGCATGTTGGTGGCGAAGATCATCACCGTGCCCAGCAGCGAGAAGAATGTGCCGACGATGGCGCCCTGCACGCCCATGGTGGGATCGACGGTCTGGGCGTAAGCAAGGCCCGTTTGCGTGGCGATGAGATAGCCCGCCACCTGCAGCGCGCTCATAATGAGCCGCGCGATGGCGCCGATCACGACGCCGCAGGTGATTTCCTGTGCGATGAGAAGACCGAACGCCATCGGTGCGTCGGGTATGTTGGTGTAAAGGCGCGCCACGGTTGGCGCGAGCGCCAGCGAAATGGCCAGCGCCAGCGACAGCCGCACACGCGGCGGCACACCCATATCGCCGATGGCCGGCAACAGCATGATCATCGCGCCCACGCGGCTGAAGACCAGCATGTAAATGGTGAGAAGCCCGGAGACGTTGCCGAAGGTGAAGGTCATGTTCTCCTCCCCCGCTTGCGGGGGAGGGGGACCGCAAGCGTGCGCGAAGCGCAGGCGCAGCGGTGGAGGGGGGCAGTCTCGCAAGCCACGTGACTCCCCCCCTCCGCACGCGCTTCGCGCGTGGCACCTCCCCCGCAAGCGGGGGAGGAAAACGAAAGCGATGAGAAGAAAGTCTGCACGTTAGCTAATACGCAGCTATTCTCTGCGCCACATCCGTCATCAGCCCCGCCATTGCGGACCCCGCGAAGGGAAGGGCGATGAGCAACACCAGGAAAATCGCGATGATCTTCGGCACAAAGACGAGCGTCATTTCCTGAATTTGCGTCAGCGCCTGCAACAATCCGATCACCACGCCGACGACGAGCGCGGTCAGCATGGCGGGTGCCGCGATCTGGATCAGGACGTAGATGCTCTCGCGCGCGAAATCGATGGCTTCTGTGGGGCCCATTGGTTTTCCGTCAGATCGGCATCTGCATGATGGATTGATAGGCCTGGATCACCTTGTCGCGAACGGCGACCACGGTGTTCAGGGTCAGTTCGGCCTGGTTCACGGCGTTGACCACATCCACGATGTCGGCCTGGCCTGCGATCTGCTTCATCGCCATCGTTTCGCCCTGTTTCATCGTGCCGATGCTGTCTTTCACCGCGCTGGAAAGAAAATCGCCGAAACTTTGCGTAGCGCCGGTGACGGCTCCCGGTCCGGCCTGGGCGGGTGCGGAGACGCCGATCTTCGCGATGGCCTGATAGGCGGCGGCCGCTGCTGCGGGAAGGGCCATGACGATTATCTCCTCAACAGATCGACGGTGCGCGCGAGCATCGCCTTGGACGCTTCCATCACCGAGATGTCGGCTTCGTAGGAGCGCTGTGCTTCGCGCATATCCATCACTTCGATCAGCGAACTGACGTTGGGCAGCTTGACGTAACCTTTGCTGTCGGCGGCCGGATTGCCGGGGTCGAACTGCATGCGGAATTCGGTCATGTCGGCAACGGGTTTGCCCGGCTTCACCAGTGTCGCGTTCAGCTCGCGGTCGAAATCGCTTTTGACCGTCGCAACCTTGCGGCGATAGGGATCGCCGCCCGCGGTCTGTGACGTCGAATTCGCATTGGCGATGTTTTCCGCGATGATTCGCATGCGCGTGGATTGCGCACGCATGCCCGACGCGGCGACGATCATGGACGTATTGAGATCCATCGTTCAGTACTCCTAGCTCGTGCGGCCGATCGCCGTGCGCATCATGTCGACGGCCTTGCTGTAGAGATTGGTCGCGGCCTGATAGGACGCCTGCGTGTCGGCCATCTTCATCATTTCGCCTTCCAGCGAGACGGAATTGCCGTTGAGCGAGGCTTCGACATCGGGGGCTGCGTAATCGGTGAAGCCGCCTGTTTCGGCGGAGGATTGCAGCGCGATGTGTTTGGAATTGGTGGTGCGCAACCCGCTCGATGTCTCCTGGCCTTGCACGGTGTTGCGCAAAAGCGTTTCGAAATCGGGGGCTTTCAGATCGCGCGCGCCGTAACCGGGCGTGTCGGCATTGGCGACGTTCTGCGACAGCACGCCCTGGCGTTGATTGAGCCACGACATGCGCTCGCGCAGCATCGCGAACAGGGGAATATCGGGAAGGTTCATGGCCGCACCTTTTAAGGTTCAGTTAACCCTAAGCGGTGCCATGGTGCGCTTCGAAGTTTAATCGCTGCTTAACACAAGCGAACCTTTTTGCCGGGCAAGTTCTTCCCATTCTTAACTCGCGATTAAGCCTAACCGTTTCATCTATCGCGCATGGAATATCTCGACATCGCCCGTTATCTCGGCGCGCTTCTCGTGGTGCTGGCGTTGCTGGGGCTCGCAGCCTTGGCTGCGCGCCGCTACGGCGTTCCCGGTGTGATGAAGGCCAATGCCGTGCGGCGTTTGTCGGTCGTCGAATCCCTGATGATTGGCCCGCGCCAGAAATTGCTGCTCGTGCGCAAGGACAATCGCGAACATCTCCTCTTCATCGGCCCGCAAGGCGCGACACTTGTCGACAACACGGATGCAACGCTCCATGCGTGACGCCGGTCTCTCTTTCTCACCTCCCCCTTGTGGGGAGGTCGGAGAGCGAAGCGATCCGGGTGGGGGTCGGTGTTCGACGTCGGTCCCCCACCCGAAAAATCCGAAGAAGGATTTTTCGACCTCCCCACAAGGGGGAGGTGAGATGAGTGTCATCTCATTAGCCGAACTCAAATTGCAGCTTTCTCCCGGCCAGCGCCTTCTTGGTTTGGACCTTGGAGAAAAAACCATCGGGCTTGCGCTCTCCGACACGATGGCGACCATTGCGACGCCGATGGAAACATTGCCGCGTGGAAAATTTTCGAACGATGCCGCGAAAATTCTGTCGCTTATCTCCGAGCATAATATCGGGGCGCTGATTATCGGATTGCCGCTCAACATGGATGGAAGCGAAGGGCCTTCGGTGCAATCGGCGCGGGCTTTTGCGCGCAACTTCGCGGCCAAGTCCGACATCGCCATTGTGTTTCAGGACGAGCGGCTTTCGACCGCGGCCGTCACGCGCACTTTGCTGGAGGCGGATTCATCGCGTGCCAAGCGGGCGCGCGTCGTGGACAAGATGGCGGCAGCCTATATCCTGCAAATCGCGCTGGACCGGCTGAGAGCACTTCCCCCCGCATGATTGCAGACCCAGACCGCCCTGCCCGCTTCCTGTGGCTGCCGCCTGGCGCGCGCCCGCCTGAACCCGTGCCGCGGCGGCAGGAGATCGTGTTTCTGCTCGTCGGCATGACGATCCTGTTCAGCGGTTACGACCTCAACGTGTTCGGAATGGCGTTGCCGCAAATCCAGCGCGAATTGCACATTCCCGAAAACATGGCCGCGGTGACCATCAGCTATTTCCGGCTGGCGGCATTGCCTGCGCTTTTCGTTGGGCCTTTGGCCGATATCGTGGGACGCAGGCGGCTTCTTCTGTTCACCGTGTTCGGCGAAGCGATCATGACGCTGCTGACGGCGTTCTCGCAGGACTACCATCAGTTCGTTGCCGCCCAGATCGGCGCACGCATCTTCGGATATAGCGAGGAGGTGTTGTGTTTCGTCGTCGTTGCAGAAGAAATCGATGCGCGCGTGCGGGGCTGGTCGACCGGCACGCTGGGCGCGATCAATGCGACGGGCGCAGGTTTGGCCGCGTTGGTGTTCGGGCTGGTGAACTATCTGCCCTATGGCTGGCGCTCGCTCTATATCATCGGTAGCGGCGGGCTCTTTATTCTTGCCTATTACCGGCGTTGGCTGCCGGAAACGCAGCGCTTCGAAATACACCGGCAATCCATCGACGCCATGGAATCGAGGCTGTCGCAATTCTTTGGTGCCCTGTATGGGCTTGTTCGAACCTATCCGGGCCGGCTGGCGGCGCTGCTGACGTTCGTTGTCGCGTTCGGCTTTGCGATGGGGCCATCGGCGACGATGCTGTCCAAGTTTCTGCAACAGACGCACCACTATTCGCCGGGTCAGGTGACGATGCTGTTCGTGTTCGGCGGGCTGGCTTCGGTGGTCGGAAACATTGCGGTGGGGCGGCTGTCGGACCGTTTCGGGCGCAAACGCACGCTGTTTCTGACGACGCTGATCGCAGGGTTGGGCTTTGCATCGTTTTACAGCGGCGTGGGCGGCTGGATTGTTCCGGTGTCGTGGGTTGTGGCGTTGTTCGGGTTTCTTTCAAGCGATGCGCTGGCCTCCGGCTATCCGTCCGAGATATTTCCGACCGCCTACCGGGCGACCGCGACCACGTTGCGTTATGCGGTGTCGATCCTGGGCGGCGCCATCGCGCTTAAATTGGAAGGCACGTTTTACGATTGGTTCGGCGCGCATGGGCCGGCAATCAGCCTGGCGCTTGCGGCCGTTCCGATTGCGTTGATTGGAATTCTCTTTCTTCCGGAGACCGCGCGGCGGCAGTTGGAGGATATTTCTAGTCCGGGATGAGTTTGCCCGGATTGAGAATGCCTTTCGGATCGAGCGTGTGCTTGATCGCACGCAAGACGGCGATACCGAGTTCGCCCTTCTCTTGTGCAATCCAGGGCAGATGATCTTCGCCCACGCCATGATGGTGGCTGATGGTGCCGCCGTTCGCGACGATGGCATCGGACGCCGCCTTCTTGATCTTGCGCCATTGGGCGACTTCGCCATCGAGCTGGCGCGGGAAGATGTAGGTGAAATAGAGGCTGGCGCCATCGGGATAGGAATGGCTGATGTGGCCCATCACGATGCCGCGTGCGCCCGGACGTGGCGCGGTTTCGGACATGGCGGTGTGCAGCGCGGTTGTCACCGCGCGGTGCAGCTTTGGAATGTTCGACCACGAGGTTGAGGTTTCCAGCGTGTCGACGCCGACGCCGCGATCCATCATGGGATCGCGCATGTAGGGTCCGTGGAAGCGGCCTTCGTACCAGCGCTTGCCCATGCTTTGGCCGACGGAGAGCGCGCCGAGCCGTTTGGCGATTTTGCCGAAATGTTTTTGCGCTTCCGCGACTTCATCCGCATCGCCTTCGAAACCGGCGATCAACGCTGCGGGCGCTACATCCAGACCGCGCATGGCGAGGAAGCGTTCCTGAAGGGCGGCCTTCAATCCGTGCGGTTTTCCGATGTCGGCCATGGTGCGATAGACGCGCGTTTCGTCTCCATCGGAGACGCGCAGCATCGCGGACGGCACCTCTTCGCGGATGGCCGTGCGGATGGCTTCGGCGCCGGATTGGAAATCCTTGAACAGATAGCCGGTGTAGACCTTCTTTGCGGGCGCCTCGTGAATGCGCACGCGCGCCTGCGTGATGATGCCGAACGCGCCTTCCGAACCGAGGATCATGTCTTTCAGGCGCGGGCCTGCGGCGGAAGCCGGATGATTGTCGGTTGCGAGCACGCCCCGTGGCGTGGCGAGCGTGGCGGAAACGATCCAGTCCGACGAACGGCCGTAACGATTGGATTGCTGGCCTGCACCGGCATGCGCGATCCATCCGCCCAGGGTGGAGAATTCGAACGATTGCGGATAGTGGCCGAGCGTCAGGCCTTGCGCTTGCAGCGCCTTTTCCAGCGCGGGGCCATAGATGCCGGCTTCGACTTCCGCCGTCATCGAGATGCGGTCTATGTCGAGCACGCGGTCCATTTTGGAAATGTCGAGCGTCACCACCGCGCCGAAATTTCCGTGACCTGCCGTGACGCCGCCGACGACGCTTGTGCCGCCGCCGAACGGGACAACGGCGATGCCGCGCTCCGAAGCATAAGCCAGAACCGCCAGCACATCGGCCTGGTTGCGCGCGTAGAGCACCAGATCAGGAGCGGTGCTGAGATCGCCCGCGCGCATCCGCAGGATGTCGTGATAGGAGCGGCCCAGTGCGTGGAAGGCGCGTTCGTAATCGTCACTGCGCACCTGTTCGGCGCCGAGCATGTTGATGAAGGCGGTGCGTTCTTCATCGCGCAGGCGCGATTTGGGGAGCGCGATGTCTTTCAAATCTCGCGCGGGCGTGGCGAGCAGGGTCGGCATGCCGAGTTCGCGGGCGAGCCATGTCCAGAGTTCGGCGCGGCCGGATAGCTCGTCATGGGCTTCGTTCCAGCCCCAGCCGTTCCAGCGGATTTTCCTGCGATCCATTTTCTAATCTTTCAGCATCTCAAATTAAGGGCGGCGGGAAGAATTTCGAACGTCGCGGGCAGTTTGCCTGCGTTCTCGCCGTCGGTTTCGATCAATACGGGTTGGCCATGCGTTTCGGCGACGGGTGCTGCCATCACGCGACGTCCGCGCACCACGCGCACGCCGGGATTTTTGATGTGGTCGCCGGTGTAGATCAGTTTCAGGTCCTTGATAGCCTGCAGTTTCGGTGCGCCGCCGATCACGATCACGTCAAATTCGCCGTCATGCGGAATGGCATTGGGCGCAATCTTCATGCCGCCGCCGAAGAATTGCGCATTGGCGATGGCGACGGTGGAGATGCTGTCGATCTCGTCATATTCGCCATCAATGCGCAGGCGCACTTTCTGGTCGCGATAGCGCAGCATTCCCATGGCGCTGTGAAAGGCAAAGGCGAACGAGCCGCCGAACAGTTTGGCGAAGCGGGAGCGGTTCACCGAATCCACGATCACGCCGGACATTCCGAAAGACGCGACGTTGATGAAATAGCGCGTCACCGGCAGGCCATCGTTGCTGAGACAGGAGACGCGGCCGATATCGACCTGTTTGATCTTCGCGGTCTTCAGATGCTTGAGCGCGGCCCATGGCCCGGCTTCGATCCCGAATGTCTTGCGGAAATCGCCGCCGGTGCCGCTGGTGACGAAAGCGAACACGGCATCGGGGGCAAGTGCGCCTTCCGGGCCGAAGAAACCGTTCACGGCTTCGTTGATCGTGCCGTCGCCGCCGACGGCGATGATTTCGCTGTGGCCTTCGCCCAGCGCGCGGCGGACGAGATTGCTGGCTTCCGCCCGGCGCGCGGTGAAGCCCACGCTCAGCGCGGGATAGATTTCGCGCAAGCCTTTTTCGATCTGCGCCCAATCATGGCCGGTGCGGCCGCTGGCGGATCTCGGATTGACGACGGCGAAGGCGCTCATGGGCGGGACACCACAAGTGATTTTGCGACGCTATCTATTTCGCGCGCACGGCGGTCGGCGTTCCAGTTCAGTTCGGCGGCCATGATGTCGGCGGTGCGGGCGAGCACGTCGTCCGCGGGTTTGCCCAACTGGCCGATGCCGGTGCGGCGCGTCACGACGTCGGAAAGCGTCAGCGCCATTTCCTCGCGGATGGCAAACAGCACTTGCGCGCCGATATCGCCGGTGACGCCAAGCGGTTGCAGCAGATCGGGACGGTTGCCTGCTTCTGCCAGCATCGCGTCAAGGCGCGTGCCGTACAGGCGCGCGAGATGGTCGATGCCGTCGAGATTGGAATGGGCGCGTTTCTGTTCGGCGTGGAAATTTTCAATGCGGTCGATACCGCCGCCGGGAAGGCGCGAGGTTTTGGTGGCGCAGGCGCGGCCATGCCCGATCTTTTCCGCCATTGTGTCGACGATCTTTTCGGCGAGGTCGCGCGAAGTCGTCCATTTGCCGCCGATGGCAGAATAGAGACCTTCGACGCCGTCTTCCTTGTGGTCGATCAGTTCCGCGCGGCGGCTGGCGTCGTAGGTGTCGCCGCTTCCCTCGTCCACAAGCGGGCGCAATCCGGCATAGGAATGGATCACGTCGGCGCGTTTCAGCTTTGCCTCGGGCAGGTGTGAATTAATGAAGCCCAAGAACTCCGATATGTCGTCTTCGGTGACGTGCACGCTGTCGGGATCGCCGGTGAAGGCGGTGTCGGTGGTGCCGAGGATCGTGTGCTTGCGCCACGGCAGAATGAAGAAATGGCCGCCATTCGCCGCAACGGTCAGCGCGGCTTTGCGGCTGACGGGCGGGACGACAAGATGGATGCCTTTCGAGCGCAGGATGCGGTGTGCGGTTTTCTTGCCAAGTGCGGCATCGAGGAAGATGTCGCTCCATGGGCCGGTGGCGACCAGCGTGAGTTTGGCGCGGATATCGAACGACGCGTCGGCCAACACATCGCGAACGGTGGCGCCTTCGATCTTTCCGTCGCGGATCAGAAGCGATGATGCCGCCAGATAGTTTGCGAGCGCTGCGCCATGCGCGTCGGCGTCCAGCAGGTTTTCCAGCGCCAGACGTTCGGGGGAATACATCTGCGCGTCGTAATATTTGAACGCGCCGTCGAAATCCGGGCGGTCGAGCACCGGCTCTTCGGCCAGCGCCTTGTCGCGGCCCAGCCATGAATGTCTGGGAAGGCGTTGCGCGGGATCGTCGAGCCAAGTGCGATCGTACGACAACACATCGTAGAGCGTGAGGCCCGCGGCCAAGGTCGCGCGTTCCTTGCGCGAGCCGCCATGCAGCGGAATGAAAAACGGCAACGGCCGGACCAGATGCGGGGCGATGCGTTGCCATATGCGGCGCTCGCGCAGGGATTCGCGCACCAGGCCGAGTTCGAAATTTTTCAGATAGCGCAGGCCGCCATGAATGAGCTTGGAATTGTGCGCGCTGGTGGCGTTGGCGAAATCGCCTTTTTCGACCAGGGCCACCTTGTAACCGCGCATCGCGGCATCGCGCGCCACGCATGCGCCCGTCACCCCGCCGCCGATGATCAGCAGGTCGAAAGTTTCGTTCGCCAAACGGTCAAGATTGCGGCGCATGGTCCCCTGTCCGGCCCACGCTTTCCGGGCGGGGGTGCCCTTGTCAATACCGCGTGCCCGCCTGCTAGACTTGGGCCAACCAACAATCCCGGGAGTGCTTAATGCCGCAGGTCAAAGCCAACGGTCTCGACATCGAATATGAAAGCTTCGGCCGCGAAAGCGACCCCGCGATCCTGCTTATCATGGGTTTCTCGGCGCAGATGACGATGTGGCCGACCGCCCTTTGCCAAGGGCTGGCCGATCTCGGTTTTCGCGTGATCCGGTTCGACAACCGCGATGTCGGCAAATCCACGCATCTGCTCGGCAAGGGCGCACCCAATCCGATGGAGGCGATGGCCAAGATCATGTCGGGACAGCCCGTGACGATGGCGCCTTACACGCTGGACGACATGGCGGCCGATGCTGTGGGCGTGCTCGATGCGCTCGGCATCGAACGTGCGCATATCGTTGGTGCTTCGATGGGCGGGATGATCGCGCAACTCGTTGCCGCCAAACATGGCGACCGCGCGAAAAGCCTTGTCTCGATCATGTCCACCACGGGACGGCGCGATCTGCCGCCGGCAAAACCGGAGGCGATGGCCGTGCTAGTGACGCCGCCCGCGAGCACCAGCCGCGAAGACCGGATTGAGGCGGGAAAGAAGATTTGGCGGACGATTGGCAGTCCCGGTTATCCGGCCTCCGAAGAAGAACTCGATCGCGTGGTGCAGTTCGAAGTGGATCGCGTTCCGTATGAGCCGACGGGTGCGGCGCGTCAGCTTTTCGCCATTGTCGTGGCGCAACCGCGCAACGACGTTTTGAAGAATGTGCGCTGCCCTGCCCTGGTGATCCACGGTGCGGACGATCCGTTGATACCTGTCGAGGGCGGCAAGGATACGGCGGCCAGCATTCCCGGCGCGCAACTCGTGATCGTGCCGGGCATGGCGCATGATTTCACGGCGGCTCTGGCGCCCGTCTATTTGAAACACATCGGCGGGTTTGTTTCATCGGTCGAGAAGGCAAAGGCTGCGTGAATAGCGGGCCCCAAGAGGGAAATGCTTTTCTTTGACCTCCCCACAAGGGGGGAGGTAAAAAAAGGTAGGGGGAAGAAGAAGGGATTCTTCTTCGCGAGCCTACTTGATCTTGCCTTCTTTGAATTCGACGTGCTTGCGCAGGACCGGGTCGTACTTCTTGATCGTGAACTTCTCGGTCATGGTGCGGGTGTTCTTTTTCGCAACGTAGAAAAAGCCCGTGCCGCCCTCGCTGTTGAGACGGATTTTCGCGGTGGTCGGCTTCGCCATGACATGCTCCTGTTCGAAGGGGCCGTAACCTAGTCAGGACGCGCGCGAAGTCAAGGAAGCCCCTAACCCTTTAGGAAATCTGGGAAATCGGCCTAAAGATAGTCGAGACTCGGCCGGTTGTTACGGAAGCGGAAGAAGGGAACCGGGCGGGTTTCGTCAGGTTTGGCCACGCGGGCCTCGACCTCGTCGATCATCCTTCGCGTGATGGTTGGCAGGTCCTGCGCCCTCGCCTCCTCAAAGGTCAGCCAGCAGGCTTCCAGCAGTTCGTCGGACTCGGCGCGGTCGAGCGCGTGACCGATATGGGCGGCATCGGCCATGAAGAACCGCGCGTCGAAGCGGCGGGTGCGGTTCGGCGGTGTGATAGCGCGGGCGATATATTCGAGCCTGTCCAGACGCGGCATCAGGCCGTGCGAAAAGAAACGTTTCCACGCGGCTGTTTTGGTGCGGGGCAGTTTTTCGCAGCGCTCCCCGAAGATGACGCCCGTTTCTTCAAAGGTTTCGCGGATGGCGGCAAGCGCCAAGCCTTTTGCGCGCGATGCGGTGGTTCCGCTTGCGAGTTTCGTCAACACGTCGGGGCGCAATTCGCTTTGCACCAGCAGACGCTGATCGCCCGGATCGACGCGTCCGCCGGGGAACACATACTTTCCGGCCATGAACGCCATGCCGTGATGACGGCGCCCCATCAGAACGCGCGGTTCCCCGCTATCGCGTTTCACAAGGATCAGCGTAGCGGCATCCTTGGGGCGCAGTGCGCCGGCAATAATCTTTTCGTTGTCGGTATCGAAGATGGGCGTCGTCAAAAAGAACTCCTGCTGGACGCAAAGGTAAGGCAGTTGACGGCGAGGTCAACTCAACGTTTGCGTCCGCCTTTCTTGACGACGGTCACAGGTTTGCGGTTCTTGTGCCATGGCTTTTGCCCGTCCAGCGTTGGCTTGGACGGCATCGTCTCGAACCGCAACCCGCCGGTGAGAGGTGCGGCTTCCACAAGGCGGACCTTCAGCATGTCGCCCAATTTGTAGCGCCTGCCCGTGCGGTCGCCGACGAGAGCGTGGCGGGCTTTGTCGTGGCGGTAATAATCGAAATCCAGCGAGCGCTGCGGGATCAAACCTTCGGCGCCGGATTCCGGTACGTGCACGAACAGGCCGAAACTTGCGATACCGGTGACGCGAGCCTCGAAGATGGAACCGATTTTCTTTTCCATATAGGCGGCGACATAGCGGTCGGTTGAATCCCGTTCGGCGGCCATCGCGCGGCGTTCGGTCATGGAAATGTGTTCGGCGATCTGTTCGAGTTTCGCCATTTCCGCGTTGGTGAGCCCGTCATCGCCGGCACGCATCGCGTGGATCAAGGCGCGATGCACGATGAGATCTGCATAACGGCGGATCGGCGAGGTGAAATGGGCGTAGTGGGACAGGTTGAGGCCGAAATGGCCGATGTTGTTTGGCGAATAGACGGCCTGCGCCTGCGTTCGAAGCGTTACGTCATTGAGGACGTTGACATAGGGCGTCGTCTTCACGCGTTCCAGAATGCGGTTGAAGGCGGCCGGTTTGATGACCTGCCCCTTGGCGAAAGGGATGTCGAGCGTGCGAAGGAAATCGGCGAAGGTGTAAAGCTTTTCCTTCGAGGGCTGTTCGTGGATGCGATAGATCAGCGGGATTTTCGCCTTTTCCAGCGCCTCGGCAGCGGCGACATTGGCCTGGATCATGAACTCTTCGATCAGACGCATGGATTCCAGGCGCTCGCGATAGGCGATGGATTTCACCTTGCCCGTTTCGCCGATCACAATGCGGCGTTCGGGAAGATCGAGCGCCAAAGGATCGCGGGCGTCGCGGGCCTTGGCGAGCGCCTGATAGGCATTCCATAGCGGCGTCAGCGCCGTTCGCGCGATTTCCACATTGTCGTCGTCCGGCTTGCCGTCGAAGGCGCGCTGGGCTTGCGCATAGGTGAGGCGTGCAGCGGAACGCATGATACCGCGCACGAATTCGTGGCGGAGTTTGCGGCCGTTCCTGTCGAACACCATGCGCACGGCGAGACAGGCCCTGTCCTCGCCCTCGCGAAGGGAGCAGAGGTCGGCGGACAAGATTTCCGGCAACATCGGCACAACGCGGTCGGGGAAATAGGCGGAGTTGCCGCGATGATAGGCTTCGCGGTCGAGCGCGGAGCCCGGCGTCACATAATGCGCCACGTCGGCAATCGCGACGATCCCGACATGACCGCCGGGATTTTTCGGATCGTCATCGGGTCCGGCCCAAACCGCATCGTCATGGTCACGCGCGTCTTCCGGGTCGATGGTGACCAGCGGGATATGACGCAGATCGGTGCGGCCGCGCGGGTCGGCGGGTTTGGCGCGCTTTGCTTCGTCCAGCACATCCTTGGGAAATTCGGTCGGAATGCCGTGCGCGTAGATGGCGATGAGGCTGACGGCCTTCGGCGCATCCATGCTTCCCAGCCGCTGAACAACGCGCGCGCGCGGCGTGCCCTCTGTGCGGCCCGACAATGGCTCGGCGAGAACGAGTTCATTCTGCGCAGCGCCGCCGCGATAGATGGCGGGAACGATGAAGTCGTGTCGGCTCTTGCGGTCGATAGGCGCGATGCGGCCGTGATCGGCGCGCTGGCGATAGACACCGAGAACCCGGTGAACGCTTGCACCGAGACTTTTGATGACGCGGGCTTCGTAACCGTCTTCGCCTTTTTTGATGCGCGCGAGGATACGTTCACCCCTGCCGGGGGGCTGGCCTTCGCGGCCGGGCATGACGACGATCTGGGGCGGCTTGTCGTCGCCGTCCCATTTCTGCGGGCGCGCGAGCAATTCGCCGTCGGGATCCTGTCCGATGATTTCGAGAACGGCGACATCCGGCAGGGTTCCCGCCTTCTTGAACGCGCGCCGCCCATCGCGCGCAATCCGGCCTTCGTCCTCAAGCTCCTTCAGCAGACTTTTCAGTTCGACGCGTTCGTTACCGTGCACACCCATATAGCGCGCGAGATCGTGCTTGGAGAGCTTCGGTTCGCGCGCCAACGCATCAAGGATGGAGTCCTTGGAGAGCGGCGGGCGCGGTTTGCTGGTTTTCTTCTTCAATCAGGCTCTTTCATTTTCAATGTCGGTATTCCAAGCCTGTCGCGATGTCCTATTCGGCGGCTTCTTTCGTTGGTTTGGGCGCGCCCTTTTTGGCTTTCGGCTTTGCCTTTGTGGCGGCGGCTTTCTTTGGCGCAGCCTTGGCTTTTTTTGCGGGCTTCTTCTTGCCGCCCTTGGCCGCGCGCGCGGCGAGCCATTCGACCGCCTGCTCCATCGTCACCGAGGCGGGTTCGATGCCTTCGGGAATGGTGGCGTTGGTCGTGCCATCGCTGACGTAAGGCCCGTAACGGCCTTTCAGCACTTTCACCGCGGCGTTGCTTTCGGGATGGGCGCCCAGTTCCTTCAGCGCTTCGGCCTGACGGCGGCCTTTGCCTTTTGCCTTTCGTTCCGCAAGCAACGTGACCGCGCGGTTGATGCCGACGGTGAACACTTCTTCCGGCGATTCCAGCGAGGCGTATTGGCCGTCGCTTGCAACGTAAGGTCCAAAGCGTCCGAAATTCGCAGTGATGACTTTGCCGGTTTCGGGGTGGGTGCCGATCTCGCGCGGCAATGACAGCAGCTTCAGCGCATATTCGAGATCGACATTGTCGGCGTTCATGCCTTTCGGGATGCCGGAACGTGCGGGCTTCTCGCCGTCGCCGCGCTGAACATAGGGCCCGAAACGGCCGACCTTCAATTCGATCTGTTCACCCGTCTGCGGATCGACGCCGAGCACGCGCGGCGCTGCATCGCCTTCGTCGCCCGGCTTTGCGCCGAGGCGGCGGGTGAAGCGGCATTCGGGATAGTTCGAGCAGCCGATGAACGCGCCGAAGCGGCCGAGCTTGAGGTTCAGTCGCCCGCCTTCGCAGGAGGGGCATTTGCGCGGATCGTCTCCGTTGACGCCTTGCGGGAAAATGTGGGGCGACAGGATTTCGTCCAGCGTCGTGATGACCTGCGAAATCTTGAGATCCTTCGTCTCGCCGATGGCGGCGGAAAAGCCTTCCCAGAAATCGCGCAGCAACTGTTTCCAGCCGAGTTCGCCCGCCGAAACTTCGTCGAGCTTCTCTTCGAGATCGGCGGTGAAGCCATATTCGACGTAGTGACCGAAGAAGCTCGTGAGGAACGCGGTGACGATGCGGCCCTTGTCTTCCGGAATGAAGCGGTTGCGATCCATCCGCACATAGGCGCGGTCGCGCAGCACGGAAAGGATCGTCGCGTAGGTTGACGGGCGGCCGATGCCGAGTTCTTCCAGCTTGCGCACGAGGCTCGCTTCGGAATAGCGCGGCGGCGGTTCGGTGAAATGCTGTTCGGGCGTGACCTTCTCCAGCTTCGCCGGATCGTTTTCTTTCACCCGCGGCAGCTTGGCGCCGTCTTCGTCGGACTCGTCGTCCTTGCCTTCCTGATAGAGCGTCAGGAAGCCATCGAACGTCACGACACTGCCGGTCGCGCGCAAGGTGATCTGCTTGTCCGCTGAAACGGCATCGACCGTTGTGCGCTCAAGCTCGGCGCTTTCCATCTGGCTTGCGATGGCGCGCTTCCAGATCAGGTCGTAGAGCTTGGCCTGGTCCTGATCGAGCGCACGCGCGATTTTTTCGGGAGTGCGCGCGAAACTCGTGGGGCGGATGGCTTCGTGGGCTTCCTGCGCATTCTTGGCTTTGCTGGAATAGGCGCGCGGCACGCCGGGCAGGTAACGGTCGCCGAAGCGTTCGCCGATGGTGCGGCGCGCGTCGGCAATGCCCTCGCCCGCCATCTGCACGCCGTCGGTACGCATATAGGTGATCAAGCCGACCGTTTCGCCGCCGATGTCCACGCCTTCATAAAGCTGTTGCGCGATCTGCATGGTGCGCTTGGCCGCGAAACCCAGCTTGCGGGACGCTTCCATCTGGAGCGTGGAGGTGATGAAGGGCGGCGAAGGATGCCGTTTGACCGGCTTGGATTCCACGCTGCCGATGGAAAATTTCTGCGCGTTGATGGCGGAGACCGCACGGGCGGCTTCGGCTTCGTTCTTGATCGAAAGCTTGTCGAGTTTCTTGCCGTCGAGATGCGTGAGGTGCGCCGTGAACGTGCCTTCCGGCACGGACATATCGGCGTCGATGCTCCAATATTCCTGCGGCTTGAAGGCTTCGATCTCGAGTTCGCGTTCGCAGATCAGGCGCAACGCAACCGATTGCACGCGACCGGCCGACTTCGCGCCAGGCAGCTTGCGCCACAGCACCGGGGACAGCGTGAAGCCCACAAGATAGTCGAGCGCGCGGCGCGCGAGATAGGCATCGACCAGTTCTTCATTGATCGGGCGCGGGTGCGCGATGGCATCGAGTACGGCATTTTTGGTGACCGCGTTGAACACCACGCGCTCCACCGGCGTCTTGCCCAGCGCCTTCTTCTGCTTGAGCACTTCGAGAACGTGCCAGGAAATCGCCTCGCCTTCGCGATCGGGGTCGGTCGCCAGGATAAGCTTGTCGGCGCCCTTTACGGCATCGGCGATGTCTTTGATGCGCTTCTGGGCGCGGGTGTCGACTTCCCATTCCATCGCGAAGTCGGCATCCGGTTTCACAGAACCGTCTTTGGACGGCAGGTCGCGGATGTGGCCGAAGCTGGCGAGAACTTTGTAGCCGGGGCCAAGGTACTTGTTGATGGTTTTGGCTTTGGCCGGGGACTCGACGACAAGAACATTCATGGGGAACCGGGTACTCTCTGCGGGTTTGGGGTCACCTTATAAATAGGCATTCCCGGCAAAACGGCGCGGACACTGATGGACCCGATTGGGGCCTGTCAACGTGAAGGTGGTAAAATTACTACCCTAGATATGCATTTCCTCGATATTTGCCTATGAATGTAACTATAGGTTGCATTTATTGTAAGGCCATTGTAGTTAACGAGGCATTCATCCTGCGCCGGTCACCTCTCCCGCCATGAACCAGCCGTTCCGCAATCCCGTCCCCCAGCCATCCGACATTTCCCCAGCCGACAGTGCCCGCTACACGCGGGACATGCTGGGCCAGCTCAAGGCCATCGCAGAGGAACAGGGACAGACAATTCTAGCCCACCTGCTGGCGTTGGCGTCGTTGGAAGCTGATGCGTTGACCAAGCAGCGCTAGATCCAGCCCACGCGATTGCCCGCGTCGCGCGCCAGCCGGCCGGCAAGCTCAAGTTCCAAAAGGACGGTGAGAATGACGGCGGCGGGTGCTCCGATTTGCCGAATCAGGTCATCGACTTCGACCGGCGCTGGGCCCAATGCTTCCTCGACCCGGGACCGGATGCGATCGGCCTCGGCTTCGAGCGCGTTGGCATCGGCGGGCGCTTGCGGGCTTCCTCCCGCTTCGGGATCGCCAAAGCCGTTGCCCAGGATCGGCTTCAGCACCGCCAGCACATCATCGACACTTTCGGTCAAGGTGGCGCCTTCGCGGATCAGACGGTTGGTGCCCTTGGCACGCGGATCGAGCGGCGAACCGGGAACGGCAAAAATCTCGCGGCCCTGCTCCAGCGCATAGTTCGCAGTGATGAGCGAGCCGGAACCTTCAGCCGCTTCGACAATCACGACGCCCCGCGCGATGCCGGAAATAATGCGATTGCGGCGGGGAAAGTGGCGAGCAAGCGGTGCAGTGCCGAAGGGCACTTCGGATACGACCACACCTTGTGCCGCGATGGCTTTGTAAAGCGCTTCGTGTTCGGGCGGATAGACGACATCGACCCCGCCGGCCAGCACAGCCGCCGTGCCGCCCGCCAGCGAGCCGTCATGCGCTGCGGCATCAATCCCCCGCGCGAGCCCGGAAACGACGAGCAATCCGGCGTCGGAAAGATCGCGCGCCATCCGTTCGGCGAACTTGCGGCCCAAAGCGGAGGCGTTGCGAGCGCCGACAATAGCAACGGCATCGCGCGAGAGAAGCGAGCCGTGGCCAAGCGTTTCGATCACCGGCGGCGGTGCATCGAGCGCAGCCAGACCGCGTGGAAATTCGGGTTCGCACGACGCGATCATGCATCCCCCCGCACGCATCAGGGCTTCGAGTTCGCGGTCGACGTCAGCGATAGACGGCGCCCGCACAGGCTCGCCGCCACCGCGGCCGATGAGACGCGGGATGTTCGCCAATGCAAATTCGGCGGACCCAAAGCGTTCGAGGAGCGCCTTGAAGGTGACCGGCCCGACATTGGGTGTGCGTGCAAGCCTCAACCATGCGCGGCGCTCGCTTTCGCCGAGCGAAGTTTTAACCGGCATCGAGTGCGTTCTCTTCGTCCACCGTTTCGGTTTTGGAGCTGGCGCCTATGCGCGGCTCGGTGCCTGCGCGCAGCCTGACGATGTTCTCGCGATGCGTGATGAAAATCATAATGGTCAGAAGAACCGTAAACGCCGCCAGATAGCTTCCCAGCAAGATCCAGACGAATATGGGCGCCAAGGCCGCGGCGATGAGCGCCGACAATGACGATATTTTCCAGACGCGCGCGGCAATGGCCCAAGTGGCGGCAAAGAGCAACCCTACCACCCACGACATTGCGAGCATGATGCCGAGATAGGTCGCCACACCTTTTCCGCCTTTGAAGCGAATCCAGAACGGAAACAGATGGCCCAACATCGCACCGAGCGCTGCGATAGGTGCGGAATACCAGTAATGCGGGGCCTTCAACATGATCCAGAAGGCGAGAAAGCCCTTGCCCGCATCGCAAATCAAAGTGGCCGCCGCGGCCCAGCGGTTTCCGGTGCGCAACACATTTGTGGCGCCGATGTTGCCTGAGCCGATCTTGCGGATGTCGCCGGCCCCGGAAAGGCGTGTGAAGATCACGCCGAACGGAATGGAGCCGATCAGATAGCCAAGGCCAAGGGCCGCGAGCGCAATGGGCCATTCGCCGCCAAGCATCACCCAATAGAACTGCTTCAGCATCTCGATCATGCGTTCCTCTCTTTGGAGGCGTCGAAAACGCACGCACCGCCGACATAGGTTTGCCGCACACGGCCCTGGAATTTACGGCCTTCGAACGCCGTATTCTTGGCGCGCGAATGAAGCTTCTCCGCCTCTACCACGAAGGGTTCGCCGGGATCGAACAGAATGACATCGGCGGGGGCGCCTTTGGCCAGCCTGCCGCCTTCGATACCGAGGATGCGTGCGGGCGCTGAGGTGAGTGCCGCCAGGACCAGCGATAGATCGGCGCCATCGTGATGGACGCCAAGCGCGGCCGGAAGCAGCGTCTCCAATCCCACCGCGCCGAACGCGGCCTGTGCGAAAGGTTGGCGCTTGGTATCGGCGGCCTGTGGATCGTGGCTCGATACGATCACGTCGATGGTGCCGTTGGCCACACCTTCGTTCATCGCTGCGCGATCGTCTTCCGAGCGCAGCGGCGGCTTTACCTTGCGGAAGGTGTAATAGGAGCCAACGTCGAGTTCGTTCAGTGCCAGATGATGCGCAGATACTGCGCAAGTGACGTTGAGGCCTCGCGCCTTGGCCGCGGCAATCGCGTCCAGTGAAGCGCGACAGGAGATTTGGCCGAAGTGATAGCGCGCGCCCGTCAATTCAACGAGGCGGATGTCGCGTTCGACCATCAAAGTCTCGGCCATGGACGGCGCGGACGGAATGCCGAGACGCATCGCATATTCGCCTTCGTTCATTGACGTGCCGTCGGAGAGCGAGGGGTCTTCGGCATGGCCGACCACCAGCGCACCAAAGGTCGAGGCATAAGCAAGCGCACGGCGCAGGACACGGGCGTTGGCGATGGAGCGGTCTGCATCGGTGAAGGCCACCGCGCCTGCCTCCAGCAACAAGCCGATCTCGGTCATCACCTCGCCGGCGAGATTCTTGGTCAGGGCCGCCATGGGCAATACGCGCACGCTTGCGGTGGCGGCGGCACGGCGCTTGATGAAATCGACCAATGAGGGTTCGTCGATCACCGGGTCGGTGTTGGGCATCACGACCATGGTGGTCACCCCGCCAGCGGCAGCCGCGCGACTTGCGGATTCAAGCGTTTCGCGATGTTCGCTGCCGGGTTCGCCGGTGAAGACGCGCATGTCGATCAGTCCCGGCGCGAGGACCAGGCCTTTGCAATCGATCACTTCGGGATCGTTGGGATCGGCGTCGTTGAACAGGCGCGGACCGACATCGGCGATCTTGCCGTTTTCGATCAGCAATCCGCCGCGCGCATCGAGCTTGCTTGCGGGGTCGATCAGGCGGGCGTTGCGGAAGGCCAATCGCTTGGTCATGCGTTCCTGCCTTCGCGCGGAAGTCCGCGCGCCAGCGCATCGAGCACCGCCATGCGGATGGCGACGCCCATCTCGACCTGTTCCTGTATCAGGCTGACTTCGATGTCGTCGGCGACTTCGGA
>DASZYI010000155.1:0-12575 GCA_035545475.1 Rhizomicrobium sp.
CGTGCCCGCAGGCCCCGATGCCTTCGATCTCAACTGGACGTTCTTCGGTTACGCAGACGACGACGAGGCGATGCAGGCCCGCCGCCTGCGTCACGCAAATTTGATGGGCCCCGCAGGTTTCGTCTCGCTCGACGACAGCGAGGTGATGGATCTCGCCCAGCGCGGCATCCATGTCGATGCCGAACGGGCCGCCGTTGTGGAAATGGGCGGACGCGGTACCGAAGACCACGATCACATCGTCACCGAAACCGCGATCCGCGCCTTCTACGGCTATTACCGCGAGGTGATGGGCCTGTGAGCGACATGATGCTGGAAATCCAGGCGCTCTACACGCGCTACGCCGATCTCATCGACGAAGGCCCGCTCTCCGAATGGCCCGCGCTATTCGTCGAAAACGCGGTCTACAAAATCGTCACCCGCGAAAACCTGGCACGCGGCTGGGCGCTTGCGCTGATGTCCTGCGATTCGCGCGGCGCCATAGAAGACCGCGTCTATGCCATCGAGCATCTGTCGATGACCATTCCGCGCCGTTACCGCCACCTGATTTCGGGCTTCACGGTCACCCCGCAAACCGGCGTCTGGAACGTCACCGCCAATTTCGCCGTATTCGAAACCATCGAAGGTCAGCCGACAACAGCGTTTGCCGCCGGCCGCTACAAGGATGTGGTGGCGCGCGAGGGCGGCACGCTGAAGTTCAAGGAAAAGATCTCGATCTGCGACGCAGCGTCGATCAAGAATTCCCTCGTATTTCCGCTTTAGGGCGTTTCCGACCCCATCGGCAGCGTCACCCCGGCATGGGATTTGAGATAGGCCGCCTCTTCCCGCGCGAGATTGTCGCTCATCTTCAGCAAAACACGCCGCAACGTCGCGATATCCGCGGGATCGAGGTCGCGCGCCGCAATCGCGTTCACATCCGACACGCAGGGAATCAACTTGTCGCGCAGCCGGCGCCCCTTGGCGGTCAGGAAAATGTGCACCTTGCGGCGGTCTTCCTTGCTCGGCACGCGCTTGATGAAGCCCGCCCGTTCCATGCCGTTCAGCGCCGTCACCGTGGTGGGTTCGCGCATGGCGACGCGGCGGGAAAGCTCGCGTTGCGTCATGCCCTCTTCGTTCCATAGCGCGCGCAGGAAAGGCCACTGTCCGGCAGACACGCCAAATTCCAGGGTCATGCGCTCCAGGTTGCGGGAAAAGGAACGGAAAGTAATGCGCGTGAGATACCCAATGCTGTTCATGGGGTTGTCATAGAAATGCGCGTTCTGTTCGGGGGCTTTCTTGGCCGCCATCTGCTTCGTTTCCCCATTGCCTTGAAAGAGGCATAGGGCGACCTCGCCCAAAACGCAAACCCGGCTCAAATCCTTGCCGCCCTTATACTATCCTGTTAGATAGATAACTAATCAATTCGGCGGACAGACCGTGCCCAACCTTCCCCTGATGCCCACCACGATTGTCGGAAGCTACCCCCAGCCCGAATGGCTGATCGACCGCGAGAAGCTCAAAGACCGTTTGCCGCCGCGCGTGCGGGCCCGCGAACTCTGGCGGGTGGGCGAAGACCTCCTGCAAACCGCACAGGACGACGCCACCATCATCGCGATCCACGATCAGGAACGTGCCGGAATCGACATCGTTGGCGACGGCGAAATGCGCCGCGAAAGCTATTCCAATCGCCTGGCCACCGCGCTCAGCGGCATCGACACCGAAAAGCCCGGCACGGCCATCGACCGCACGGGTGCCGCCAATCCCGTTCCGCGCGTGTCCGGCGCCATCCGCCGCATCGCCCCCATCGAGGCGCAGGACATCGCCCTCATCAAGCGCACCACCGACAAACCGATCAAGATCACCCTGCCCGGCCCTTTCACCATGACGCAGCAGGCGCAGAACGATCACTATGCCAGCGACGAAGCGCTCGCGATGGATTACGCCGAGGCCGTCAACGCCGAATTGAAGGATCTTTTCGCGGCGGGCGTCAGCATCGTCCAGCTCGACGAACCGTACGTGCAGGCCCGCCCGGAAGCCGCGCGCAAATACGCGGTGAAAGCAATCAACAAGGCGCTCGAAGGCGTGAAGGGCAAAACCGCGCTGCACGTCTGTTTCGGCTATGCTCATGTGCACAAGGGCGCGGCCAAACCCAATGGCTATTCCTTTCTCGCCGAACTGGACGATTGCGCCGCCGACATCATCTCCATCGAAGCCGCCCAACCGCGCCTCGATCCTGTCGTTCTGCGCGACCTGCCGCACAAGACAGTGATGTTCGGCGTGGTCGACCTGAACGATCTCACGGTCGAAACACCGGAAACGGTGGCGGCTCGCATCCGAGAAGGCCTGAAACACACCTCGCCCGACCGCCTGATGATCGCGCCGGATTGCGGGATGAAATATCTGTCACGCGAAGTCGCATTCGGAAAATTGAAGGCGATGGTCGACGGAACGAAGATCGTGCGCAAAGAGATCGCCGGATAGTTTTTCTTCTCACCTCCCCCCTTGTGGGGAGGTCGAACAAATCTGAGCGCAGCGAAGATTTTTCGGGTGGGGGACGGTGCCCGACCTCGGTCCCCCACCCGGATCGCTTCGCTCTCCGACCTCCCCACAAGGGGGAGGTAAGCGTCATTTCAAAAATCTCTCCAACAACCCATTCACTTCCCCCGCCTTCTCCAGCGTCATCATGTGTCCGCAATCCTCGATGATTTCGAGCCGCACATCGGGAATGGCATTCCGCATCTCGTTCTGATGCTCGATGGTCGTAATCCCGTCCTGCCGCCCGAACACCAGCATCGTCGGACACGCAATCGACGCCAGCATCGGACGGCTATCCGGCCGCGCCATGATCGCGCGCTGCTGGCGTTGAAAAACCCCCGCCCCCGTGTCGCTCGCCATGCGCCGCAGGATCGCGGTTAGCGTGGCATCCCCCGTGCGCGACGGATGCACCAGCATCGGAATGCGTTCTTCGATGATTCCGTCGAACCGCCCCTGCTCGACCAGCCTTATATAGCCCATTCGCCGCTCGGTCTGTTTCGGTGTGTCGGCAGGCGCCAATGCGCTCATCAGCACAAGCCGCTGAATGCGTTGCGGTGCGCGCCGCAGCATCTCGAACGCCACGAACCCGCCCATGCCGTGGGTGATGAGCGTGAACCGTTCGGGCGAGGCCTCCAGAACCGATTGCGCCATCGCGCCAACACTATCGTGATCGCGCTGCACGAACACACGCGGCCGGCCCAGCGCTGAAAGCACCGGCATTTGCGGCTCGAACACCAGCTCGGTGCAAAGCTGGCTGGGAATAAGCACAATATCCTGCATGATCTAGACAACCCGATGCAAAAGCGTTTCGCCCGTTCCGATGCGGCGGCAATTCTCGATCGCGACATCGACGCTGCGCGCCAGCGTTTCCGGCGTCAGCCACGCGATATGCGGCGTCACCACCACATTCGAAAGCGAAAACAGCGGATGATCCGTCACCGGCTCATTGCGCAACACATCCAATCCCGCCGCCGCCAGCGCACCCGATTTCAGCGCGTCCACCAGCGCGGCCTCATCCACCAATTCGCCGCGCGCCGTATTCACCAAAATCGCACCGGGTTTCATCTTGCCGATGGCCTCGCGCGAAATCATGCCGATGGTTTCGGGCGTCGCCGGGCAATGCAGCGAAACGATGTCGGACCGCGACAGCAACTCGTCGAGCGAAACATATTTCGCATCCACCGCCTGCTTGCCGCTGCGCGCATGATAAAGAAGCGTCGTACCCAACGCTTTCAAAACCGGCGTCAACCGCTGCGGCACCGCGCCATAACCGACAAAACCGATGGTCCGCCCGGCTATCTCGCCCGTGCGGTCGAACTCGCTCGTATCCGGCCGCCAGCCCGCGCCTTTTCGCATCAGCGGATCGAAATAGGTTGTGCGCCTGATCGCCGAAAGCATCAGCATCAACGTCATCTCCGCCACGGCCTGCGTGTTCGTGCCCGGCATGTTGCACACGGCCACGCCATGTCGCTTCGCCGCTTCCAGATCGATAGTGTTCACGCCCACACCGATCTTCTGGATCAATTTCAGCTTCGGCGCCGCTTCGATATCCGCCGCCTTTACCGGCCGCAGCACATGCAGCAAAGCCGTCGCCTCGCGCATCGCAGCCGTCGCATCGTCGCTTTCATCGATGACGAACAGCTTCATACCCGGCAGCAACGCCGCCTCAAGCTGCGCCTTGAACCCTTCGCTCGCGCGATAATGCAGAACGATATTCACCGCCGCACCAAAGCGGGCAACCCGCCCCAACCGGCAAATGTTGCGTCGTCGCCCATCTCTTCCTCGATCCGCAGCAACGCGTTCCATTTCGCCATTCGTTCGGAACGTGCGAAAGAGCCCACCTTGAATTGTCCCGCATCCCAACCGGTTGAAAGATGCGCGATGGAAACGTCCTCCGTCTCACCGGATCGTGCCGAAACAATCACAGCCCATCCCGCATCCTTCGCCGCACGCAACGCTGCATGGGCGCGCGAAACCGTGCCTGCCTGATTGACCTTGATCAACGCACAATTACATGCGCCAGCATCCGCCGCCCGCTTCACGCGCGCCGCATCGGTGACCAGAAAATCGTCGCCCACGATCTGCACCTTGCCGCCGATCGCCGCCGTGATCTTTGCCATCGCCTCGATATGGTCCTGCGCCACCGGATCTTCGACGGAGAGAATGGGATAGCGATTGCACCAGCCGGTCACCAACTCGATCATCGCATCGGTGTCTAGCCGCGCGCCATCGAGCCCAAGCTGATACGCGCCTTCGCGATAGAATTCGCTGGAAGCAATATCCAACGAGATGAACACGTCCTGCCCCGGCTTGTATCCCGCCTTTTCGATGGCGCGCGTCAATGTCGAAAGCCCGTCCTCGTTGGAATCGAAATTCGGCCACCATCCGCCCTCGTCCGCCGTGCCCGAAAGCCGGTTCTCATCGGCCATCAGCGCGCCCGCCGCACGATAGACATCGCCCGTGATCTCGAACGCCCGGCGCAAATTCTCCGCGCCCGGCACCATCACCATGAAATCCTGAATATCGGTGCGCCGCCCCGCATGTGCGCCGCCGCCGAAGATCTGGATTTCCGGCACCGGCAACCGCACCTTGCCATTGGCGAGATATTTCCAAAGCGGTTTCTCCGCCGCATCAGCCAGCGCATGCGATAGCGCCAGCGAAACCGCAACCGTTGCATTGCCGCCCAGCCGCGAGAAATTCGGCGTGCCGTCGAGTTCGGAAAGCAGCGCATCCAACGCTTCCTGATCCGCGTGCTTTCCCACAAACGCCTTGGCAATCGGCCCGTTCACATTGGCCACCGCCTTGTCGACGCCGAAGCCGCCGAACTTTGTGCCGCCATCGCGCAGATCGATGGCTTCGTGAATCCCGCGCGATGCGCCTGCCGGTGCCGCCGCGCGTCCGAACGCGCCGCCTTCCAGGCGAATGTCCGCTTCCACGGTGGGCCGCCCGCGCGAATCCCAAATCTGGCGGGCTTTGACGGATTGAATACGGCTCATAATTTGCTGACCTTGCTGTGCCACGCGCCCGCCATGTCGGAAAGCGTGAGGCCCGATTGCGAAAGAAAATCCCGCGCCGCCGCCCGCACAAACGCTTTTCGGTTCGGATCGGTGATGTATTCGACGGGCGATTTCCCATCGATGCGCGCAAGAAGAAATGCGGAAAGAAGCCCGGCTGTGCGTTTGTCCAACCCGTCCGCACTTTCCCATTTCGCTTCGCCAAAATAGCCATGCCGCAAGGCATCGAAGGCGCGGATATAGGCGGACACATGGGCAGGCGCCCAAACGCATTTGAGCAGAAGATGATTGAGACAGAACGCCAGATCGAACGCCGGATCGCCGTAACAAGCGGTTTCCGCATCCAGAAAAATCGGCCCCTCCGGCCCCACAAGAATATTCTTCGGGCTGACATCGCCATGCATCAACGCAATGCGCGACGCCGCCAGATCGCGCGCCATCTCCTCGATGCGCGCCGCACGGTCGGGATGGGCTTTTGCGGTGTAAAGCAGATATGGCTCGATCCGCAGCGCCATGAACATGTCGTCATGCGCAAACTTCGCGGCCACATCCGCCCGCCCCGCACTCGCGCCGTGAATGGAAGCGATGGCGCGCCCCACTTCGCCCGCGAAATCGGAATCGACATGGCCGTCCAGCAACTGCGCCTTCCATCCCGGATAATCGGCGGGCTCGAAATAATTCATCGCGAACAGATGCGCCTGCTTGTCCTCGGCGATGATGCGCGGCACGCAGCCGGGCTCCACTTCCCCCGCAAACCGAAACCAGTCGACCTCGCTGTGGATGCGCTCCACCGGCGCCAGCCATTCCGCCGCCACACGCAGCTTCGGCAATGCCCGCTTCACGCAGATCGGCCCGGACGCAAGCTCTACCTGAAAGACGTCGCCGGAAACCCCGCCCGAAAGTGCGGTGATGGCGGGCGTCTCGTTTGCGCCCACCACTTTCATCCGGCGCAAGGCGTCGAGGATGTCCGGGACTTCGCTCATGTGTATGGCGATAACGGGCCTTTCGGGCGCGGTCAATTCTAGACACTTCGAAATCTAAACAATAGTATTCCGCCCAGAAAAAACAGGAAGGAAAGCCAAATGGATGACATCGCCGCTCTGGCCAAACGGTTCTTCGACGGCCTCGAACAGGGAAACATCGCCATCCTGCGCGAGGTCTACGCCCCCAACGTCAAGATCTGGCACAACACCGACGGCCTGGAGCAGACGCTGGAGGACAACGAGGCCACGCTGACCGGCTTCATCGAGCGCATCCCCAAGCGGCAATATGCCAACCGCCGCGTCCACACCTTTCCGGGCGGGTTCGTCCAGCAGCACACGCTGAAGGGCACAAGGAAGGACGGCAAAGAGGTGGCGCTGGATGCGGTCATCATCTGCAAGGTCGAGAACGGCAAGGTGACGCGGCTGGACGAATATTTCGATTCCGCGGCGGTTGCGCGCTTACGCCAGCCCTAGTCGCCCTCACCTTTTCCCCGCGGTGCGGCTAAACTCGCGCCGCATGAAGACCATGTCCGTCGACCGGGAGACGCTCGACCGCCGCGCCGAAATCGCGGCGGCGCTGCGGCGCATCCTGCCGGCGGATTGCGTGATCGACGATCCGGTGGCGCTCGCGCCCTATGAAACCGATGCGCTCACCGCCTATCGCCAGCCGCCCATGATCGTGGCCCTGCCTGCCTCCACCGAAGAGGTGGCGGCGGTGCTCAGCTATTGCCACGCCAACGACGTGAAGATCGTGCCGCGCGGCGCAGGCACCTCGTTGTCCGGCGGCTCCATCGGCCTTGCCGACGGCGTGACCTTGGGCCTCGCAAAACTGAACCGCATTCTGGACATCGATCTGGAAAACCGCTGCGTCGTCGCCCAGCCCGGCGTCACCAATCTCGGCATCTCGAATGCGGTCGCGGCGGACGGTTTCTACTACGCGCCCGATCCCTCCAGCCAGCTCGCCTGCACCATCGGCGGCAATGTGGCGGAAAATTCCGGCGGCGTGCATTGCCTGAAATACGGTCTCACCACCAACAACATCCTCGGCGTGGAAGTCGTGCTGATGACGGGAGAGATCGTGCGCCTGGGCGGCGCGCATTTTGATCCCGACGGCTACGATCTGTTGGGCGCGATGGTCGGCTCCGAAGGTTTGCTCGGCGTCGTGACGGAAGTGACCGTGCGCATCCTGCCCAAACCGCAACACGCCCGCGCCATGCTGATCGGCTTTCCCTCGGTCGAAGCCGCAGGCGAATGCGTGGCGCAAGTCATCGCCCAAGGCATCATCCCCGCAGGCATGGAAATGATGGATCGCGCCTGCGTTCACGCCGCGGAAAACTTCGTCCACGCCGGTTATCCGCTCGACGTCGAAGCGCTTCTGATCGCCGAACTCGACGGCCCGATGACGGAAATCGAACGCGGCATCGCCCGCGTGCAGGAGATCGCGCAAGCGACGGGTGCCACCTGTTGCTACGTCAGCAACACCGAAGACGAACGCCTGAAATTCTGGGCCGGACGAAAAGCCGCCTTCCCCGCCGTCGCCTGCATCACGCCGGATTATTACTGCATGGACGGCACGATCCCGCGCAAACGCCTGCCGGATGTGTTGCGCCGCATCGAAGAAATGTCACGCCAGCACGGGTTGCAGGTGGTGAACGTCTTCCATGCGGGTGACGGCAATCTGCATCCGCTGATCCTGTTCGATGCCAACAAACCGGGCGAACTCGAAGCCGCCGAACATTTCGGCGACGACATCCTCAAGCTCTGTGTCGAAGTCGGCGGTGTGCTGACGGGCGAACACGGCGTCGGAATCGAAAAACGCGACCTGATGCCGGTGATGTTCAGCCAAACCGATCTCGACCAGCAGATGCGCCTCAAATGCGCTTTCGACGAAAAGCACCTGCTCAATCCCGGCAAGGTTTTCCCAAACCTGAAACGCTGCGCCGAACTGGGCCGAATGCATGTGCATCGCGGCGAAATGCGCTTTCCCGATCTGCCGCGTTTCTGATGACCGATTTTCACCCGGCCACCGTCGAAGAAATGGCAGACATCGTGGCGTCCGCCGCGGCGGATCGCGAACCGCTGGAAATCCTCGGCAACGGCAGCAAGCGCGTCATCGGCCGCCCTGTGACGGCCAAGCATCGCGTCTCCACCGCAAAACTCACCGGCATCACGCTATACGAACCGGAAGAACTCGTTCTCTCCGCGCGCGCCGGTACACCGCTTTTGGAAATCGAAGCGCTGCTCGCACAGCACAACCAGCAACTGGCCTTCGAACCGCCGCATCGGGGCGAGCAAACCATCGGTGGTGTTGTTGCCGCCGGATTTTCCGGCCCGCGCCGCATTCAGGCCGGTGCGGTGCGCGATCATTTGCTCGGCTTCACCGCCGTCCACGGCCGCGGCGAAATCTTCAAGGCGGGCGGGCGCGTGGTGAAGAACGTCACCGGTTACGATCTCTCGAAACTGATGACGGGCTCGTTCGGCACGCTTGCCGTGCTCACCGACATCACGCTGAAAGTGCTGCCGCGCCCGGAAGCACGCACCACGCTGGTTTCGCGCAACCAATCTGCGCGCAAAGGTATCGCCCTGTTGAACAAGGCTTTGGGCCAACCCTTCGACATCACGGGCGCCGCCTGGCTTCCGGATTTCAACGGCATGTCCGTCACCGCGCTGCGTCTGGAAGGCTTCCGCGATTCCGTTGCCGATCGCGCGGCCACGCTCGCGAAACAATTCGATTTCTCCGTCGAGGAATGCGACGATCTCTGGAGCGCTATCCGCGATGTGTCGCTGCTCGAACCGATGCCCGCCTTGTGGCGCGTC
Organism: Rhizomicrobium sp.; assembly: GCA_035545475.1. Taxonomy (GTDB): domain Bacteria; phylum Pseudomonadota; class Alphaproteobacteria; order Micropepsales; family Micropepsaceae; genus Rhizomicrobium. The sequence goes on from DASZYI010000155.1 coordinate 9,326, forward strand.
TGCGTGCCGCCAAACTGCGGCGCCGACATTCTGGAGTCCTTCCCAAATGCCAAAGCCATTGCCGATTGGGGCGGCGGATTGATTTGGCTGAATTTGGACGGCACGCCCGAAAGCGCAGCCGAATTGCGCCTGCAAGTGGCAAAGACCGGCGGCCACGCAACCTTGATGTCGGCCAGCGAAGAAACACGCACATCCATTGCCGTCTTCCAGCCCCAACCCACCGCGCTCGCCGCGCTGACAAAGCGCGTCAAACAAAGCTTCGACCCGCTCGGAATTTTGAATCCGGGCCGCATGTATGCAGGCATCTAATGCAAACCTCTTTCACCGATGCGCAACGCGCCAAGCCCGGAATGCAGGAGAACGAACAAATCCTGCGCACCTGCGTCCATTGCGGGTTGTGCTCGGCAACGTGCCCCACCTATGCGCTGCTTGGCGACGAACTGGATAGTCCGCGCGGCCGCATCTATCTCATCAAGAACATGCTCGAAACCGGCCGCCCCGCCACCGCGCACGATGCGCTGCACATCGACCGCTGCCTGTCGTGCCTGTCCTGCATGACAACCTGCCCTTCCGGTGTCGATTACGCCCATCTCGTCGACAACGCCTGTCAATGGATCGAAGAAAGCTATACACGTCCGTGGCACGAACGGATGCTTCGCAACATTCTCGCATTCGTGCTTCCCCACAGCGGAAGATTCAAAACAGCGCTTCTATTGAGCCGGTTGGCCAAACCGTTCGCGCGGCTATTGCCACGGCGTCTGCAAGCCATGTTGGAGCTGGCGCCCGCCTCGCTGCCGCGCGCAACACCGCAGCAAACCAGCGCCATCGGCCAACATCGGATGCGCGTCGCCCTGCTCGGCGGATGCGTGCAACCCGTCATCGCCCCGCAAGTCGATGCCGCAACGATCAGGCTTCTCACCCGCCATGGCTGCGAGATCGTCACCGGCGGCGGCTGTTGCGGCGCGCTCACCCATCACCTCGGCAAAGACGCAAAGGATTTCGCCCGCGCCAATGTCGACCGCTGGACAAAGGAAATCGAAGGCGAAGGTCTCGACGCCATTGTCGTGAACGCATCCGGCTGCGGCGTGCTGGTGAAGGATTACGGCCACCTTTTGCGCGACGACCCGGCTTATGCCGAAAAGGCCGCGCGGGTGGCGGCGCTGGCGAAAGATCCGTGCGAGGTTCTGGATTTTTTGGGCTTGGTGCCGGGCACGTTAAACCAATCCATAAAGGTTGCTTATCATTCGGCGTGTTCGCTGCAACACGGACAGCGCATCCCCGATTTGCCCAAACAACTTTTGCGGAAAGTTGGATTCAAAGTCGTCGACGTGCCGCAAGCATATTTGTGCTGCGGTTCTGCGGGAACTTACAACATACTTCAGCCGCAGATCGCCCGGCAGCTTCGCGAAGCGAAAGCCACGAACATCCGCAAAACAGCGCCCGATGTCGTGGCGGCGGGAAATATCGGCTGCCTCGTTCACATTGCAAAGGGGATGCCGGAGTTGCCGGTTGTTCACACGGTGGAATTGCTCGACTGGGCGACGGGCGGTCCGCAGCCCGTTCTTTAGCATCCAACAACCATTCCCCGCGTTATCATGGCGATTGAATCGGTTCCAGGAGATTTCCATGACGAGCGTCAACGTCCTGATCGTGCAACCGTTGCTCGCGCTTATTTTTGGGGTTCTGATCCTGTTCCTTCCGCGCCTGCTGAACTATTTCGTGGCCGTCTATCTCATCATCATCGGCCTGGTCGGGCTGTGGCCGCAATTGTTCCCCGGCTACTGACCGCGGATGGAACCGCCGAGCCATCGGCGCCGTTCTCTAGCAACAGACTGGAGGACCGTCATGGCCCGCGCAGCGCACGAAACGCCCTTGCCGAAAACCGGCGAGGTCAGGCACGAAAGGAATAAGGACAACAAGCGCGTGGACCGCGAAAGCAAGGATTCGTTCCCTGCCAGCGATCCGCCCTCTCACAACAGCGGCAGCGCCATCGGTGCGCCGAAGAAACGCGAAACGCCGCCGCCCAATGTGAAGGAGTTCGAAGAAGCGGCCAAACGGAAATAGGTCACTCGGCCGCTTTCGCGCGCTGACCGGCGCCCGCCTTCCGTGCCGCAATGCGTTCTTGTGCGATACGGTCGGCAACGACGTTGGTCGGCGCGTTTGTTTTGTCCGCGGTGACGAATATCTGCGTCAGCGTATCGGCGATACCGCGCACGCGCGCATCCACTTCTTCGTCCGGCCAATCGAAGATTTGCCCCGCAACACGAATGATGCCGCCGCCATTGATGACGTAGTCGGGCGCATAAAGAATGTCCCTGCCCTTCAACATCGCGCCGTGATGATCGCGTTCGAGCTGGTTGTTCGCAGCACCCGCGATGACGCGCGCCTTGATATCGGGAATGGTCCTGTCGTTGAGGATCGCCCCCAGCGCATTTGGCGAAAAGATATCGCACTCCGCCGTGACGATCTCGTCCACCGAAACCGCATGCGCCTTGAACCGTTCCACCGCGTTTGCAACGGCCTGCGGATTGACGTCGGCCACGATCAGCCTTGCGCCTTCGCGGTAGAGACTTTCAGCCAGGCTCATGCCGACCTTGCCCAATCCCTGAATGGCGACGATCTTGCCCTTGGTCGTGTCGATCCCCAGCCGGAATTTCACCGCCGCCTTCAACCCGACATACACGCCAAGCGCCGTTGCAGGCCCGGAATCGCCCGGCTTGCCCGGCATGTCGTATCCCGCAATATGTTTGGTGCCGCGCGCGATCAGCGGCATGTCCTTCGGCACCACGCCCACATCCATCGCGGTGATGTAACGCCCGCCCATCGCGTTCACCGCGTTTGCATAAGCGGCGAACAATTCTTCGGTCTTGTCGCGCGCCGGATCGCCGATGATCACGGCCTTGCCGCCGCCCAGCGGCAGATTGGCCATCGCGTTCTTGTAGCTCATGCCGCGCGAAAGCCTGAGCACATCGGTTACCGCCGCATCGCCGTTTGCATAAGGATACATGCGCGTGCCGCCACAGGCCGGTCCGAGCGCGGTGGAATGGATCGCGATGACCGCCTTCAATCCCGCCCTCTTGTTTTCGAAGAACGCAACTTCTTCGTGGGCATCGAAATCGGGAGACTCAAAAACGCTCATGTCGGAAATCCTTGGACGGGTGATTTACCGGCCGACCATACCCCGGCGGCGCGGCAATGGGCTTGCCTTTTTGCCACTTCGCCCGCAATGGCGGAATGCAAAAGACGCAAC
>DASZYI010000156.1:0-21613 GCA_035545475.1 Rhizomicrobium sp.
AGGCTTTCGTTCGCGCCAATGGCATGGACCGCACGATCTATGATAGTCCGCGCCGGGCGCTGGGAATTGTCACCGCCGGCAAAGCCTATCTCGACACGTTGCAGGCGTTGCGCAACATGGGAATCGAAGGCGAACGGGCAGCAGCGCTCGGCATCCGCGTCTACAAATTGGGCATGACATGGCCCGTCGAGCCCGAAGGCCTTCGTGCCTTCGCGCGCGGACATCGCGAAATCCTTGTTGTCGAAGACAAGCGGCCCTTTATCGAACCGCAGGTCCGCGACGTGCTGTTCAACCTGCCGGATGACGAACGGCCGGTGGTCTGCGGCAAACTCGATGATCAGGGCGAATTGCTGCTTCAGCCCGAGGCCGAACTCAATCCGGTGCTGATCTCGCAGGCGCTTGTCCGGCGCATCGGTGCGCTTGGCATTGCCGATCCCGCACTAGCTTCGAAGATGATGGCTTCGAACGCGGGCGGACAATCTGCGGCCGCCGCCGCTGCAACCGATGTCGTGCGCATTCCTTATTACTGTTCCGGCTGCCCTCACAATACGTCCACCAAACCGCTGGCAGACGGCATCACGCTGGGCGGAATCGGCTGTCACTCGCTCGCCACGCTTATGCCCGACCGCCCCACCCACATGTCGATGCAGATGGGCGGAGAGGGCATGAACTGGATCGGCATGTCGCCCTTCGCCAAGAAGAAGCATGTGTTCCAGAACCTGGGCGACGGCACATATTTTCACTCGGGTCTGCTCGCGATCCGCGCCACCGTCGCCGCCAAGGTCAATATCACTTACAAGATCCTGTTCAACGATGCCGTCGCACTCACCGGCGGACAGCCCATCGACGGTCAGCTTTCGGTTTCCCAACTCACCCACCAGCTCAGTGCCGAAGGCGTGGCGAAGATCGTCATCGTGGCCGACGATCCCGACAAATATCCCTCCGATATGACGTTCGCGCCGCATGTCACCATCCGCCCGCGCGAAGATATCGAGCTTGTGCAGCGCGAGTTGCGCGAGATCGAAGGCACAACAATCCTGATCTACGATCAGGTTTGCGCGGCGGAGAAGCGCCGCCGCCGCAAGCGCGGCCTGTTCCCCGATCCGCCCAAGCGTGTCTTCATCAATGAAAGCGTGTGCGAAGGCTGCGGCGATTGCGGCGTGGTTTCGAACTGCGTCAGTATCCAGCCCAAGGACACCGCGCTGGGCCGCAAGCGCCAGATCGATCAATCAAGCTGCAACAAGGATTTCAGTTGCATCAATGGCTTTTGTCCGTCCTTCGTGACCGTGCACGGCGGCGATGTCGTGAAGCCGGGCGGCGGCAAGCCGCGTCCGTTCGAGATCCCCGAACTGCCTGCGCCCAAACAGCCGGTCCTCGATGGAACCTACAGCATTCTCGTCACCGGCATTGGCGGCACCGGTGTCGTGACGGTGGGTGCGATCCTTGGAATGGCTGCGCATATCGAAAACAAGGGTTGCAGCATCATGGACATGACGGGCCTGTCGCAAAAGAACGGCGCGGTCCTCAGCCATGTGCGCATTGCCGATCGCCCGGATGCGATCTTCGCCGCCGCCATCGGCCGCGAGGAAACCGATCTGCTGCTCGCCTGCGACTTGCTGGTGGCCGGTGGAAAGGATGCTTTTTCTTCCATCCGCCACAAACACACAGCGGCCGTTCTCAATGCGAACATCCTTGCTCCGGCCGCTTTCGTGCGCCAACCGGATCTCGATCTCAAGAGCACGTTGCTTCTCAAGCGTATCCGCGAAGCCGCGCGCGACAATGCCGTACACGAAATCGACGCGACCAGGATAGCAACCGCGGCATTGGGCGATTCCATTGCGACCAATCTTTTCATGGTGGGATATGCCTGTCAGAAGGGCCTGTTGCCATTGTCTGCCGGCTCCATCGAGCAGGCCGTGAATCTCAACGGCGTCTCGGTGAATATGAACCTGCGCGCCTTCCGCCTCGGCCGCTGGGCGGCGCAGGACGTCGATGCCGTCATCAAGGCCATTCTGCCGTCTGCGGGCGGCGCTGAGAGAAAATTTCCCGAGACGCTCGAAGAAATCGTGGCGCATCGCAGCGCCTTCCTCGTCGATTATCAGGACGAGGCTTATGCCCGGCGTTATCGCGATCTGATCGCAACCGTTGCCGATGCCGAACGCAAAGCGGCGCCCGGCAGAGACGATCTGGCCAAGGCCGCAGCCAGATATTTCTTCAAGCTCATGGCCTATAAAGACGAATATGAAGTCGCGCGCCTTTACGCCGATCCTGCTTTCGCCCGCGATTTGAAGGCGCAGTTCAACGGCAAGTTCAAAATCCAATTCCATCTCGCGCCGCCACTGCTGGCGCGGCGCGATCCCGTAACCGGTCATTTGCGCAAACGGAATTTCGGTCCCTGGCTGATGCCTGTCTTCCGCGTTCTCGCAAGGCTGCGCGGGCTAAGAAGCACGCCGTTCGACATCTTCGGTTACACCGCCGAACGAAAGACCGAACGTCGCCTGATCGACGCGTATGAAGCCACTCTGCGCGACAATCTGGCGAAGCTGAAACCCTCCAACCACGCATTGTTCGTTCAGCTCGCATCGATCCCCGAACAGATCCGCGGGTTCGGCCATGTGAAAGATGCGCATCTGGCAAAAGCGCGCGCCGCCGAAGCGGATGTGCTGGCCAAATTGCACGCATCTCCGGCAGAGGAAGCCGAAGCCAGAAGGGCAGGCTAGGCCGCCCCGCGATCTTTGCAGAATCCCGCAAGAGGGTGCGCGGCGGGTACAGCGTCAAAGGGCAAAAGACGGGATCGTCCCATCGCAGGAAGCCGATCCTGCAAATGGAAGCGCGCGCAGAAAGCCCGTCATGTCTGGTTACGCCACTGTCGCCGGAGTCGAAGTTTCGACGGACCATTTCATTGCGGGTCGCAGGGTTTCGTCGAAGCGGACATTCGCAAATCATTCTCCCATCGACGGCGCCCACCTCGCCGACATGTCCGCCGGCGGCAAGGCCGAAATCGACCAGGCGGTCGCAAGCGCCCGCGCCGCATTCCCCGCTTGGGCCGCGCTCGGCCCCGAAGGCCGCGCGCCCCTTCTCAAGCGTTTCGCGGAAGGAATTCTCGCGCGGACAAACGATCTCGCGATCGTGGAGACGACGGACAACGGTTCGCTGCTCACCGGCAACCAGCAACGGCTTGTGCCGCGCACGGCGCTCAACATTTCTTTCTTCGCCGATTACGCACGCACATTGGGCCATCATGTCATCGATCATCCCGAAGCGGACAATCACGTCCGCTACGACCCGGCAGGCGTTGCGGCCCTGATCACGCCCTGGAACGGGCCGATGATGCTGACAAGCTGGAAATTGGGTCCGGCGCTTGCCGCGGGCAACACCGTGGTCGTCAAACCGCCCGAATGGGCGCCGCTCACCTGTTCGTTGCTCGCCGACATCGCGCAAGCAGCCGGAATTCCCGATGGCGTGCTCAATGTCGTGCAAGGGATCGGCGAGGAAGCGGGTGCGGCCCTTGTCGAGCACCCCGATCTCAATCGTATCAGCTTTACGGGCTCCACCGCCACCGGCCGTTTGATCGGTGCGGCGGCCGCAAAATCCATCACGCCGCTTGCCGCCGAGCTTGGCGGCAAATCTCCTTTCATTGTTTGCGCCGACGCCGATCTCGATGCCGCAGCACAGACGGTAGCGCTTCAATATGGCAATGCCGGGCAGGTGTGCCTGGCGGGCACGCGCATCATCGTGGAGCGCACGATCGCCGATCTGTTCCTCGAAAAAGTTCGCAGTGCCGTTGCTGCGCTGACCGTCGGCGATCCGCGCGATGCCGCCACACGCGTCGGCCCCCTCATCCATCCCGACCACTTCGAACGGGTGTCCGGGTTTGTGGACCGCGCCAAAGCCGATGGCGCGACAGTTCTCTGGGGCGGCTCGCGGCACAATTTCGGGCGGCTCTATTTCCAGCCCACGATGTTCGCGAACGCGCGCATCGATTCCGAAATCTCGCAGGAAGAAGTCTTCGGCCCGGTTCTCACCTGGCAGACCTTTGAGACCGACGACGAGGTGATCGAGATCGCCAACAGCACCCGTTATGGGTTGGCCGCCACTTTGTTCAGCCGGTCCGAAGCGCGCGCGATGCGCATCGCATCCGCGGTGGTCGCGGGAACGGTGTGGGTGAACTGCTTCTTCGTTCGCGAATTATCCGCGCCGTTCGGCGGTAGCAAGATATCGGGCCTGGGTCGCGAAGGCGGTATCTGGAGCTTCGATTTCAACTGCGACATCAAAAATATCGCTGTCAAGAAGAGTTCGTTTTCCTGAGGAGAATGTAATGGGAAAGATTGTGGGAGCGGCGGTGGTTTGCCACCAGCCCGGCATCATGGCTCCCAAGTCGTTTCGCGAAAACATGGGCGGCGGCGTCGACACTTCGATGGTCGAAGGCTTTGCGCAATTGCGCCGGGCCATCGATGCGGTGAACGCCGATACGCTCGTCATCTTCGATACCCACTGGATCACCACCGTCGAACACATCATGGCGGGTGCCGATCATTACAAGGGATTTTACACGTCCGACGAATTGCCCGGGCTGATCGCCGATCATCCTTACGATTATCGCGGTGCGCCCGAACTCGCGCGCCAGGCTGCACGGATCGCAGAGCAGCGAAAGGTGCCGGTGATGAACTGCACCAGCGCCGCCATCGCCCTGCATTATCCGACCATCAATGTGTTGCATTATCTCAAGAAGGACGGCGGCGTGAGCGAGCGCGTCCTTTCTGTCGGCGTCTGTCAGACCGCGCAGACGCACAATTTCCTGGACTTCGGTTCCGTGCTTGGCGATGCCGTCGCAAAAGCCGACGGCCGTGTGGTGTTGCTCGGCTCGGGCGGCATGAGCCACGCCTTCTGGCCGCTGGACGAGATTGCCCATCACCAGCGTTACACGACCGACAATATCCGCACCCCTCAGGCGCGCCAGATGGACGAACGCATCCTTGGCCATTGGGAGCGCGGCGATCACGCTTCCGTCATCGAGATGCACAAGGACTATCTCGCGTTCCAGCCCGAAGGGTTCTTCGGTCACTATCTGATGCTGGTGGGGGCGCTCGGCGGTGCGGATTGCCGCGCGAAGGGCCGCAAGATGTCCGACTACGAAAGTGCGATCGGGACCGGCCAGGTCCATATGTGGTTCGACGTCTGAGCCAGGGAGAGAACCGATGTCTGTTCTGACCGGTCCGCGCGAAGAACGCCGCAGGATTCTTTTTGAAGGCACGCCGCATTGGGTGCGTATCGAAGGCGACAGGCTCGTACTTCCCGACGGACGAAGCCTCGACGAAGCAACGGCAACCTATCTGCCGCCCTGCGATCCCACCAAAATCCTCTGCATCCATCTCAACTATGATTCCCGCCGCATCGAATTCAAGCTTCCTCCGCTCGACACGCCGACCTATTTTCAGAAGCCGTTGACGGCATTGAACGTGCATCGCGGCAAGCTCAATCGGCCCGCCGATTGCAAGTATCTCAACTACGAAGGCGAGATTGCCGCAATCGTCGGCAAGCCCATGCGCAACGTATCGCGCGAAGAGGTGTGGGATTGCCTGGCAGGTTTCGCGCCCGCCAACGATGTCGGCGCCCATGATTTTCGCGACACCGATGCAGGCTCGATGTTGCGCGTGAAGGGGCAGGATGGCTTTTGTCCCATCGGTCCCGGCATCGTGCGCGGCGTGGATGTGCGCCAATCGGTCTTGCGCACTTTCGTCAACGGTACTGTGGTGCAGGAAGCGCCCGTTGCCACGATGACGTTCGGCATCGACTACATTCTCGCCGATCTCGCTCGTCACATCACTTTCTTGCCGGGAGATATCGTGCTGACCGGTACGCCCGCAAATTCTCGCCCCATGCAAATCGGCGATGTTGTGGAGGTGGAGGTCACCGCTATCGGCCGTTTGACCAACACAGTGCAGGAAACGCCATCTCCGGCGCACCGTATCGGCCATCAACCGACCGATAGTCCGGAAGTCCGCCGTGTCGCGCTCGGATCGTCCGGCGCCGGCGAGACGCGCTGACCAGCGATCCTCTTCGGCCTCTTTACATTCCGTCACGTTCGCTCTGCCAATGGTTTTTCGGCATGCGCAGCCCCGCGTGTCTTCAGGTTGCCCGCCGCGCCGGGCCAGCCTATCAAGAAGCGATCGAAATAAACGGCGGACGCCTACATGCCTCAGACAAGCGATGCATTCCGGGACGAAGTGAGAGAGTTTCTGGCGCAATCGTTGACGCCGGACATCCTGGAAGGCGCGCGCCGGATGACCAGCGTTTTCGCCGACAAAAGCGTGAGCGTCGCATGGCAAAGGATATTGCACGCCAAGGGCTGGGTTGCCCCCAGTTGGCCGATGCAATATGGCGGGACGGGCTGGAACGAAACCCAGCGCTACGTCTTTGCGTCCGAATGCGCGAAGGCCGGTGCCCCCAGCCTTGCGCCGATGGGACTGAAGATGGTCGGACCGGCGATCATGCAGTTCGGCACCGATGCCCAGAAGAACTTCTATCTGCCCCGCATCCTTTCGGCGGAGCATTACTGGTGTCAGGGATATTCCGAGCCGGGATCGGGATCGGATCTCGCGTCGCTACAATTGCGCGCGACTTCCGACGGTGACGACTATGTCTTGAACGGCTCGAAGATCTGGACAACGCACGCTCACGTCGCCGATTGGATGTTCTGCCTTGTCCGCACACGGTTTGACGGCAAGCCCCAGGCGGGAATCACCTTTTTGTTGCTCGACATGAGAACGCCGGGAATCGAGGTGAAGCCGATCCTCACGCTGGCAGGCGATCACGAATTGAATCAGGTTTTCTTCGATGACGTCCGCGTGCCGAAAGCAAATCGTCTGGGAGAAGAGAACGACGGCTGGACTGTCGCGAAATATCTTCTCACCTTCGAACGCGGCAGCGGCGGTGCGGCCGCAGGCTTGCGGGCAAGCCTCGATCGTCTGACGCGGGCCACCTGCGATCTCATGGCAGGCGATGCAGCGTTCCGCTCGAAAGCCGCCGAACTGGCCATCCGGATCGAAGCCATCGAAATGACGGAGCGCCGTCTGGTGGCGGCCTTTTCGACCGGCGAAAGCGTCGGCCCGGTCTCCTCGCTGTTGAAGATACAATCGACCGAAACGATGCAGCAGTTGGATGAACTGGCCATCGAAGCCGTGGGTATTTACGGCCCTGCGCGGCAGTCCGAGGCTCAGGTTCCAGGGTCGAACGAAGAGGTCATCGGTCCGCCGGAACATGCCCTGGCGATGTCCCGCTATCTGAACAATCGGGCGGGTTCCATTTACGGCGGCTCCAACGAAATCCAGCGCAATATTATCGCCCAGATTCTGTTGGGGCTCTGAAGCCTTCGGAAATCCATTAGAGGCGGGGCCGAAAGGCAGCCGCCTTTTTGAATTTTTCTTGCGCCGCCGAAAATTTTCGAACGGCGCACTACTCCTTTTTGTGCGCTCGGGTCTCTCCACAATCAGAAAGTAGTTCCAACGCCCTCGAAACGCGGGATGCTCCCGAGGGATGACCGAGACCATGGAACCAGAGTCGAACGAAGTCGACCCACGCATGCGGGGGGCGGTGATTGCTGCGTCCGAAGTCGATGCATGGTTCGTGCGCGAGATCCTGCCGCTGGAGGCGGCGCTGAAGCAATTCCTGCAGCACAACTGGCGCAACAAGTCCGACATCGCCGATCTGCGGCAGGATATCTATATCCAGGTCTATGAATCTGCGCTGAAGGGCCTGCCGGAATCGCCCCGGGCCTTCCTGTTCACTGTCGCGCGCCATCTTCTGTGGGCGCATGCCGGGCGGAGCTTCAATGGGGTCGGCCCTTCGCTGTCGTGGAACGCATCCGCGACCGTTCTGGGCAACAAGGATCAAGGCGAACTTACCTTCGATTGGGGGATAAATGGCGCCCTGCTGTTCGGCCGTCAAAAGGCAAGGACAGATCACAAGACGCAAGCCTACCATATGCCGTTCACGCCCTATCCCATATATATCGGCTACTATTACACGCGCATCTACGAGCACCCGCATCACGACACGCGTTCGCGCAAGGTCACGATCCCCAATCTCGGCGGCTTCGCGGGCCTTTCCGTCCAATATCCCAACGTGAAATTCAGCCTAGGCTACCGCGCCGATTTTTTCTTCGGCGCCGTCGATGCCGGAATCGATGCCCGCCACACCAAAGATCTCGGTTTCCACGGGCCCTTTGCCACGATCTCTATCGGCCTCGGCGGTTAGTTCTCGACAATCCATGTCCCATAGGCGGCGGAGCAATCCGCCGCCTTTTCTTTTGCCGGCTGGTGCGCCTTGGGCGAAGCGTCCGCTTGTGCGTGAGGCTGAGCCCACCATTCAGCAACAAGATTGCGCCCACCTGCGCAAATAATCTCGCCCCCCATCCGAAATCCGCCCGCTCCGATCCGTTTATCCCTATGTAGTCTTCACTTCGGTCCTCCAAAGGCGGGATGCTTCAGGGGATGGGCGACACACCGGAAAATGGCCGCGAGACTGCCGATCTGCGCCGCAGCACCGGCATGAGCGAAGAGGGCCTCAACGGCTGGTTCGTGCGCGAAGTGCTGCCGCTGGAGGCGGCGTTGATGCAGTTCCTGCGCCGCTCCTGGCCCAACAAAAGCGACATCGACGATCTGGCGCAGGAAGTCTATGCCCGCGTTTATGAGTCCGCGCGCGAGAAAATCCCCCAGCCGGTAAAGCCCTTCGTCTTCACCATCGCCCGCAATCTGTTGATCGATCGCGTGCGTCACGAACAGGTGGTGCCGATCGAAGCGGTGGCCGATCTGGAAACTTTGGGCGTCGCCGTCGATGCGCCGGGCCCGGATCGCAATGTGATGGCGCAGGATGAATTGCGCCGCTTGCAGGCCGCCCTCGAAAAACTTCCGCCGCGCTGCCGCGAAGTGGTGGTGCTGGGCCGCATCGAAGGCCTTTCGGGAAAAGAGATTTCGCAACGCTTGGGCATCGGCGCGTCGACCGTCTCCGAACATCTTGCCACCGGCATGAACGCGCTGGCCGATCTGCTGTTCGGCGACGAGGCCGAGCTTGGGAGAAAGTCGTGAACACAACTCTGCCCAACGCAAAAGAAATCCGCGAGCGCGCCGCCGATTGGCTGCAACGCCGCAATTTCTGGAATTGGAGCGAAGCCGACCAGGCAGAACTCGATGCCTGGCTCGCGCAATCGCCCTCGCACAGAACGGCCTATTTGCGCGTCGAAGCGGCGTGGGAAAACACCGGCCGTCTCTCCGCGCTGCGCAGCATCCGGCCCGCGCCGCGCCCCGCGCCGAAAAACCGCCGCGCCTTGCCGTTGTTGATGGGCGTTGCCGCCGCCGCTGCCATTGCAGCAGTGGTTGGTTCGTCGTCGATCTCTACGTGGTTCGGACCGGAGGTGAAAACCTACGCCACCAAAATCGGCGGCCATGAAATCCTCAAACTCGCCGATGGATCGGAAATCGAGCTGAACACCGACACGGTGTTGCGCACCTCCATCGATGCGCACGAACGCAAAGTCTGGCTCGACCGTGGCGAAGCCTATTTCCAGGTCAAGCACGACGAGAAACGTCCCTTCATCGTGCTGGCGGGCAACGACCGCGTGATCGACCTGGGCACCAAATTCACCGTGCGCCGCGAGCCGCACCGCCTGCAGGTCGCCGTGATGGAAGGCCGCGTGCAGCTTCAATCCAAAACCGCATCCGGCAAGGAACATTCGGTGGCGCTCGCCCGCGGCGATGTCGTGGTCAGCGCCGGCGGCGCATTGCCGGTCGTGAAGAAATCCGAAACGCAGCTCGAAAAAGACATCGCCTGGCGCAGCGGCGAACTCGTGTTCGAAGGCGCCACACTTGCCGACGCCGCGCGCGAATTCAATCGCTACAACACCGACAAGATCGTGGTGGCGGGCACGGGCGTGGCCACTCTCACCATCGGCGGCAAATTCGCCAAGAACGACATCGCAGCCTTCGCCGAACTCGCGCAGCACGTTCTGGGCCTGCGCGTCGAACGCGCGGGCAACATCATCGTCATCACACGCTGAATCTCATCGGACCATCAGGGGGGAATTGCCATGAAATCGTTCTACAAGGGATCGGCTCTAACCGGGGCTTGCAGCCTGCTTCTCATCGCGGCCGCTTCGGCGCATGATTTCGACATTCCCAGCGGCAACCTCAAAGCCGCCCTCGACGCCTATGTGAAACAATCCGGCGTCACCTTGATGTATTCGCTCGACGCGGTGAAAAACGCCCGCACCACCGGCGTCAAAGGCGACCTGCCCGCATCGGATGCGCTCACCCGCATCCTGAACGGAACGGGCTTCACCGAATATAGAAACGCCACCGGAGCCGTCGGCATCATCCGCGACGAACGCTCGGCCAATGAAGACCCGATCGAGCTCGCCCAAGCCATGCAGGCCCCGCGCAGTTCGGTGGAAACGGTAACGGTCACCTCCTCGAAACTCGGCGGCGCGGATGTGCAAAGCGTCCCCATCGCTATCACTGCCATGAGCCAGGAACAGCTCACCGCCACGCAAACCGCAGGCGGCCCCGATCTGGTGAAGAACGTGCCGAACCTGACGTTCACCAAGACTAATTTCACCGGCTATTCGATCCAGATTCGCGGCATCGGCACGCAGGCCATTTCGGTGACCACAGATCCCGCCGTAGCCGTCGCGTTCAACGATACGCCGTTCATCCGCAATCATTTCTTCGAACAGGAATTTTTCGACGTCAGTCAGGTCGAAGTCCTGCGTGGGCCCCAAGGCACGCTTTATGGGCGCAACGCCACGGCCGGTGTGGTGAACCTGGTCTCGGCCAAGCCGACCGATCAGTGGGAAGCAATGGCCTCCGTCGATGTCGGCAATTACAACCAGCGCCGTCTTGAGGGGATGCTGAACATCCCCATTTTGGGAGACAAGCTTGCCATTCGTGCTGCGGGCGAATGGACCAAGCGCGACGGATACGCATTTAACGAAACCACTGATCGCCACATTGATGGCCGCGATCTGTGGTCGGGGCGCGTTACCATCGGATTCAATCCTATCGAACAACTGCACGCACACGTCGTCTGGGAACATTTCGACGAGAAGGATGATCGAGCCCGCTCCACCAAGCAGCTTTGCAAGAAAGACCCCGGCCCCGACAGCGTTGATGGGTTGGACATCGCCAACACCAGCGCGCCCGCATTCTATAGAGCGTGGCTGACACAAGGCTGTCTGCCAGCGTCGCTCTACGCGCCGGAATCTTACCAGACGCCGAACGGGCAGGCGATCCCGTTCGTGGCGGCATCCCAATATGTATTCAATGGTCTGGGCGGCGCGGCGCCCAACGGCTTCCTGCTCAATCCGATAGATCCGTACGCGAGCCAGACGCAGCCCCGCGATCTCCGCGTGATCCAGTCGCAGATCAATCCGACCTACAGCGCGAAATCCGACACTTTCGAACTCAATGCCGATCTCTACCTGACCCCGAACCTCACGCTCACGTCGCAGACGGGCTACAACAAGGACCAACTACGCTCTACCGAAGATTTCAACCGCTTCAATACGGCTGTCGGCCTCTTCGGCCAGACGAACGGCGTCGATATTTTCGGCCGGCCCACCGTTTCGCCCGGCGGTGTCTATTGCGATCCGCAACTGGGTTGCTCGACCGAGATGGTCGCGGAAGACCTCTCTCAGGAGCACGCTTGGCAATTCTCGCAGGAAGTGCGGCTGGCGTCCAAATTCGACGGGCCCCTGAATTTCAGCGTGGGCGCCAACTATCTGCACTACCAGACGGTTGAGGATTACTACGTCTTTTTCAACCTGCTAACCGCTATGGTGCAACTCACCAACAGTTCGCCGCCGAACGATTTCGAGAATTGCTATTCCTACGGCACGTTCGTGGGCAAGGTGCCGCCCACGCCGTTCACTGTCGACATCAATGGAGCGGCCAGCGCGTTACCGTCCAACTATGGATGTTACGGTTCTCCGGGAGACTCATTCTATGAGCCGGGTACCTACATCGATCCCAATTCCATCGACAACCTGGACGGACAAGGCCATAATTATTTCCGCAGCGAGAATCCTTATCATCTGAATTCCTTCGCCGGCTTCGGCGAGGCATATTACCAGTTAACTCCCGATGTGAAACTCACGGCAGGTCTGCGCTGGACAGACGACCGCAAGAAATTCTGGAACATCCCGAGTTGGGTCTTCCTTGAAGGCGGCGGCTATCCGGTGCAGAGCGTTGTCGATCAGGAATGGAAGGAGTGGACGGGTCGTTTCAATGTGAATTGGACGCCCAAGCTCGATTTCACCGACCAGACTCTGGTCTATGCAACTTTCGCGCATGGTTATAAGGGCGGCGGCGCCAATCCACCGGGTCCGAAAGGCGATGCGTTGTCGGCGCAGTCCTTCGCGACCCATCCGCCCACGTTCAAACCCGAATTCATCAATGCTTTTGAGGTCGGCACCAAGAACACATTGTTCGATGGCGCGTTGACGCTGAACAGCGATGCATTCTTCTACGATTACAAGGGTTACCAGATTTCCCAGATTGTGGACCGCACATCAATCAACCTCAATTTTGACGGCACCGTAAAAGGTCTCGAACTGGAATCGGTTTGGGAGCCGCTGCCGGGATTACGCTTCAATCTTGCGAGCGGCCTGCAATCGAGTTCGATCAACGACGGCCAATCGGCCATTGACTTGATCGATCGTACCGCGGGTCATTCCGACTGGATGATCGTCAAGCCGTATCCAACATCGACCTCGAATTGCGTCCTTCCGGCGAGTGTGGTGCGCCAGTTGATTGTCAACAATCCGCAAGACCCGACTGCGACGGCCGTGTTCAATCCTCTGATCTTCGCTTGCGACGCGGCGTATGCAGGGGAGGGCAATAGCTCACTGTTTGGCTCGATCAATCCCGATCTCTCCGATTTCGGCGTCACCGGTTTCGATCACACCATCGCGCCCAACAACGGTGCGGGCTTTGCCAAGGATTTGAGTGGCAACGACCTGCCTAACACGCCACACCTCACCCTCTCGGTCGGCGCGCAATATACCACGCCGCTGAGCGAATCGTGGGCGGGTACACTGCGCGGCGATTTCTATGCACAAACGGCATCCTGGGCCCGCGTCTTTAACGACGATTCCTATGACCGTATCCACGGCTACACCAGTCTTAACTTTGCGCTCATTCTCACCAATGAGGACGGCTGGCAGGCGATGGCCTACGTGAAGAACGCACTCGATACGACAGCCATCACCGGTGCGTTCCTGAACTCGGACGACACGGCGCTCACCACCAACGTCTTCGTCACCGACCCGCGTCTCTTCGGTATCCGCGTCACCAAGAACTGGTAACCCTTCGAGGCTCGCTTCGCTCGCACCTCAGGATGACGGCATCTCGCTCGTCATCCTGAGGTGGCTGCGTTGGCAGCCCACGAAGGATGAACAGACGGCGGGCCGCCCCGCCGTCTGTTCCTTTGTTGCGCCAGAAAATTTCAATCTCTGCCGATTGGCAAATTCCCCTTCCAGCTTCGTCTATGCTCGCGTGATCTTGAAACGCGAACCCCGACGGGCGGGGATGACCAAGACAACAGACCTGGGCCGCGACCACGCCGCCCCGCGCTTGCCGGGGGAGGGGGGAGGCTTGTCTGCCGTCGAAGACTGGTTCGTCCGCGAGGTTCTTCCGCTGGAAGCCGTGTTGATGTCGTTCCTGCGCCGTCATTGCCGCGAAAAGGCCGATGCCGACGATATCTGCCAGGACATCTATGTCCGCGTCTATGAAGCCGCCCACACCGAAATTCCCGCTTCGCCGCGCGCCTTCGTCTTCACCACCGCGCGCAACCTTCTGATCGACCGCATCCGCAAGCGCCAGGTCGTGCCCATGGCCACGATGGCCGATCTCGATGCGCTGCACATTGCCAATGACGAGCCCGGCCCCGAACGCGCGGCCATCGCGAGCGACACGTTGCGTCGCCTGCAAGCCGCACTCGATCACCTGCCCGAACGCTGCCGCCAGGCCGTGATCCTGAAAAAGATCGAAGGCCTTGCGACGCGCGACATCGCGCTGCGCATGAACATCTCCGAGAACACGGTCAACCGCCATCTCACGCTCGGCATGATCGCGCTCGCCCAATCGCTTTATGGCGACGCCGCCGACGAGGGAGGCGCGCTATGAGCGCAATCGAAACACGCGAACGCGCCGCCGAATGGCTGCTCAAGCGCCACGAACAGGAGTGGTCGCAAGAAAACCAGCGCGCGCTCGACGCCTGGTTCGCCGAAAACCCCACCCATCGCATCGCCTATCTCCGGCTGGAAACCGCCTGGCGCACCGCAGACCGCCTCACCGCGCTGAAGAAACCCATGCGCGAGGAAATCGCCAACCGCCCCGAGCGGCGCAAGCCCCTTCTTTTGAAAATCGCAGCGGTCGCGGCCATCGCAGGGGTCGCGGGTGCCGCCGCCTTCTACCCGTTCAAAACGCAGGAGCGCGTCTACGCAACGCCGCTCGGCGGGCGCGAGATCGTGAAGCTCGCCGACGGTTCG
The DNA here is from genome assembly GCA_035545475.1 of Rhizomicrobium sp. Taxonomy (GTDB): domain Bacteria; phylum Pseudomonadota; class Alphaproteobacteria; order Micropepsales; family Micropepsaceae; genus Rhizomicrobium. The sequence continues at coordinate 14,543 of DASZYI010000156.1, forward strand.
CAAATCGAACTCAACACCAACAGCGAAATCCGCTCCTCCGGCAAAGGCACGCGCCATTTCACGCTGGTGAAGGGCGAGGCCTATTTCCAGGTGCGCCACGATGCAGCGAAACCCTTCGTGGTCTCGCTCGGCGATCACCGCATCGTCGATCTCGGCACCAAATTCCTGGTGCGGCGCGATCCCAACCAGGTGCAGGTGTCGCTGCTCGAAGGCTCCGCCCGCATCGAATCCACCGGCGGCAAAAGTGCGAAAGCCGCGGTCCTCGTCCCCGGCGACATCGCCATCGCCACGGCGGATGCGCTGTCGGTGATGAAAAAAACCACGCCCGAACTTTCCAACGAGCTTGGCTGGCGCCGCGGCGTGCTGGTGTTCCAGCGCACCACGCTGGGCGATGCCGCCGCCGAGTTCAACCGCTACAGCCGGCAGAAAGTCGTGATCTCCGATCCGGAAGTCGCAAGCCTCACCATCAGCGGAACATTCCCGGTCGGCGGCATCCAGCTTTTCTCAAGTGCCGCACGCGAAGCCTTCGGCCTCGCCGTCTCGCACAAGAACGATCAGACCTTCATTTCCAAACGCGCGCCGTAAGCGGCGCAAAAGCACTCATCGGGGGGCAACAATGCCAGTTCGCAGAAACACCAAACCGACATGGCTCGCAAGCGCAAGTCTCGCAAGCCTCCTGCTCGCAACCGGCGCACAAGCCGCCAGCCTGAACATCCCCGGCGGCGATCTGGGTGCCGCGCTGGACAGCTACATGAAGCAGACCGGCGTATCCGTCATCGTCTCCTACAGCGCCGTCAAAGGCGCGCAAACGCGCGGCGTCAAAGGCGATCTCTCCGCCGACGACGCACTGACCAAACTCCTCTCCGGCACCGGTTTCGTCCCGCGCCATCAAGACGGCGCGGTGATGATCGTGCCCTCCAGCGCATCGCAACTCGAAATTCCGATGCAGCTCGCACAAGCCACACCGGCACGCACCGCCGTTGAAACAGTAACGGTCACCTCATCCAAACTCGGCGGCGCCGATGTGCAAAGCATCCCCATCGCGATCACGGCGCTGAGTCAGGAACAGCTCACCTCTTCGCAAACCAATGGCGGCCCCGATCTTGTAAGACAGGTGCCCAACCTGAATTTCACCAAGACGAATTTCACCGGCTACAGCATCCAAATCCGCGGTATCGGAACGCAAGCGATTTCCGTAACCACCGATCCGGCGGTTGCGGTCGCCTTCAACGACACGCCTTTCATCCGCAATCACTTCTTCGAGCAGGAATTCTACGACGTCAGCCAGGTCGAAGTCCTGCGCGGCCCGCAAGGCACGCTCTATGGCCGCAACGCGACGGCAGGCGTGGTGAACCTAACAAGCGCCAGACCCACCGATCAATTCGAAGCCATGGCAAGCGCCGAATTAGGCAGTTACGGCGAGAAGCGTTTCGAGGGCATGATCAATATCCCCATCGTCGATGATTGGCTCGACGTCCGCGTCGCAGGGGAATGGACCAAGCGCGACGGCTACACCAAGAATGAATACGACAACAGCGACATCGACGGGCGCAATCTCTGGTCCGGCCGTTTGAGCATCGGCTGGAAACCGACCGACAATCTGCAGACATATCTGATCTGGGAACATTTCTCCGAAAACGACGATCGCCTGCGCAGCAGTAAGCAGGTCTGCACCACCGCGCCGATTCCCGAATCAGTCGATGGCCAACCAGTGCCCTCGCCGACCAATGGGCTTCTCGGCGGGTTCGCTGCGTATCTCAGCCAAGGGTGTCAGATGGGGCCGCTTTACGGTGCGCAGGCGTTCGGCGTGCCCAACGGTTATTCGCTGCCCTACATCACGGTGGCCCAGTTCCAGCAAATTGCCAAAAATGTCGATCCTTATCTCAACAGCACCCAGTCCACGGATCTACGCGTCATCAACACACAGCTTAAGCCGGAATACAAAGCTAAGAACGATACCGTCCAGTTTCTGGCGGATTATCAGATTTCGCCGGTCCTGACATTTACATCGGAGACCGGCTTCAACAACGATTTTCTGTGGTCTACGGAAGATTACAACCGCTTTGCATCGGCGTCCGATATCTTCAAGCCAAATCTATTCGCTTCCACGCTGAACGGTGTAACAACGCATCTCACCGACGCCGACGGGATATATTGCGACCCGCAACTGGGATGCAGCGGTGGAGTTCTGGCCGAAGATCTGTCGGAAGAACGGTCATGGCAGCTCAGTCAGGAATTCCGTCTGCAATCGCATTTCTCCGGGCCGCTCAATTTCAGCGCCGGCGGAAACTATCTGCACTATGAGACCGCAGAGAACTATTACGTCTTCATCAACACGATGACGCAGTTTGCCTATGCGGAAAGCGTCGATGCAGCTCTGCCCAGCAGACGGCCGCTATGGGTTCCTGGCGTTACAGACGAACATGAATGCCTTGGCCGCTATGGCGGTTTCAAATATCACGATCCCGAACTGGGCGGCGGCGAGCCGAGCGTGAATGCCTGCGTCTATATCGACCCCAACCCGATTGGAAGCGTCAACAACAACGGGCACAACTACTTTCTCAGCCAGAATCCTTACACGCTCAATTCCTATGCGGCTTTCGGCGAAGCCTATTACGACATCTTCAAGGATTTGAAATTCACAGCGGGCTTGCGCTGGACGGAAGACCGGAAGCATTTCACGGACATTCCGAGTCAGCTTCTAAACAATGGTTGGGGCTATCCCTCCACCGGCGCCGTGAACCAGCAATGGGATGCGATTACCGGACGCGGCGCATTGAACTGGACCCCAAAACTGGCTTTCACGGATCAAACACTCGTCTATGGCTCTTATGCCCATGGTTACAAGGCGGGCGGCGCCAACCCGCCCGGCCCCGTTCTTCCGCAGTTCGCAGAAGGGGATGCCAATCCCGTGCATCCGTTGACGTTCAAGCCGGAATTCGTCGACGCGTTCGAACTCGGCACCAAGAACACGTTGCTGGATGGAGCGCTGACGCTGAACGGAAGCCTCTTCTACTACAACTATCAGGGCTATCAGATTTCCGAAATCGTGGATCGGACCGCGATCAACCAGAATTTCGATGCCCATGTGAAGGGTGCGGAAGTCGAAACAACGTGGGAGCCGATCCCCGGCCTGCGCTTCAACGCAAGTGGAGGCTATGAAGACGCGCGCGCTGCCCGAGGGCAAAAGGCGATCGACCTGATGGACCGAACCACCGGAAACACCGACTGGATGGTCATCCGGCCGTTCCCGACGCAGGCGTCGAACTGCATCCTGCCGGTCTATGTCGTGAAGGCGCTGCTGGAGCAGGGCAACTTTTCCAGCGGCAACGAATCCAACGGCAACAGCGTCATCGCCTGTAGCCATGCCTACACGCAAGGTCTCGATCCGGTAACGGAGTCACCTTACTCCCTGCCACCTTTCACCATCGGGTCCGGCGTGAGCATCGGCGCGCCCACCAGCGTGCCCTCCTGGTATCAGGGATTCGATCCTGCCACGGCGCCCAATTTCGGCGAAGGCTTTGAAAAGGATCTGAGCCACCACGTCTTGCCGAATGCGCCGCCCTTCACCTTCTCGGCGGGTGCGCAATATTCCGTGCCGCTTTCGACCGATTGGGCGGGAACGCTGCGCGCGGATTTCTATTGGCAGGACGATAGCTGGGCTCGCATCTTCAACGACGATCCCTACGACCATTTGCACGGTTACACGAACCTGAACCTCACCGTGATCTTCACCAATCAGGACGGCTGGCAGGCTATGGGCTTCATCAAGAACGTGATGAACACCACCGCAATCACCGGCGCCTTCCTCAACAGCGACGATTCGAACCTGACGACAAACGTGTTTCTGACCGACCCGCGCTTGATCGGCGTTCGGATAACAAAGAACTGGTAAGCGCGATGGGAAACAGAACGCACATGTCCGCTTATCTCTCCGCCGCTTGCGTCGAAACCGTTGCGGCAGCCTCCCGCTCGCCTCACGCCAAAGGCGACGACAGGCCGTTGCAATACACCATCACGGGGGGAAACCAACTATGAGCGAACTCATCATAAGAGAATCCGCACTCGGCAACGTCCGTTGGAATTTGCTGGCGACAGTCTCCGCCATGGCGATCTGCGGCGCGGGCTATGCTGTTCCCGCGCTCGCGGGCGACGCCGATCATTCCGCGGTGTGGATCGAACTTGGCGCGCAGGTCGAACGCATGCAGGGCGGCTACGACGCGTTCCTGCCGCCTTTCCTGCAGTCCAGCCCGCGTCCCGCCTTCGAGGAAGTGCCATCGGCTTCGACGCAGCGCCCGCCGCGCTATGCCATCGGCGGCGGAGGAAAGATAACGTTTTCTCCCGAAGGTTCGGACTGGTCGTTGTCGGCGGATGTCCGTTATGGGCGATCCAACGGCGCCAAACATCTGCACCAGCAGACGACCCAGATCCGCCAAAGCGGCGTGCATCTTCTAACCGACGATCCGATTTATGTCCGGTTGACGGGATTTGGCGACACTGCCTCGGCGCACAAGTCCAGCTACGTCATTGCCGATTTCGTGGCGGGCCGGGATGTGGGGCTGGGATTATGGCGCGGCAGCAGCTCGGCAGTTGTCGATTTTGGCGTACGTTTCGTCCAGTTCTCCGCAAAAAACGCGACCACGCTCAGAGAATTGCCCGATCCGTTCATCGAACGCGTTCCGCGGTCGAGCCCCTTTCTTCCCAACGCCCACAAATACACCACCAACAGCCATCACCACAGCTTCTATGCGCAGAGCAGCGTCTGGCACAGCTTTTCGGGCGTCGGGCCTACGATATCGATGAACGGCTCGCAGGGGTTTGCCGGCAATCCCGATGCCGGAGAACTTTCGTTCGACTGGGGCCTCAACGGCGCGGTCCTGTTCGGCCGCCAGAAAGTGCATGGCAGCCACAAGACGACCGGGGAGTATTTCACCAATCATTTCACCGCCTTCGGCTTCGCGCCCAAATCGAGCTACAATCCTCCTCCAAAACCCGTTGCCCGCACGCGGTCGGTCGTCGTGCCCAACATCGGCGGCTTCGCGGGACTGTCCGTGCGGCGCTCCAACGCCAAGGTCAGCTTCGGCTATCGCGCCGATTTCTTCTTCGGTGCGATGGACAGCGGCCTCGATACGCCTCACTCCGTGACGAGGGGCTTTCACGGTCCCTTCGCCACCATCTCCATCGGGCTTGGCGGCTAGTTGCGGCAAAAATATTCCTCAAAGGCGGCGGAGCGATCCGCCGCCTTTTCTTCGGTGTCGGCCTAAGCCCTTGAAATCGTTGCAGGTAAAAAGTCATAATAGGCCTTGAAACCTTGAAATGTCTACGCTATATTCCTCTCTAGGATTTTGAGAGGAACCGCCGACACACCAATAGCCGCCACCGGAAGGCGGCAGGAGCACATGGGGAAATACAGGCAAGGGTGCGAGTCTCGTGCGCATCCGTTTGGAGGGGGGCGCTGGCAGAAATACTCCATATGAGTCCGAGGGAAGGGTGAACGTGCGAGCGCCGGCCATGCTTGATTGCAGCCGAAACGCGCCCCGGCCGACATCTGGACGCAGAAAGGCGGGCGCTCCAACGAGCTTCCGCCTTTCTGCGTTGTAGGGAGGCCTGCCTCCCGAAGCTTCCGCGAAGCGGAAGCGCGAGCGAGGAACCACCGCAACCCCCATCCGTTTCCCTGTTTGACGCCCCGGCAAGCCCGGTGTTTTTTAGGGTTCTCGAGGGGAAAGAAATCGTTCGATGGCCGCCGAAGGGAAGAAGGGCGGGGACGGCTCCGCTTCGCAGGCGTCGCCGGTCGGGGGAATGGCGGGGCTGTTCAGCCTGCGCCGCAGCCGCAACGTCATCTACACGCTGGCGATCTTCGCAGGTCTTGCGCTCGCCATCTGGCGCGCCAACACGCTCTATCAGGAACGCCGCGATCTCATCGACGGCGCCAAGGCCTCCGCCCTCGCCATGGCGCGCGACCAGGTGGAGAATGTCGACCGCGCACTCGACACCGCCGATCTGTTGGCCGAAGACGCGCGTATTTTTATCCGCGGCCGCGGCGGTCTCGAAGCTATCCCTGTCGAAGAGTTGCAGCGCTATCTGGCGCAGCGCACAGCCGTCACCTCCGTGCCCGATTACCTGATGGTGGTGGACAAGGCCGGCATGCCCGTCGCCATGTCCGAGCGCCGAACGGCCGTGCGCATCAACCTGGCCGACCGCGCCTGGTTCAAGGCACATGCGCAAGAGGGCCGTGACGCTTACATCGGTTCGGCGCTGAAAAGCCGGCTCGGCCGCAACGTGCTTTACACCTATTCGAAGTCGCTGCGGAATGCGGATGGCCAATTCACCGGCGTCGTCGATGTCGGCATCAGCGCGCCTTATGTCCGCCCACTGTCGTCGCGCAAGCGGGGCGAACCCCTGCAACAACTTTGGAGTGCGAACGGCCGCCTCATCCTCAGCAATTTCATGGATTTCGATGCCAAGGGCGATCCAATTGCGCAGAAGCCGCCTTTCGCCGGTTCGCCGGCCGGTGCCACAGGATTTCTCAAATCCTCCAATCCCGATTTGATTATCGGCTATCGCGTGGATGGTGTGCGCGCCCTTGTCGCCACCGTCACCCTGCATCGCTCCGAAGTGCTGGCGCGGTGGGAAGACGATGTGCGTCTGGGCTTCGTGTTGTTTGCCATCGCGATCATCGTCGGCGGCCTGCTTGCCAAGCTCGCCGCCGATCTTGCCGAAACCGATCTGCGCGCGCGTCGCGCCATCGAGGAAACGGTGGCGGCCTTGTCGGCCGCCATTTCCCAGCGGGATCATCTGCTCAAGGAAATCCATCATCGGGTGAAGAACAATCTGCAGCTGACCTCCAGTCTGATCCAGATCCAGTCGCGCGAATTCGAAAATCCGTCCGTGCGCGACGCCTTCAAGGAAACCCAGCAACGCCTCATCGCCATCGGCATGATCCACGACGTGCTCTATCACGACGACACCAAGGTCTCGATCGACATGAACGGCTATCTCACGCGGCTGTCGGCGGAGATTGCGCGCGCCAACGAAGCCATCAATCGCGGCATTCGCACGGAGTTGAGTGTC
>DASZYI010000157.1:0-1874 GCA_035545475.1 Rhizomicrobium sp.
TCGCTGTCGTCGAGCGAGACGAAACCTGCGGGGCCCATCAAATTTGCGTGACGCAGGCGGCGGGCCTGCATCGCCTCGTCGTCGTCTGCGTAACCGAAGAACGTCCAGTTGAGATCGAAGGCATCGGGGCCTGCGGGCACGATCTGGCGCGTGGCCAAGGTGTTTGCCTGTTGCTGCACGATGAGGTTGGGCCAGATGGTTTGCATGACGACCGTCGCGGGATCGGGGAATTCCTTCACGATGTCGAGCAGGCGCTTGTCGTGCAGTTCCAGCTTTTCCTTGAATGACGCCATTTCCTGCGTCGCGGCGTTGGCGGCGAGCGGATTGGCGCTGCGTTGCGAGACGAGCGCGCTGTGGCGGCCGGTCTTGTCCATTTCGGTGCGCGAGGGATTGTCGGCGCGGAAGAGGCCGAAGGTCACCAGGAACACATGCAGCAGGCTTGCGTGATAGGGATCCTTGATGTTCTCGAACATCAGTTTCCAGTTCGCCGGAATGCGCTGGCGGGAGACGCCGACGATGCGCAACGGCTTGCCGGTAAACACGCGGTCGAACAGCTTCAGCATTTTCGGGCCGAGATAATCCTCCAGCGGTTCGATCTCTTCAGCTTCGGTGGCGAAGATCGCGCCGTGACGCGTGGCGACTTTCAGTTTCTTCAGGCCGTGGTCCTTGCGGTCGAAATCGTCGGGCATGCCGCCATGGCCGCCGACGCCTTTGATAAAGGGCACGCCGGAAAGATCGCCATCCAGCCGATAGGTCCATTGGTGATAGGGGCATTGGAAGGCGCGTGTGCTGCCGTAATCCTGTCGGCACACTTCAAGGCCGCGATGGGCGCACTGGTTTTTGAGGACGTTGATTTCGCCTTCCTTGCCGCGCACGACGATGACCGAGGTTGCGCCTGCATGGCTGCGCTTGAAATCGCCGGCATTCGGAATTTCGGCTTCAAGACCGAGGAAATTCCACGAACGCGCGAAGACGTCTTTCATCTCGCGGTCGTAAATCTCCTGATCGGTGTAGACCCAATAGGGCACGCGGTGCGTGCCGTTCTGGTTCCATTTGCGTTCGTGCATCGTCATGCGAGACCCGCCTTCTTCAGAACCTCGTCGAGCCTGCGTTCCAGCGGATCAGGCGCGGGCGACATGGGCAGACGATGTTCGTTGCGGTCTATCAGGCCCAGTTTCTTCATCATGTATTTGAGCGGAATAGGATTTGTGTCGAAAAAGATTGCCTTGGAGATTTCGAACAGCGCGAAGTGAAGCTCCTGCGCCTTGGCGAGATCGCCCGCCTCGACGGCGGTGTGCATGGCAGCCACGCGCTTTGGATCGAGATTGCCGACCGCATTCATCATCCCCACCGCGCCAATCGCCATCATGGGCAGACACAGTTCTTCGAGGCCCACGAAGATCTTGAAGTCGCGGCCGAGCGCGGTAAGCAGATCGGTAACGAAGGCAAGATCGGTGGAGGCGTGTTTGACGCCGACGAGATTGGGGCATTTCGCCTTGAGCGAGGCGAATGTGGCGACATCCATCGACACGCCGGTGCGGCCGGGGATGTGATAGACCATCGCCGGTTTCTTCAGCTTCGAGAACACTTCAGCGAAATAGGCTTCGAGGCCGCGTTGCGGCGGCTTGATGTAGTAGGGCGTGACGACGAGTTGTGCATCCGCGCCCGCGCGTTCGGCGAATTGCGAAAGCTGGAGCGTTTCGGCAAGCGATTGGGAGCCGGTTGCGGCAACCACGGGGATGCGGCCCTTCGCGGTTTTCACCGCGAGCGCCACGAGTTCGTTGCGTTCGTCGGTTGTCAGCGTGCTGGGTTCGCTGGTGGTGCCGTTGACGAGGATGCCGTGACTGCCGCCTTCGATCTGACGTTCGATCAGG
>DASZYI010000158.1:0-6036 GCA_035545475.1 Rhizomicrobium sp.
GATACACGCCATCGCCACTTCCCCTTCGAACATTGCGTATGCACGACTGTCCCGTGCAGGCACAATGCTGGGGCGGAAGAAGCTAAAGCCGGGTTAACGCAAACAAGGTGCAAATTTACGGGTTGTTAGGGAATGGGACGCGGGACAGTTATCGTCCGCGCTGCCCAAACAGGACTTTGCGCGCCATCTCTTGCGCGCGCGGATCGTTGCCCTGGGCCTCGCGCAATTCCTTGCCGGTCTCGAGTCCCTTCGCGACGGCGGGACGGGCGCGGACGCGGTCGAGCCATGCTTTCACATTGGGGAAGTCGGTAATCATGTTGTCGATGCGCGAGGCGGCCGTCCCCCATCCGACGCAGGCCATATCGGCGATGGAATACTCATCGGCGAGATAAAGCCGGGTCGCGAGGCGACGCTCCATGACGCCGAGGAGGCGGTGCACCTCGTTCGTGTAGCGTTGGATGGCGTAGGCGTCGTCTTTCTTGTAACCGCGGAAGTGGGCGGCCTGCCCTGTCATGGGACCGAGGCCGCCGACCTGCCAGAAGAGCCATTCATCGACCGCGACGCGCTTGCGTTCGTCGGCCGGATAGAACTTGCCGGTCTTGCGGCCGAGATATTGAAGGATCGCGCCGGATTCGAAGACCGAAATGGGTTCGCCGCCGGGTCCATCGGGATCGATGATGGCCGGCATGCGGTTGTTGGGAGAGATGGCCAGAAAGGCGGGCGCGAATTGCTCGCCCTTGTTGATGTTGACCGGCTTGATTTCATACGGGAGCCCGCATTCCTCCAGCATGATCGCGATCTTCCAGCCGTTCGGCGTCGGCCAGTAATAGAGTTCGATCGGGCGTTGCTGTGCAGAGGCTTTGGAGGAGGTAGAAGGCTTTGCCTTCGTAGGGGACTTGGTCTTCGCGGCGGCTTTGGAAGCTGGCTTCGCTGGAGACCTTGCTGGAGTGGGTTTGGCGGGGGCTTTTTCTTTTTTGTTCTTGGTCTTTGACGGCTTGGCCGCGGCTGCCCGACTGAACGGGCTCGCCGCGGCGTTTGCCTTTGCCATAGAGTGGCTGATTGGCGGGCGCGGCTGCGGCCTTTGCCCGCCGAGCAGCTTTACTTTTTGGCTTTCTTCCGGCCGCCCTTCTTCTTGGCTGCCTTGCGCTTCTTGGTCTTGCGCGCTGCGCCCTTCGCGGCCGCTTTGCGCACCGTGCGCTTCTTCCTCTTTGCTACTGCTGGCATGTGAAACGACTCCTTTGGTTGTTCGGGTCGTGCGACTCGCACCCCCCAAAACGCCAACAATATGAGGAAGTTGCGGGGGGAATTGCAATACGTGGGGGTAAGCCGCTTCGGACGCCGGAGTCATGAGTGTCATAAAACCCTTATTTTATCGGTGTTTCTTTCATTCGTCCGCTCACGGACAATTTTGCTGCAAAAACAGCCCCCCGGCTGTCAACAACTTGCAAAATGTACGAATCACCCCTCGTCGGGCAATTCGAGTCGCGCCTTGAGGATGGCATTCACGGCTTGCGGATTTGCTTTTCCGCCTGTCGCTTTCATCACCTGACCGGTGAACCAGCCGGCGAGTTTCGGTTTTGCTTTCACTTCGGCGACCTTGTCGGGGTTCGCAGCAATCACATCGTCGACTGCTTTCTCGATCGCAGATGTGTCGGTGACCTGTTTCAGTCCGCGCGTCTTCACCACATGAACGGGATCGCCGCCTTCCATCCAGACGATGTCGAGAACATCCTTCGCGATCTTCCCGGAGATCGTTCCATCGGAAATCATCTTTAGAATCGCGTTGTTAGCGGATGCGGACACCGGACAATCGGCGATGGAGCGTCCGTCCTTGTTGAGACGTCCGAGGATTTCGTTGTTCAGCCAGTTCGCCGCCGCCTTGGCATCGACGCCCTGCGCGAGCGCCTCGAAATAATCGGCAAGCTCGCGCTCGGCGACGATCACGCCCGCGTCGTAGAGCGAAAGACCGAAGGCGGACATGAAACGCGCCTTCTTGTCGTCGGGAAGTTCGGGCAGCGAGGCTGCGATTTCATCCACCCACGCCTGATCGAATGTCAGCGGGAGCAGATCGGGATCGGGGAAGTATCTGTAATCATGGGCTTCTTCCTTTGACCGCATCGAGCGCGTTTCGCCCTGACGGCTGTCGAACAGGCGTGTTTCCTGTTTGATCGTGCCGCCGGTTTCGATGATGTCGATCTGGCGCCGCGCTTCATACTCCACCGCCTGCGCAATGAAACGCATCGAGTTCACGTTCTTGATCTCGCAGCGCGTTCCGAGCGGGCCGCCGGGTTTGCGCACGGACACATTCACGTCGGCGCGCATGGAGCCCTCATCCATGTTGCCGTCGCAGGTGCCGAGATAGCGGACGATGGCGCGCAGCTTCTTGAGGAAGGCGGCCGCCTCTTCCGACGAGCGCATATCCGGCTTGGTCACGATCTCCATCAGGGCCACGCCTGAGCGATTGAGATCGACGAAGGAGTGATCGGCGGACTGGTCGTGCAGGCTCTTGCCCGCATCCTGTTCCAGATGGAGACGTTCGATGCCGACCTTGATGGATTCGCCGCCGGCGAGATCCAGCGTGACTTCGCCCTCGCCCACGATGGGATTCTTGTATTGCGAGATCTGATAGCCCTGCGGCAGATCGGGGTAGAAATAGTTCTTGCGGTCGAACACCGACGTCAGATTGATCTTCGCCTTCAGGCCGAGGCCGGTGCGGATCGCCTGTTCCACGCATTTGCGATTGATGACCGGCAACATGCCAGGCATGCCCGCGTCGATAAACGAGACCTGCGAATTGGGCTCGGCGCCAAAGGCCGTTGACGCGCCGGAGAACAGTTTGGAATCGGACAGCACCTGGGCATGGACTTCCATGCCGATCACGATTTCCCACGGACCGGTGGTGCCTTCGATCAGTTTGGATTGACGGGTTCCCATCGCGCTCATGCTGTCCACCACTTCTGCGGCTTGGCGCCGAATTCGGCAGCCTTTTCGACCGAACGGCCCACGCGCAACACGGTTGCTTCGTCAAACGCCTTTCCAATGATCTGAAGACCGAGCGGCAAGCCATCCGCCGTGAGCCCCGCAGGAACGGCGAGGCCGGGAAGCCCTGCGAGGTTCACGGTCACCGTGAACACGTCGTTCAAATACATCGACAGGGGATCGTTGTTCTTCGCGCCGATCGCAAACGCCGGTCCCGGAGTGGCCGGTGTCAGCAGCACGTCGCATTTCTCGAATGCGTTCGTGAAGTCGCGCGCGATCAGGGTGCGCAGCTTCTGGGCGCGGGCATAATAGGCGTCGTAATAGCCCGCCGAGAGAACATAGGTGCCGATCAGGATGCGGCGGCGGACTTCCGCGCCAAAACCTTCCGCCCTGCTCTTTTCATAAAGCTCGGTGATGTCGCGCACGCCTTCGGCGCGATGTCCGAAGCGCACGCCGTCATATCGCGCGAGGTTCGAGGAAGCTTCGGCGGGCGCCACAATATAATAAGCGGGCAGCGCGTATTTGGTGTGGGGCAGCGAGACCTCGACGATTTCCGCTCCTTGCGCCTTCAACCACTCGGCACCTTTCTGCCAGAGCGCGTCGATTTCCGGCGGAGCGCCGTCGAGGCGGTATTCCTTCGGAATGCCCACGCGCAAGCCCTTCACGCCGCCCTCAAGTGTGGCTTCGTAGTCGGGCACCGGAACATCGACGCTGGTAGAGTCGTTCGGATCGACGCTCGCCATGTGGCGCAGCAGGATTGCCGCGTCGCGCACGGTGCGCGTCATCGGTCCGGCCTGATCGAGCGACGAGGCGAACGCCACAATGCCCCAGCGCGAGCAGCGGCCATAGGTGGGTTTGAGGCCGACCGTGCCGGTGACGGCGGCGGGTTGGCGGATGGAGCCGCCAGTATCGGTGCCGGTTGCGGCGAGACAGAGATTGCCGGACACCGCCGCGGCCGAGCCGCCCGACGATCCGCCGGGGACAAGGTTCTGGTTCGAACTCTTCGCGCGCCACGGATTGACCACCGGCTTGAAGAAGCTCGTCTCGTTCGACGAACCCATGGCGAACTCGTCCATGTTCGTCTTCCCGAGCATCACGGCGCCCGCGTTCCACAAATTCTGCGTGACGGTGGATTCGTAAGGCGGCACGAAATTGAAGAGGATGCGGCTGCCCGCGGTCGTCCTCACACCTTTGGTGCAGAACAGATCCTTGATGGCGAGCGGCAGGCCTTCGAGCGGACGTGCTTCGCCTTTGGCGATGCGCGCGTCAGAAGCATTCGCCATTTCCATCGCGCGGTCGGGCGTTTCGGTGACGAAGGCGTTCAACGTGCGTGCGCCTTCGACGGCTTTCACGAAGGCGCTCGTCAATTCCTTGGACGAAATCTTTTTCGCGGCGACAGCATCGCGCGCGTCAGCCAAGGTGAAATCGGTTGTTGTTGTCGGCAGGCTCATTCCACCACCTTCGGCACGACAAAGAAATTGTCTTCGCTCACCGGCGCGTTCGCCGTGATCGCGGCTGCATCGCCGCCAGCGGTCACTTTGTCTTCGCGCATCTTCAACGTTTGGGCGACGACGCTTGTCATCGGTTCGACGCCATCGACATTGACCTCGCCCAATTGTTCGACCCAGGCAAGGATGCCGTTCAATTCGTTGACCATCGGCTCCACGCGCTCCTCTTCGAGCGCGAGCCGGGCGAGCCGGGCAATGCGGCGGACTGTGTCCTTGTCGACGGACATGGGGCACTTCTCTGTGCTAGGGATCAGGGGGCTAGTAGCAACCGGGGAACGGGCTGGCAAGCGAGCCAAATGCCCATTAGATATGCGCCCATGACGCTGGGAATTTCGGCCATAGATCACGTCCAGATTGCCGTTCCGAAGGCGCTGGAAGCCGAGTGCCTGACTTTTTATCGGGAGGTTCTGGGCCTACCCGAAATCCCCAAGCCGGAGGAATTGCGCGCCCGCGGCGGGGCATGGTTCCAACTGCCGAATCTGCAGATGCATGTGGGCGTGGACCCGGAAGGTTCGCCTCGCAGCAAACGGCATGTCTGTTTTCTGGTGCCCGATCTGGCGCGCGCGAAGGCGGCGATTGTCGCGAGAGGGATCGCTATAGAGGAAGAGAGCGTGGCGGAGGGGTTGTCACGTTTCTTCATTCGCGATCCGGCGGGCAATCGTGTTGAGATTGGGCAACGGTGAGATTGTTGCACGTTCTTACCTCCCCCTTGTGGGGAGGCTGGAGAGCGAAGCGATCCGGGTGGGGGTCGGTGTTCGACGTCGGTCCCCCACCCGAAAAATCCGAAGGAGGATTTTTCGACCTCCCCACAAGGGAGAGGTAAGACGAATTGGAAATCCAATCTCGTACTGGCGCTAACGACGCTACTTGTTTTTCTCATCCTCCCCAGCGTCGCCTTCGCCGCCGATGCCGCCGCAGGCGGTGCCGCCTCCAACTCGCTCTCCATCAACCTGACCGGCAACGGCCTGTTTACCGACCGCCTGGTTCAGATCGTCGCCCTCATCACGATCCTCAGCCTCGCGCCGTCCATTCTCATCATGATGACGTGCTTTGTGCGCATCGTGGTGGTGCTGTCGCTGTTGCGCACCGCGCTCGGCGTGGCGCAAAGCCCGCCCAACACCGTGATCGTCAGCCTGTCGCTGTTCCTCACCTTCTTCGTGATGACGCCCACATTCCACGACGCCTACAAGGTGGGCGTCGAACCGCTGATGGCGAACCAGATCACAACGGAAGAAGCGCTCGACCGCGCGGCGGTGCCGATCAAAGGTTTCATGCTGAACCATGTGCGCAAGGCCGATTTGCAGCTCTTTCTCGACATGAGCAAGGCCAAGCCGTCCGCGAAGCCTTCCGACATCGCCATCACCACCGTCGCACCCGCCTTCATGCTGTCGGAACTGAAACGCGCCTTCGAGATCGGCTTCATGATCTTCGTGCCGTTCCTTGTGATCGACATGGCGGTGGCGTCGATATTGATGTCCATGGGCATGATGATGCTGCCGCCGGTCATCATTTCGCTGCCGTTCAAGCTGATCTTCTTCGTGCTGGTCGA
>DASZYI010000159.1:0-3331 GCA_035545475.1 Rhizomicrobium sp.
GGGGCGGGCGCAGGTGCAGCAGCCGCACCGCCTTTGCCTTCCGCAATCGCGCCCAGGATCGTGCCCACCTGAACCGTGTCGCCTTCCTTCACCGAGATCGCTTCGATGGCGCCGTCGGCGGGGGCAGGCACTTCCACCGTCACCTTGTCGGTTTCGAGTTCCACCAGCGGCTCGTCGCGGGAAACGGCGTCGCCTTCCTTCTTGAACCAGCGCGCGACCGTTGCTTCGGTCACGGATTCGCCCATGGCCGGGACTTTGATCTGGATGCTCATGCGAAAATCTCCGGAGGCGGGTTCGCGCCTTTATAGGCTCAATGCTTGATCGAGAAACGCTTTAAGTTCGGCCATGTGCTGGCTCATCAACCCCGCCGCCGTGGAGGCATATTCGGGCCGTCCCACATAACGCGGCCGTGAATTGCCGCCGAGTTTGGCGATCGTGTCTTCGATATAAGGGGCGATGAAGGTCCAGGCGCCCTGGTTCTTGGGTTCTTCCTGACACCAGATGATTTCCGCTTTCGGGAAACGCTTCAGTTCGTCGGCCAGCGCGCTCTGCGGGAACGGATAAAGCTGTTCGATGCGCAAAAGCTGGATGCGGTTCTCATTACGCTTCTCGCGTTCTTCCATCAGGTCGAAATACACCTTGCCGGTGCACAGCACGACGCGCTTGATCTCGTTGTCGGCGGCGAGCGTCACCGTGGTGGCGCCCGGCACGCATTCGGCCTGGTCGCGGAACACGCGGTGGAACGAAGACCCCGGTTCCATATCCTTGAGGAACGAGATGCAGCGCTTGTGACGCAGAAGCGATTTCGGCGTCATCAGGATCAGCGGCTTGCGGACCGGCCGGTGCAACTGACGGCGCAGGATGTGGAAATAATTCGCCGGCGTCGTGGGGCAAGCGACCTGCATGTTGTCCTGCGCGCAGAGTTGCAGATAACGCTCCAGACGCGCCGAGGAATGTTCCGGCCCCTGGCCTTCATAGCCATGCGGCAGAAGCATCACGAGGCCGTTCATGCGCAGCCACTTCATTTCGCCGGACGAAATGAACTGGTCGATGACGACCTGCGCGCCGTTGGCGAAATCGCCGAACTGCGCTTCCCACAACACAAGCGCCTTCGGCTCGGCGGAAGAATAGCCATATTCGAAACCGAGCACCGCTTCTTCGGACAGGAGCGAGTCGATCACTTCGAATTCGGCCTGGTTCGGCGAGATGTGATTGAGTGGGACGTAACGGTCTTCGTTTTCCTGATCAACCAGCGTGGAATGGCGCTGGCTGAACGTGCCGCGCGACGAATCTTGCCCCGAAAGGCGCACCGGATAGCCTTCTTCCAGCAGCGTGCCGAATGCGAGTGCCTCGCCCGTGGCCCAGTCGATGGCCTCGCCCGTCTCGAACATCTTCGCCTTCGCCTGCAACTGGCGCGCGATGGTCTTGTGAACGTTGAAACCTTCCGGAACGGTGGTCAGCGCGCGGCCGACCTTGTGCAGCAGTTCGGTCGAAACATCGGTATTGCCGCGGCGGTCGCCATCGGTGGCTTTCGCAAGCCCGCTCCAGCGGCCGTCCAGCCAGTCGGCGTGATTGGGACGATGCGATTTGGCGGCCTCGAATTCTTCGTCGAGGCGCTTGTTGAACTCGTCCATCATCTGCTTGACGTCGGCTTCGGTCAGCGTGCCTTCGGCGACGAGCTTCTTCGTATAGATTTCGAGCGTCGAGGGATGATCCTTGATCGCGCGATACATAAGCGGCTGCGTGAACGCCGGTTCGTCGGTCTCGTTGTGACCGAAGCGGCGGTAGCAGAACATGTCGATCACGACATCCTTGTGGAACAGCTGCCTGAACTCTGTCGCGATGCGCGCGCAATGCACCACCGCTTCGGGATCGTCGCCGTTCACATGGAAGATCGGCGCCTGCACCATCAGCGCCACGTCCGAGGGATAAGGCGAAGAACGCGAATAGATCGGCGCGGTGGTGAACCCGATCTGGTTGTTGATGATGAAATGTATGGTGCCGCCGGTGCGGAAGCCCTTCGTCCCGCTCATTGCGAAACATTCGGCGACCACGCCCTGGCCTGCAAACGCCGCATCGCCGTGAAGCAACAACGGCAGAACGCTGCTGCGTTCCTTGGTGTCGCCCAGTTGATATTGCTTGGCGCGCGCCTTGCCCAGCACCACCGCGTCTTCGGCTTCCAGATGCGAAGGATTGGCCGTGAGCGAAAGATGGACCTTGCGGTTGTCGAACTCGCGATCGCTCGATGCGCCGAGGTGATATTTCACGTCGCCCGAACCTTCGACTTCATTGGGCTTCGATGCGCCGCCCTGGAATTCGTGGAAGATCTGGCGATAGGGCTTGCTCATCACATTGGCGAGCACGTTCAGCCGCCCGCGATGGGCCATGCCGAGCACGATTTCCTTTACGCCCAACTGGCCGCCGCGCTTGATGATCTGTTCGAGCGCGGGAACGGTGGCCTCGCCACCATCCAGCCCGAAACGCTTGGTGCCGAGGAAGCGCACGGATGCGAATTTCTCGAAACCTTCGGCTTCAATCAGCTTGTTGAGGATCGCGCGTTTGCCTTCCGGTGTGAACGAGATCTCCTTGTCCGGCCCTTCGATGCGGCGCTGCAGCCAATCCTTCTGCTCGGGATCGGTGATGTGCATGAACTCATAGCCGATGCGGCCGCAATAGGTCCGCTTGAGGATCTCCACCATCCGCCGCGGCGTGGCCGTTTCCAGTCCCATCACCCCGTCGATGAAGACGGGCTTGTCCATGTCCTCTTCGTGGAAACCGTAGAAGCTCGGATCGAGCTGCGGATGCGGCTCCTTCGGCGCAAGCTGCAGCGGATCGAGATTGGCTTCGAGATGACCGATCACGCGATAGGCGCGCACCAGTTGAATGGCGCGGATGGATTCCTTGGCGGCGGCGCGGATATCGTCTTCGCTGGCGCCCGATTTTTTCGCGCCCGGCTGCAACTGGCCGGTCAGCGCCGAAACGATCTCGCCATTCTCCAGCTTCAGCCTGCCGTCGCGCCGCCATTTGGGGCCGCGGCCGAGCTGGGTAGGGGAAAGGCCGTTCTCGCCCAGTTCGGCAAAGAAGGCCCGCCAGCTTTCGTCCACCGTGTCGGGGTTCTGCTGATATTGGGCATAGAGCTGTTCGATGAACTGGGCATTGGCGCCGTTCAGGAACGAGGTGAGATCCAGAACCTCGTTGGAGGCCCGGTTGAGTCGGTTCGGAGGTGTTTGGCTTGTCATTTCAATGGGTTGGCGGTGAGGCCGCCTGTCTTTCCGTTCGCGCACCGGCGAGGCGCTGGCGTTTAACGCATTCCGGTGCCGAATGCACGCCC
>DASZYI010000160.1:0-4713 GCA_035545475.1 Rhizomicrobium sp.
GGTGCACCCCGAAAGCGTGCCGATCAATATGCTGATGCAGGTGGAGGGCACACCGGTCTCGAAGGGCCAGTCGCTCGATCCGCTCGACTTCGTGCGCACAATCGCGGTGGCGCGCATCGCGATGCCGAAATCCATGGTGCGCTTGTCGGCGGGCCGCGAGAACATGTCGGAAGAGGCACAGGCGCTTTGCTTCCTGGCAGGCGCCAATTCGATCTTCTACGGACCCAAACTGCTGACCACAGCCAACCCGAAACAGGATCAGGATCGCTTGCTGCTTGCCAAGCTCGGCATGAACCCGATGGCAATCTGAAGCGTTCCCGCTTCGATGAGCAAACATCCCGATTGGTACGACGCCGGCCTGAAACACATCTGGTTGCCCTACACCCAGATGAAGACGGCTTCCCCGCCGCTGGCGGCCGCGAGGACCAGTGGCACGCGTATCACCTTGGCCGATGGGCGCGAGTTGGTGGATGGGATCGCGTCGTGGTGGACGGCCTGCCATGGCTACAATCATCCGCACATCCGCAATGCCGTGCAGAAACAGCTTGAGACGATGCCGCATGTCATGCTGGGCGGGCTGGTGCATGAGCAGGCGCTCACGCTGGCCAAACGGCTTTGCGATCTGTTGCCCGAGAACCTGACGCGCGTGTTCTTCAGCGACAGCGGATCGGTTGCCGTGGAAGTGGCGATGAAGATGGCCACGCAATATTGGCTGAACCAGGGTGTGCGGGGACGCACCAAGTTTCTTGCCTTCAAGGGCGGTTATCACGGCGACACCATCGCGACGATGGCAGTGTGCGATCCAGAAGAAGGGATGCATTCGCTTTTTACCGGCGTACTGCCGGAGCATTTCATTGCAGAGCTGCCGCGCGACGATGAAAGTGCCGCGCGTCTCGACTCGTTCCTCGGCGAGCACGCCGAACAGATTGCCGGGATTCTTGTGGAGCCGCTGGTACAGGGCGCAGGGGGAATGGTGTTTCACGACGAGATGTGTCTGGCGCGCCTGCGCAGGCTTGCCGACAAGCATGGCGTGCTTTTGATCCTCGACGAGATCTTCACAGGCTTCGGGCGCACGGGCACGATGTTCGCCTTCGAGGCGGCTGAGATCGCACCAGACATCATCACGCTGGGCAAGGGATTGACCGGCGGCACGCTTCCTTTGGCGGCAACGGTGGCGACATCGAAGATCTTCGATGCCTTCTGGAGCGACGATCCAAGCCACGCGCTGATGCATGGGCCGACCTATATGGGCAATGCTCTGGCATGTGCTGCGGCGAATGCTTCGCTCGATCTGTTTGAGAGCGAACCCAGGCTGTTGCAATCGGCCGAAATCGCCAAAAAACTGACGCACGGTCTTGGGCCTTGCCTTGGCCTTGCAGGCGTCAGGGATGTGCGCGTACGCGGCGCGATCGGCGTGGTGGAACTGGACGGAATCGGCGACATGAACGCGCTCAAGCGGCGGCTGGTGGATGCAGGTGTCTGGGTGCGGCCGTTCCGCAATATCGTTTATCTGACCCCTGCCCTGACCATCGACGATACCGATCTCGAGACGCTAACCACCTCGATCCACAGCGTTCTTCATGCGAATCGGCCCTGAGGCATCGGCGGCACTTCTCTTTTGCGCGGGCGGGACGTAAGACCGGGCGAAACCTCGCACCCAACCGCCATGACCCTTCGCCCGATCCGTCGCGCGCTGCTTTCGGTTTTCGACAAAGCAGGCCTTGTTGAATTTGCCACCGCGCTTTCCAATCGCCATGTGCAACTGATCTCCACCGGCGGCACGGCCAAGGCATTGCGCGAGGCGGGGCTGAAGGTGACCGACGTTTCCGAAATCACCGGCTTTCCCGAAATCATGGACGGGCGCGTGAAGACGCTGCATCCGAAAATCCATGGCGGGTTCCTGAGCGTGCGCGACAACCCCGAACATGCCAAGGCGATGAAGGATCACGCCATCGAAGGCATCGATCTGCTGGTCTCCAATCTCTATCCGTTCGAGGCGACTGTCGCCAAAGGCGCAGGCTACGACGAGACGGTCGAGAACATCGACATCGGGGGGCCGGCGATGATCCGCGCGGCATCGAAGAACCATGACTATGTGACGGTGGTGGTCGATCCCGAAGACTACGCCGATGTGCTGGCCGAACTCGACGCCAACAACGGCGCGACCACGCTCAAGCTGCGCCGCAAGCTGGCGCAGATTGCTTATGCCCGAACGTCGGCTTACGACGCCGAAGTTTCCGGCTGGCTGGCGCGCGAATTGGCGAAGGATGGCGACAAGGAACCGCCGCGCCGGCGCACGTTCGCCGGACAATTGCGCCAATCGTTGCGTTACGGCGAGAATCCGCATCAGGAAGCCGCGTTCTATGTGACGAGCGAGAAACGCTTCGGCGTCGCCACCGCCGAACAGGTGCAGGGCAAGGAACTGTCCTACAACAATATCAACGACACCGATGCAGCTTATGAACTGGTGGCCGAGTTCGATCCCAAGGAAAGCGCTGCCTGCGCCATCATCAAGCACGCCAACCCTTGCGGCGTGGCATTGGGATCGTCACTGGCAGATGCCTATCGCAAGGCGCTGTCCTGCGATCCTGTGAGCGCATTCGGAGGCATTCTTGCGTTCAACCGCAAGCTCGATGGCGCCACCGCGGAAGAAATCTCCAAGCTCTTCACCGAAGTCATCATTGCGCCCGATGCCGATGCCGACGCCAAGCGCATTCTTTCGGCGAAAAAGAACTTGCGGCTGTTGCTGGCAGGCGGGCTTCCCGATCCGCGTGCGCAAGGCTGGACATTCAAGACCGTTGCGGGCGGATTTCTTGTCCAGACACGCGACAATGCGCATACGATGCGGGCCGATCTCAAGATCGTCACCAAGCGCCAGCCCACCGATACCGAACTCACCGACATGCTGTTCGCGTTCACCATCGGCAAGCATGTGAAGTCGAATACCATCGTTTACGCGAAGAACGGTGTAACGGCGGGCATCGGCGCAGGTCAGATGAGCCGGGTGGATTCCGCGCGCATCGCGGCGATCAAAGCGAAGGAAGCAGCACAAGCGGCGGGCTGGCCGGAGCCGATGACCAAAGGATCGGCGGCGGCTTCTGATGCCTTTTTTCCCTTCGCGGATGGATTGCTGGCGGTTGCGGAAGCCGGTGCAACGGCGGTGATCCAACCGGGCGGTTCGATGCGTGACGACGAGGTGATCAAAGCAGCGGACGAAGCGGGCCTTGCCATGGCGTTTACCGGCGTGCGCCATTTCCGGCATTAAACCGCCTTCGCGCGCTCTTCCTTCACGAAGAACATCAGAAGCAGGCCGACGACGAGAAACAGCGTCTCGCCGAGAAGCCCGATACGCTGACTGCCCGAGGCAAAAGTCAGCCAACTGACGAAGCCGGTGGCAAGAAAACTGGTGGACTGGCCGGACAACGAATAAAGCCCGAAGAATTCCGTCATCCGCGCGACCGGCGCGATGCGCGCAAGCATGGTGCGGCTGTTGGCGTAACCGGCCGTGATGAGAACCGCGATGAAATTGACGATGCCGAGGAAAATCAATTCCGGCCAAGTGTTGAAGAACGGTGCGGACCACAATTTCGGTTGGCTGAGATCGTAAGGTATCAACCAAAGAATGCGATCCGGCGCCATGGTGAGGGCCAGCAGGCCGAATATCGTCGTTCCGCCGATGCTGACGAAGATCGCATTTTTCGACCCCAGGTGATTGTCGAGCCAGCCGCCGAGAAACCCGCCCAACACAGCGAAGATGCTGAGTTCGATGCCATAGATCAGCATTGGTATGGGCCCCCAATGAAACGTGCTCGATGCGTAAATGCCCCCGAATACCAACACCGCCGTCATGCCGTCGTTGAAAAAGAGGCGCGCGAGCAAATACATCCCCACGTTGCGGTAATGTTTCAAACTGCGCGTTGTGCGGATCACGCTTCGCACCCCCGCCATCATCGCCTGAAACAACGGTGTGTTGGATGAAGGCCGGTCCGGCGTGAAGAGGAACAGCGGGATGCTGAACACGATCAGCCAGATCGCGCATATCGGTCCTGCGAGACGTTCCGGTTCGTGCAGCGCCTGATCCACGCCGAAGAGCGGGTGCGCTGGAATGAAACTCCACGGAACCACGCCGGGGAGCGAAAAGGCGATCAGCATGAACAGCAGAAGGATGATGCCGGCGGCGTTGCCGAGCGCCAATCCCAATCCGGAAAGCCCTGCGATGCCGCGCTGGGAAACGATCGTCGGCAAGAGCGAATTGTGAAAGACGGCGGAGAATTCAAAGGCGACGTTGGTAACGGCAATCAACGCGCCGATGAAGAACAGATTCCATCCCGTCGAATGGGGCATGGCGAACCACATCGGTATCATCGCGGCGGCCATGATGACGGTGTAGAGCGCGATCCACGGCTTGCGGCGGCCGCCGCAATCGGCGATGGCGCCGAGGAAAGGCGCAAGGATCGCGATGACGACGCCACTATATGCCTGTATCGCGCCCGACAAGCCCTGCCCGCGCACACCATCGCCGACGACATGGTTCGCGAAATAAGGCGCAAACAGATAGATCGTGATGAGCAGCACATATGGGTTGCGCGCCCATTCGAACATCGCCCACGACACCTGCCCCACGGGACTGGCGACCTTGTCGCCCGTGGCCGACACGCCTTCGGGCGCATGCAGCCAGCGCGAGAGACCTTCTGCCTCCGCGACGGCTGCGAT
>DASZYI010000161.1:0-4451 GCA_035545475.1 Rhizomicrobium sp.
ACGCGCGTTGGTCTGGAAACGCTTGCGGCCGGTGATCTGGGCGGAGAAGCCTTCGAGAGCGCGCTTCAGCGGGATCACTTTGCGGAAATTGCAGCAGGCGTCGGTGCTCTTCGACCACAATTCGCCATCGGGATCCTGCGCGGCGCGATCCGCCGGATGCGGCCCGATGGAACGCACATCGACGAGGCCAAGCTCATCCTGCAGGCGGTCGCGATAGCGCAACGTCTCGCCAAACAGTTTGCCGGTGTTGAGGAAAATCACCGGCGTTGTCGGGTCGATCTGGGCGATCATGTGCAACAGCACAACCGACTCCGAACCGAAGGACGAAACGATGGCGGTCTTGCCGGCGAATTCGCCTTTCAGCGCGAGTTCGAGAACGCCTTTGGGGTCGCGGCCCTTTGCGGCTGCCTGCAACGACGCGAGCTTGGCGGCAATCGCAGGATCGCTTGCCGGCGTGGACATGCGATCGAAGGCGCGCGGCGCGAGATTCTTGGAACGATCGATGACGGTCACGGTGGCGCTCACGACAGCCACCCTTTCTTCGTCACCAGATCGCGTGTGTTCTGCGAAACCTCGCTCGGCGAAAGCCCGTCTTCGCGCCAGCCGGTGCGGGCGGCGCCAAGATCGTTTAGCCGGGCGGTCCATTCGCCATTGAACCTGTCTTCCAGCCATTCGCGCAAAATCCGGGAGAGACCGGGCGCCTTGCCGCCAGTGGAAACCGTCAGCACGAGGTCGCCGCGGCGCACGGCAGCGGGAACATGGAAATCGCAAAGAGCAGGAACATCCTCAACATTCACGAGGATACCGGCGTTACGGGCGAGACCCGCCAGGCGGGCGGAGGAAGCGGGTTCGAGGCCTGCCACAAACAGGACCGTAAGGGCGCTCAGGTCGCTGCCTGAGGCATCTGCCGCGATCGGGAGTGGGACAATGCCCGCCTGCTCCAGCATGGCCCGGCGGCGGGCCAAGCCTTCCCCGGTGCCAGCCAATCCGACGACAATCTTTGCTGGATCAAGGACGACGGGGAGCATGAAAACCCTTCTGTCCCGGCCGGATTGCCGGGTTCAACAGAAGAAGTACGCACCCACCAGCTAAAATGCAAGGAAGAGGTGGGGAATATATTTATCTACAGTCATAAAATGTGTTATTGGTAGGTCCGCAGCAGTTCGGTGATCGAGACCCCTATCTTCTCGCCATGGATCACGATTTCCCCCTTTGCCACCGGGCGGTCGTTGGCGAGGACCGTGACGGCATCCTCCTGGCGCGAATCCAGTTCGATGACGGCGCCGCGACCCATGCGCAGCAATTGATGCATCGGAATGACGGAGCGGCCCAGAACGACCGAAATCTCTACCTTGACGCCTTCGATATTGGAGGACATGACCCCTGCTATGACTGAACAACCAGCGCAGTGTTCGACAATTACGGTTTCGGACGCGTTAAGAAGTCCCGAATGGATCGTTAATCCGGGGCTGCTGCCTTATCCCGAAGCGGTCGCGTTCATGGAAGACCGCGCCGCCAAAATCGCCGCGCATGAGGCGAACGAAATGGTGTGGCTGGTCGAACATCCGCCGATCTACACCGCAGGCACCAGCGCGAAAGACGAAGATCTGGTGGACAGACGCTTTCCGGTTTTCGCGACGGGGCGCGGCGGGCAATACACCTATCACGGGCCTGGACAGCGCGTGGGTTATGTGATGCTCGATCTCACGCGACGGAAGAAAGACGTGCGCGCTTTTGTGCGCGATCTGGAGGAGTGGCTGATCCAGACCTTGGCGCTGTTCAATGTGAAGGGCGAACGGCGCGAAGGGCGCGTCGGCATCTGGGTAGTGCGAGGATCACGCGAGGACAAGATCGCTGCTATCGGCGTGCGCGTGCGCCGCTGGGTGACGTTTCACGGGGTGTCGCTGAACGTCGATCCAGATATATCGCACTTCGATGGAATTGTTCCCTGCGGCATTCGCGAGCATGGGGTGACCAGTCTTGCCGATCTAGGGCTGCCGGTAACGATGGCCGATGTGGATGTCGCCATGAAAACCGCGTTCGAGAAGGTGTTCGGGCACGTCGTGTCGCTGTAGTCTCCTGTCGTTTTGCGATTCGGGGGAGATTCCTATGCCACGGGTTTCTGCTGCTTTCTTTCTGGTCGCCGCCCTGCTGCTTCTGGGAGGGATGTTGCTCGGCGAACATATGGGCGCTCACGAAGACTTCACGCTCGCCCCTCTACATGCGCACATCAATTTGCTGGGTTGGGTGACGCTGGCGCTCTACGGCACATTTTACGCGCTGACGAAAGATACCTATTCACCGCGGATGGCGTGGATAAATTTCGTTCTTTCCGCCGCCGGTATCCTCGTGATGATTCCGTTTCTCTATCTGGTTCTGACTGCGCCGGACGGAGCCGCGAAATACGGACCCTTCGCCGGTATGGCCGGAGGAATAGCGATCCTCGGATTGCTCGTGTTTCTGGTTTCGGTGTTTCGCGAACTCACGCGCGCGCGAGCCTAAAGCGACGGGCGCCGCCTGAACCCCTTTTCCTGCAGGGGTTCGGCGGGGCCGAGTTCGATGTTGTCGACGCGCGAACCTGTGGGGCCGCGCATGCAGGCCTGCACATATAGTTCGACTGTTTTGGTGGGGCCTGAAACAACCGCCTCCACCGTGCCGTCGCTGCGGTTGCGGATCCAGCCGTCGATGCCGAGTTTCTTCGCCTCTTCGATGGCGTAGTGGCGATAGCCCACCGCCTGCACGAAACCTTCGATGCGCAGGCGAAGCGTGGTGAGATCGTTCTCGTCGTCGCTCATGGAACTTCCGTTAGCACCGGCACACTGGAAATTGAAGCCGTTGATGTCCAGATAAGAGTTAAACCGGACGAAACAACGGAACCCGAGGGGACAATATGCGCAAACGCTTGAAGGTGGCGTTATGGATCGCAGGCGCCCTGGTTCTGGTGGCGCTGATCGGCGGCGGCATTTTCTACGCGTTCTTCACCAAATTCTATCCAAGCGTACCTGTGCCGAACTATGCCCCTGCCTTCAACCTTGCAGAGGCGCAGCGGCAGGATCTCGATTATTTCCGAAACTATTTCGACTACAACAAAGCCTATACACCGCGGACGCGCGCGGAAGCGGAGAAATTGCTGGCGCAATACAGAAAGCAAGCCGGAGAGCTTTCACCGGCTGCGTTCGATCTGGCGATTGCGCGCATGGTGGCGCTGGCCGACAACGGGCATTCGACGGTCATCATGGGGCCGTTCTCGCGGCATCACAATCGCCTGCCCTGCCGGTTCTATAAATTCTCAGACGGATTTTTCGTTCTGCGTGCGCGGCCTGCTTGCACCGATTTGCTGGGAGCGAAAATCGTGAGCATTGACGGGCATCCGGTGCAGCAGATCGTTGACGCGATGGTCAAATATTCCGGCGGGCCCCGCAATCACTACGATCAGTTCAAGGCGGTGTTCTTCCTGGAATCGCCGGAGCTTTTGCATGCGGTGGGATTTGCCGATGCGAGCGGTCGCGAGACGTTGCATGTGCGCACGCAAGACGGCAGCGAACGCGACGTTACCATCGGGGCAGAAAAAGCCAACGCGGATGCGCCGCGCGTTTATTCGGACAGCTATCTGTCGCCCTTGCCCATCGATGGCGAAGACAAGGACTGGAAAGCGCTTCTGCCGAAGGATGCGAAGCTGCCGCTGTTCCTGCGCGACTATACCAACCCATTCCAGACGGCGTGGTGGCTGGACAGGAAAACCCTCTATGTCCAGTTCCGCGACAATGCCGACGAACCAGGGCATCCGATTGGCGCGTTCGTTGACCGGGTGAAGAACGAGATCGCCGATTACAAACCGAAATACATCGTTCTCGATCTGCGGCTCGATCAGGGCGGCAACTTCACCACCAATGCGAACCTGATGAAAAACATCGCGGACGATGTGGAGCACGTTTACGTGCTGACAAGCGCGTGGACGTTTTCGGCGGGCAATGTGAGCGTGGCGCTGGCAAAATTCCACGGCGGCGACAAGGTCACCATCGTCGGCGAGCCGGTGGGGGACCGGATGCGCATCTGGGCGGAAGGCAACGACATGGTGCTGCCGAATTCGAAGCTCGACATTGGATTCGCGACGGGACTGCACGACTACACCAAGTCGTGCTTCGGCGAGCCCGGATGTTTCTGGGTAATGTATTTCTATCCGATGCAGCTCAAATCGTGGATGCCGGACGTGAATGTGCCTTACACCTTCGCTGACTATGCAGCGATGCGCGATCCGGTCCTCGACCGTGTTTTGTTCACAATGTCAAAGAGCTGATCAGGCAAATTCCAGAATAACGTCGTCGAGGGCGAGGCTGTCGCCCTTGGCGGCGTTGATCTTCTTCACCGTGCCTTCGCGTTCGGCTTTGAGGACGTTTTCCATCTTCATCGCTTCGACGACGGCAAGCGTTTCGCCCGCCTGCACCTGCTGG
>DASZYI010000162.1:0-34375 GCA_035545475.1 Rhizomicrobium sp.
GGCTTTCGATGAGCTGATCAGATCGTTGCCGGCATATTTGCCGTCCTTGCCCGGCTGCATCTTGGTTTCGATGCTCGCCTTGCTGATGCCGCCCAGCGCCACCAGCTTGTCGGTCGATGCGGTGTGATCGCGGATCATCATCGCTGCAAAATCCTTGATCTGCGCATTGGTCGCGTGCGTTTGCGCGATCTTGCTTGATGCGATTTCGAACGCATCGCTGGCGGCCGCCTTCATGCGGAACTGTTCGGCGCTCGGCGTACCCATGCCGAGCACTTCGGTTGCCGATGCGGAACCCGCGCCGATCATGGCAAGCGCAAGCGCGCTGGCTGCGAGTGAAAGTTTCATATGGAAAGCTCCCTTGCGAAATGTGTTGGCCCTTCTTGCAGGCTCAACGCGGATGTCGCAGGCAAAGTTCCGAAATCTTGCAGCAGCGTTAAGCGGCGCGCGGAAGTTCCATCGTGACGAGCGCAACCTGCGCCGCCCCGCCAAGTTCCCGCGCTGCTTGTCCCGCCGCTTCGCGCGCCCCGCCATGGCAAACGACAAGCGCGATATCGCTCAACCGCGCCAGTTGCGCTGCGTCGTTGCTCGCAAGCACCGGCCCGGCATCGATCACTACCAGATCGCAAGCACCGCGCAGATGCGCCACCAATTGCGCCATCGCGGGCGATGCCAGAATTTGCGACGGGTTTGGCAAGCCCTGCGTGCACGCCAGCATGATCGCCGCCGAACGCGTGTCGCGGAAAAAACATTGGCTCAATCGCAAACGCCCCGTCAGCGCCGCAACCAAACCCTTCTGGTTGGTCACGCCGATGGCGTGCGCCACGCGCGGATTGCGGAAATTGCCGTCGATCAGCACCACACGCCGCCCGCTCTGCGCTGCCGCGCGCGCCAGCGCCACGGCGAGATCGGTCTCTCCTTCGCCTTGTGCAGCAGGCGCCACCAGCACCGCGCGCCCCGTCACCCCGGGCGGCAACAGCGCCTGCGCCAATGCGTTCACCGCGCGCGCCTGCACAGACGACGGCTGGTCCACCACGGCATCGGCAAGCCGTCTTTGCGAAAGCGGAATGCGCGCCATCACCGGCACACCCGGTAACGACGTTCCGCCCGTTTCCATGCGCTCCGCGATCAACGCCGCCAGCAATCCCAGCAGCAGGCTCGCCGGAATCGCCGCCGCCAACACCACCATTCTGCTGGGCCCGTTCGGCGCATCGGGAATGGCCGCGCGCGAGATCACGCGCGCATCCGGCATTTCGTCGGCCGCGGAATCCTGCGTTGCGCGCAGCCGCGCCACGAACGCCTGATACATGCTCTGCGTCGACACGGAGTTGGCTTCCAGCGATTTCAATTTCACCCGCGCCAGATTGTCTTGCGCCGCGCTGTGCTCGGTGCCTTTCAGGCTGTTCTCCAGCGAAGCCACCTGCGCGGCCGCCACCGCCACGTCGTTGCTGGCCGTCTCCACCACGCGGCGCACTTCCTGCGCGATTTTTGCGTCGAGGTTTTTCTTTTGAGATTCAATCTCGGCCATTTTCGGATGTTTGGGGCCGTAACGCGTGGAAAGTTCTGCTTCCTGCTGAATGAGGTCGCTCTCCTGCGCCCGCAATTGTGCGATCAGTGGAGACGCCACGGCTTGCGAAACATCTGCGGCGCGTCCCGAATTCACCAGTTGCGAGACCCTGGCATAGGTCGCGCGCTTCTGCGCAAGATCGGCGCGCGCCGCTACAAGCTGCGTGCTGATCGCCCCCATCTGCTGCCCGATCAGCGAGCCGCCTTCCGTCGCGTCGTTGAGATTGTGTTCGGCCTTGTAGCGCTGCACGGCTTCTTCCGATGCCTGCACCTCTATCGCCAGCCGCTGGATGCGATCGATCAGCCATTGCGTCGCGCGTTCGGTCGCGTCGTGCTTGGCTTTCACCTGGTCGGCGACATAGGCTTGCGCCACGCCATTGGCGATGCGGGCCGCTTTCTCCGCGTCGCGCGAGGCGAAAGCGATATCGAGGCTGGTCGAAAGCCCGACCGTATCCACGGTCAGAAGCTTGAGGAAATTGTCGATCGTCTCGTCGCGTGCGCGTCTGGGATCGACGCTTGCAAACCATCCGCCCGACGCCGCGAATTCCGGATCGGAGGCGAGCCCCAGCCGGTCGATGACTTTGCCCGCAAGATCGCGCGACGTCAGGATCTGTATCTGGTTCTGCAACGACGCCGGATCGGTCGGCATCTGGGAAAGCACTGCGGAGGCATCGGTGACGTTGTTCTTGCGCGGCTCCAGCATCACGACCGCCGTTGCCGAATAGCGTGTGGGGATCACAAGCAGGGCGAGCACCACCAGCGCCATCGCGCCGGCCGCAACGCGCAGGATAAGCGCGCGCCGGCCTTCCGCGATCCGCCTGAGTTCGGCAAACCCGAACGGCGGATCGGGGGCGAAGGTCGGAGTCTTGCCCGTCATTGCGCCACCAAATCGCTCACCGGCCCAAGCATAAATTGTTCAGGATACGGAGGGTTTAACCTCAGGCTGCCGGGCAATGGTTAATGAATTATGGATTCAAGGACCAGCGAAAGATCGATTCATCCTGAATCGCCGAGGGCGGCTACAGGGCGAGCCTGATCCCGGCATGGATCGTGTGGTCCCGGAAGTCGTGCCCGGGGATGGAGGAGGCGCGGTTGCTGAAATCGTAGCCGAGCGTCGCGCGCATGTTCTCATTGATAAGGTACTGCACGCCGATAGACGCTCCCCAAACCGTGTCGTTACGGGACGCGCCCGCGAACCGGCTGGAGGTGTAGCTCGCCCCGCCCTGGACGATCAGGTTGCGCAGCAATTCGTAATCGACCCCCAGATTCACCACCCTGTCGTCGCTCACGGAGGCGCCCAGAAGCGTGGTGTCGGTGAAGCGCCGCTCGGCGGAGAGATGCACGGTGTAAAGCGCGTCGGGATACCAGGTCAGCTTCGCGCCGAAATCGATTCCGCTGACGTTCGGCAGCGGCGCATGGAAGGATTGTTCGGCATATCCAAGATAGGCTTCGCCGCTCAAGAGATCTGTCAGCCGGAATTCCGCGCCCGCATCCGCCGCATAACCGTGCGAGCCGCGATTGTAGCCGTTGCGATCCAGATGCATGTCGAACGCACGGTTGTTGTAGGTGCCACGCACGAAGAACGAATAGCCTTCGGAAAGTTCCAGCGAAACGCGGCCGTTAAGCGAATATTTCTCCCCATCGCGGTCGTTGTTGTTGAGCACGCCGCCGCCCAGAAGCGGCGTCGCATCGTAATCGAACCGGTCGAAGCTGCCGCCGAATGTGAAGGCGAGTTGCC
Source organism: Rhizomicrobium sp. (assembly GCA_035545475.1). Taxonomy (GTDB): domain Bacteria; phylum Pseudomonadota; class Alphaproteobacteria; order Micropepsales; family Micropepsaceae; genus Rhizomicrobium. The sequence continues at coordinate 3,302 of DASZYI010000162.1, forward strand.
CGGCATTGTGCGCGAACCTGCCTTCCGCATGAAGGTCGGAATAATGCGTGGGCGTGGCGGCTGAATTCGGCTCGTCGGGCGACCAGCGCTGTTCGTGGGTGGAGACGTAATCCACTTCGCCGTCCATTGTCGTGCCGCGCAGGATGTCGAGCCGCCCATGCCCGCCCACATTCCAGTCGGTGTGGCTTTCCCGGCCGTTCTCGGCATAGCGATAGTTGGAAACCGCGGCCGTCACCTCCACCAGATTGTTGTTCCAGTCGGAGCGCAGATCGAGATTGGGCGCGATGGTGAAATAGGCATCGCCCGCCTCGTTGGTGTCGGTGCGATAGATATTGGTGTCGCCCGCCACGCCCAGATCGAGTGTCGGGTAAAGGCGGAACCCGCCCAGCGGCAAACCCTTCGCATCGTAATCGGGCCGCGCGCGTTCCAACACGCCCATCTCGTCGGCATTGACGAGGCCGGGCCATGCCGCAAGGAAAGCGGCGATTGCGTATGGCGAAACCTTCACCCGAACCACCCGCGGGAGCGCGAATCGCTCCGATCTCAAGAAGACGAGATTTGTCAGCCGTTTTGCAAAGCGGCAAGTGATTCGCGGCCGTCTTTTTGCGCGGATAGCGCGTGCAGCAGGTCCGGATCGTCCGCCGGAAGATCGTGATAGGCGCCCGCATGATGCGCCGCATGGCCCACGCTTTGCGGAAACAGCGCTATGACGCTCGCATCCGTCACCACGGGACGCGGCGCTGCCGCATGTCCTTCGAACGCGGCAAGAAGCGCGGCGGGCAGGTCGCGGCCTTCGCCGAGCGCCAGGTGGCAGATCTGGGTCGCCCGCGGATTGATCTCGATGAGGAACAGCTTGCCCGACCCATCGCGGATGAAATCGAGGCCGTGAAATCCGCTCAGGCCGAACTGCTTTGCGATGGCGCGCGCCGCTTCGTCCATCTGGGGCGAGAACACGCGGTTGAGAACCGTCGCAGGTCCGCAAGGTTCGCGGGTCTCCAGCACATCCATATGCAGGCTCGCCACGATGCGTCCGCTCCACGCCGCAAACGAACAGGTGGCGGGCACGCCCTCCACGAAACGCTGCACGCTGATCGCATAGTCTTGCGGATCGACCGCATCGAGCAGGAAATGCGCGTCCTGCCGTTTGGCGGCGCGCGCAAGGCTTCTCAAACGCGACGGCGCCAGCGCCAGATGCCGGAACGCGGCCAGCGCCTCGTCGTGGCTGCGGACGATGCAAACGCCTTCGCCGCCCCAGCTTCCGTCGGTCTTGATGACGGCAGGAAGACCGATGTCGTGCAGCGCCGCTTTGAGATCGGCTTCGCTTCCCACTTCCCGGATCGGCGGAATCTCGACACCGAGCCCGCTCGCCTCGTGCAGGAAGGCGGCGCGCGACAGGATCGTGCGATACCCTGCGAGCCGCCCGATGGAGCGCGCGGCGAGATTGGCGAACGCTTCGTCTTCATCGGCCAGCGCCACCAGATGGCGAACCGCCCGGTCGTCGCAAGGGATAATGAGATCGGGCCGCGACGTTTCCAGCACAGCACGCAGTCCCGAAATCGCCTGTAACGGGCGATAGGGATGAAGTTTCGTAAGCGCCTTGCTCTCGCTCACCGGATGGCGCCGCGGCGCCAGCGCCTCCACGCTTGCGCCGCAAGATGCGAACGCGCCCGCCAGCCGCGCGGGCGCGGGCCACATCATGGTCGTCGAAAGAAGCACTTTCGCCATGCGAGAAGCCTATGCGTCCGGCGTCAACCAATGGTGAAACTCTGGCACGGGTTTTGGACGATTGGGCCTGAGCAAGGCGGGGTGAGCCCGGAAACCGGTGGCGAATGTCCCGCTTTGGAACAGCGGGTGAGTGCATCATGCCGAACATCACAGATGTGGCCATCATCGGGGCAGGCCCTTACGGCCTGTCGCTCGCCGCCCATTTGCGTGCGGCGGGTCTTTCCTTTCGCATTTTTGGACAACCGCTGAGCACCTGGCGCGAGCACATGCCCGCCGGCATGAAGCTGAAATCGCCCGGCTTCGCCTCCAGCCTTTCCGCGCCCGCAGCCGGCAGCACGCTCAAGGATTTTTGTGCCGCGCGCGGTATCGCCTATCACGACACCGATCTTCCGGTTCCGGTCGATGTGTTCAATGCCTATGCCGAAGATTTCCAGTGGCGCTTCGCGTCGAATGTCGAAGCGAAGGATGTCTGCGTCCTCGAACGCAAGGACGATCTGTTTGTCCTGACCCTCAGCAACAGCGAGAAAGTCGCGGCCCGTCATGTCGTGCTCGCGGTCGGCATTTCGCATTTCGCCGACATGCCCGAAGAATTGATGCGCCTTCCGCGCGACATGCGCACGCACAGCTTCCATTTTCAGAGCGGCAGACATTTCCATCGCCGCCAGGTGGTGGTGGTCGGCGGAGGCGCCTCGGCGATAGATGTGGCCGCCGAACTCGATGCCTGCGGTGCCTCGGTGCGGATCGTGGCGCGCGACAACACCATCGAATGGCACAATCCGCCGGCGGAACGCCATGTGCTGTCGTCGCTCGCGCGACCGTTCTCCGGCATCGGCCCGGGCTGGCGCTCCTTCTTCTGCGCGGAATTCCCCCAACTTTTCCATTTGCTGCCCGAACGCTTGCGCTTGCGCATCGTGAAACGTCATCTGGGGCCTGCGCCCGGCTGGTTCATGCGCCGCAAGATCGAGGGCCGGGTGCCGATTCTGCGCAATGCACAGATCGTCGGCGCCACCATGCGCGGCCACCGTGTCGGACTGATCGTCTCGCGAAACGGGGACGAGCGCGAAATCGCCTGCGATCATGTGATCGCTGCGACCGGCTACAAGCCGGATATGAATCGCCTGTCGTTCCTGAGTGCGCGCCTGCTGCACGAAATCCGCCAGGTCGAAAACACACCGATCCTCTCTTCGCGTTTCGAGACCTCGGTGCAGGGCCTCTATGTCGTAGGCCCTGCGGCGGCCAACAGCTTCGGTCCATTGATGCGTTTCATGGTGGGCGCGGAATACACCTCACCGCTTCTGGCGCGCCATCTGAAGCGCAGGATCAAACACGGTTCAGGCGAAGCGGCGCCTCAGGGTAGGGCGCTTAAACCGGCGTGACGCATCCATCGCGGCAATCACGCCATCGGCCATGCGCCGGTAAAGCGCATCCGGCATGAACACCTGAACCAAGATCACCGCGGCGAGCCTAGGCCGGTAACAGCCGCGCAGCACGGCATTCAGATAGAGCGCCAGGGCGCGGCCCGGCGATGCTGGCGCAAGTCCTTTCGCAATCGTCCATCCTCTGCAGCCATGATAGGCGCGCGACGGAATTTGCGGCCGCATCTCGTCCAGCCAGGCCATCAGCCGCGCACCTTTGCGTCCCTGAGAGACGCGCATGGGATCGGCGACATCCTCGCAGATCGCACCCGGCTCTTCCGCCATCTTGAAACGGCAGCCGGCAAGATAAAGCCGGATCGCGAAATCGGTGTCCTGCGAGAAGGGCAGGCGCGGATCGTAACGCACGCGCCGCGCGGTCTCGGTATCCAACGCCAGCGTGATGGTCGGCACGAAGCCGCGCTCGCGCAGCAGGTAATCCGCCATATGTTCGCCGGGCCGGATGGCCCGCGGCGGGCGCAACATCATATTGCCGTTGCCGCGATCCACCGACATCCGCGCATAAGCCGCGCTTCCCGGCTCGCGGTCGAGCATCGCCCTCATGGTGATGAGATGATGCGGCAGGAACCGGTCGTCGGAATCCAGAAACGCGATATAGCGCCCGCGCGCCATGTCGATCCCGGTGTTGCGCGCCGCACCGCCGCCACGGTTCTCCTGCCGCACGAAGCGGATGCGGGAATCGCCGATGGCTTCGACCACGCTTTGCGGATCGTCGCTGGATCCGTCGTCCACCACCACGATCTCGAAATCCTGGAGACTTTGATCGAACACCGACGCCAGCGCGCGCTCCAGAAGATGCGCCCGGTTGTAAACCGGAACGATCACGGAAAAGACCGGACTCATATGGCGTCCCCTCTAATGTTCTTCAGCATGGCCATCGCCAGCAGGAACGAAACCCACGCCGCACCGTCGCCTTCCAGCCAGTCGGATTCGAGCACGTTGTGGAACACGACGAACACGAAGATCGCGAACAGCAGGCTCTTGAGCGCAAGCCTATCGTCGTCGGCTTTCAGAAACCTCAACGCCGGCCAGACGATCAATGCCGCCATCGCCAGCACAAATCCGATCCCGCCGATGGTGACGAGCAATTGCAGATAGCCGCTATGGCCGTGCGAGATGTTGGCGATCCAGGCGCTGCCGATGTAATGCCGCAACGGCGAGCCCGCCCCGGTGTCGGCAAACGAGCCGAAGCCCGAACCAAGCCAGGGATGATCCGCAATGAAGGCCAGTTCCGCCCGCCAGATCTCGGTGCGTCCGGTCAATTGCTCCGGATTGGCCAGCAGGTTCGCAATCGCATTCCATTCGAAGATCGCCGCCGCCCCTGCGACGAACGCCAGCCATGCGAACGCCACCAGCGCGATCTGACGGTCGAGCGCGCGCCGCCACGCCAGGCGATAGGCCAGCCCCGCCGCCAGCGCCACCGGCAGAAGGATGATCGAGGTCTTGGACTGCGTCATCGCGGCAAAGGCAGCCGCGCTCGCAAACAATACCGCGTCCCACCAGCGCCGCGTCTCGAGGAACGAAAAAAAGAAGACCAGCGCCGAGAGCGCGCAAACCGCACCCGCAATGTTCTTGTGAAAATAAAGCCCGCGCCAGTCCCCCACCAACCCCGGATCGGTTTCGCCCGTCAGATGAATGGCCTGCGGCACCAGCGGGATCGAAAGCCAGTTCACGATCAGCACACCGGCCAGGATCCAGCGCAGCCACCGAAGACTGCGCGAAGTCCCGACCGTCTCCACACTCAGGAACACTGCCGCCACCACGATGCATTCGAGTGCTGCGCGCCGCAGCGTGACGTAAGGCTCCGCGGTCCATGCGGCACTGGCGATGCACCAACCGAGCACCAGCAAGAAGGGAATCGGAACCGCGCGCAAAATCCGCCAGCCATATGCACGCGCCGCCGCGATACCGGCCGCCGCGAAGACGGCGAGATAGCTCAACTGCCGCGCCAGATTGCCCGCGCCCGATTCATCGGCGCCGTGCAGCAGCGCATTGGCGTCGCGCACCTCGAACGGAGCGATCCCCACGAACACAAGCAACAGAAGGGCGAGCAACCCGAGGTCGCCGAGGGAAAGGCGCGGTTTGCCGAGCGGCAGCGCCGCGCCGAAAGCCGAACGATCACTCCCCATGGATCACGGCGTACTCGTTATAATGCCGGCCGAACAGCGCAGCGGTTTTTCCCGCGGCGCGGCTCAGCTTGCACAGGGCTCGCGCGCGCCGATTCGGAAACGCAGAAAAGATGGCGAGGACGGGCGCAAAGCACAAGGCGGCGCCGGCGATCTTGCCCACTTCGCGCAGGCGCGCGCCCCATGCGGGGTCGTATTTCAGGAACACGCGCATGTCCGAATTCCCCACGCGGTAGGCGCGCCGGAGCGTCCACGAAAGCGTCAGCCGCGATGCAGGCACGAACGCATTGACGATGGCTTCGTCCGCGAACGCAAAGCTTGCGCCGCCCCGTTTGAGACGCGTGAAGAAATCGCGGTCTTCGCCGCCCGTCAGCGCGAAGGCCGGATCGAACCAGGGCTCGGCAAGCATGGCGACGCAGTGGCGCGTCATCAGCACGTTGCTGCTGCTTTCGATCATGCCGTCGGCACAGCCCTCATTGGCAAACCATCCGATCCCGGCGCACTGAAGCGACCACGGCGCAGGTGTTTGTTCGAACACGCGCACCACGCGCCCATACAAAGCATCCGCGCCCGTCCGGCGTTGCGCGGCGAGGAACGCATCCAGCCAGCCCGGTTCGGGCCATTCGTCGTCGTCCAGCATGGCGATGAAATGCGCGGCTGTGGCGAGCGCGCGCGCCATGGCCGCGTTGCGCGCCTGTGCGATTCCGCGCTCCGGCACGATCACCGCATCGATCCGCCAGCGATAACCGCGTCCGCGCAAACTGCGGCACAGATCGAAACCTTCGTGGCGTTCCGCGTCATTGTCGGCGACAACGATATGGATTCTGGCTTTCGTTTGCTGCGCGGCCAGCGCATCGAGCAAGCGCTCCAATCCCTTCACGCGCCGGAATGTCGGGATGGCGACGACCACTTCAGCCATGGCGGCGTCTCCATCTGCGCGCCAGCGAACGGATTTGCGCCGTCATCACCAGGTCGCCTGCAAGAATGCCCGCCAGCGACGCGATGGGTCCGAACGCCAGCAACAGTCCGAGCGTCGACAGAACGGAAACCGCGCTCGACAGATAGGTGGTCCGCGCCAGCGCCTGGAATTCGCCTGCCGCCTGCAGCAGAACCGAATCCGGCGTCCGCACCAGCCGCATCGCCATGATCGCCGCCCACAATCCGACAACCGTCTCGACATCGCCCAGGCGATAATTCTGCTTGAGCACCAGTTGAGGCGCCCACGCCAAGACAGCGGCGCACAACAAGCCCGCCCCCGCCCAGACCGCGGCGCCCATCGCGCGAAACTCGCGCACGCAGCGCAGCACCTTGCCGGTCTCGCCGCGCGCGATGCTTTGCGCCATGAACGGCCGCTCCACATCCGACAGCGCGAAAAGGCACAGCGAAACCGGCCGCAAGAAGAGCGCGCCCACCGCCAGAAGCGCAAAGGATTGCGATCCCGCCACGAAGGTCACCAGATAGGCATGGGCATTGGCGGTGGCTTCCGTCAGCACCACACCCAGAAGCGACCACCGCGTCACGTCGTGCCATGTCGCGCGATAGGCCTTCAGCGAGATACGCCAGACCGAAACGAATTGCCGTTTGAAATAGCCCGCGCCGAAACAACTCAGAGCAAGACTTGCGCTTGCCGCCAGGGCAACCGCCGCATGCGCAATTGTCAGAGCGCCGAACACCCACAGCGCGCAAAGGGCGCCCGCCAGAAAAGCGGCATAGCAGAAATCCGACAGAGCCACGCGTGTGGGCTCGCCGCTCGCATAGCTCAACGCGCGCGCAAACCAGCGCAGGCAAACAGCCGCGCCATACAGGCCAAAAAGTGCGGCCACGCCCGCGCTCGCCCCGCTGCCGAACGCCAGCGCGCCGCAAAGAACCGCTGCCAGCGCACAAAAGGCAATGTTCGCCTTGACGAACACGTCCACCTCGCGCGGTTGCCGCGCCGCTGCGTGCGGCAGCGACACGTTCAACAACGCCCCCGATGCGCTCTGGCAGAGCGGCACCACGACAAGCGCAAAGGCGAAGACGCCGAAATCCTTCGACGGCAACGCATGCAGCATCAACAGCGACGCGAGGAAATGCGCCGCCGAAACGCTCATCGGTCCGCCGGTCGAAAGCGCATAGCGCAGCGCGATGCGCGAGCCTTGCGCCCGCGAGGGAAGAGCGGAGACGGCTACGGTCATCCCCGCGCCTCTTTCAAAGAAGAGGTGGAGACCAGCAAGAGAAACGCCGCCAGCGGATTGGTCAGCAGATACCGCCGCCACAGGCGCCGCGGATTGCACCACAGCCGATGCAACCATTCGAGGCCCGCGCGCTGCATCCAGCCGGGCGCGCGCGCATAATCGCCGGTGAGGAAATTGAAACAGCCGCCGCACGTCACAAGCCATCCGGCGGAAAGGCGCTCGCGATTGCGCACGCAGAATTCCTGCTGCAACGGCACGCCCAGCCCCACCCACACGACATCGGCCCCGCACCGATGAATTTCCTCGCAGATCGCCGCTTCCTCGTCGCGCGCGAAATAACCGTTGCGCCGTCCCACGATTCGGAGTCTGGGGTAGCGAAGCCGCAAAGCGTCCGCGCAACGCGCGTTCACCTCCTCGGTGCCGCCCAGCAGATAGAACCGCAGGCCGTGCGCTTCCGCCGCCTGCGCGGCATCGTGGATGAAATCGGTGGTGGCGCTGCGTTCGGGAATGGGCGTGCCCGTCAACCAGCGCGAGGCGAACACCACGGGCTGCCCATCGGCATGCACGATGTCGGCTTCGTCGAGCAGGCCGCGAAAGCCGCGATCCGTCGCGGCCAGCGCCACGGTGTGCCCGTTGGCGGTGAAGATCAGTTTGGGAACGTGGCCTGCATCGATGCGTGCATTGGCGCAATCGGCCACCATCTGCGCCATCAGGTCTTTTCGCGAAAGCCGCGCCGTCTTCAATCCGCCGACGCGGACGCGAGGATGATCGGATGTGCGCGCCATATCAGTAAGCGTTGCGCCCCCGGAAAACCTCCACCACGGTGCGTGCAAGAATTGCCAGATCGAGCGAAAGGCTCGCATTGCGCGCATACCACAGATCGAATTCCACGCGCGTCTTCATCATTTCGGTGGTTGCGGTCTCGCCGCGAAGCCCGTGAACCTGCGCCCAGCCGGTGACGCCCGGCATCACATGCTGGCGCAATTCGTAATTGCCGATCAGCGCGGCGAAGAGATGATCGTGCGCCACCGCATGCGGCCGCGGCCCCACCAAAGACATCTCCCCTTTGATGACGTTGAAAAGCTGCGGCAGTTCGTCGAGGCTCGCCTGCCGCAACATCCGTCCCAGCCGTGTGATGCGTGCATCGCCTTTTCTGGCCTGCGAGACATCGCCGCCATCTTCCCACACATGCATGGTGCGGAATTTCAGGATGGTGAACGGCTTGCCGCGATAGCCGAGACGGCGCTGGCGAAAGAAAATCGGCCCTTTCGAATCCAACCGCACGGCGAGTGCGATGAACAGCATCATCGGCGCGGCAAGAAACAGACAGGGAAGGGCGATGGAAAGATCGATCGCACGCTTCGCCGCGCGCTGCACCGGACGCAGCGGTGCGCGTTGAATCTCCACCGCGCGCAAGCGTCCGATATTGCGCATCGGCAGATGCAGATAGCGTTCGACACTTGCTTCCGGCACCAGGCGGATGGCGTGCGGGATCGACTGCAGCGCGCCCATCAGTTCGGCAAGGCGGGCGGGCGGAAATCCGTCGGCCGCCACGCAGATCTGTCCGTGTCCGGCTTCGCGCGTCCGCCTGCCTATTTCGCGCAGCGCGTTCGAAAGCGTCAGCGCCCATTCGGCAGGCGCACCGTTCGCGGTCACGCCCACGGTTGCCGGCGCCCCGCAGCCGGTGAAGCGGAATTCGGTGGCGAGCCGGTCGAGCGCGGAATGATCGCCCACCAGCACCACATTGTGGCCCGCGAACCGCCGCGGATGCCACCAGGCCGCAATCGCTTTGGGCGCCTGCGCCCGCGCCGCGCCCACCGCGACAAAGCCGAGGCCGAAGAAACTCAGGAACGCGCCGCGAGACGGCGTGGGATCGAGCTTCAGGAAAAACCACACAAAGCCGACGAAGGAGAAAACCGCAAACCACACCGCGAAGAGATTGCGCAACGCCTGGCCGTCGCCCGGCATGCGTCCGCCCAGATGTGCGTCGCGCGTGCGCATCGCGCCGCAGAACAGTGCGGCCACCAGAAGGCCGTTGCCGAAGAACTGTTTGGTGTCGCCCGCATAGTCGAGTGCGAGCCAGGAATAGGCGGTGCCCGCCACGACGCTCGACACCGTGATGGCGAAGGCTTCGAACATGGTGAGGAACAGCGCGCCGCCGGCATCGATATGGGATCCGCTTGGGCCGGGACTTGCCGCCAAGCCAGGGTTGCGCGCCGCACGGCGGCGCTCGCGCCCCAGCACATTGGCGGCCATGTTCGGTGAAACAGCCACTTCGGCCTCTGACAACCCTTCACGGAAAGGGTTGCAGGAGGCGCGCCAGATCCGGCCATTCCGCCTGTATCAGAGCGGGATTAATTGGTTAGCGCACAGGTAAACATCCCGCGCCCCTGACGGCAACCGTCCCATTGCGGGACGCGCCTTCAGGCCGCGATGGCGATGCGCGTCTTGTCGATCACCGCGTGCGGCGGCGGGGTGTCGGAATAGACGAGCACGCCGCTGTCGTCGAGACCGCGCGCCTTGCGGCAGATGCGCAAGCCCCGCTCGTTCACGGGAAACGTCATCGCGATGCAGGTGCCTTCGCCGTAATTGTAAGGCTCGCCCAACTGCCTCACGCCGTCGCCGATGATCGTCATGAACGGCACGAAATAGAGATCGGAGACAACGCTGTAATCGGTCAGTCCGCGCGCCAGGCCGTATTCTTCCATCGCTGCCATGACTTCGCCCGCGGCCTGGGCCTTTGTCGCCTTGTCGCCGATGGAATCGGTCACATAGCAGCGCGTCATTTCGTAGATGCGCGGATCGTTGGGAATGGTGCCCTTCGTGACGACGTGCGCAAACACGTCGCGCATCAGATGCGGCTTGGTGGTTTCGATCAACCGGACGGCGCCCAGCACATGGCCCGTCTCGTCGATCTTCATCAGATAAACGGCGTCTTCATTGTCGAATTGATCGATCTCGCGCTTGTCGGGACGCGCCAGCGCCTTCCAACCGCGCTTCTCGACATAGACCTGATGACGCTGCCGGTACATTTCTTCGAGCTGCTCGGCGTAGGCGTCACGGTTCCTTCGGTCCACGAGATAAATCACGGGTAAGCCCCCTCACTCCTCAACTGGGACTATATGGTTAGCAAATTCTTTCCAAGTCCAACCATCCCCAATAGTTAAAATGGGGAAATAAACTTTCGCGAGGGTGGGGCCGGACCGGAACCGCCAACCCATTGGCGGCGTTCTCGAAACGAAAATTCGAGCAGGAGGGCGTCATGCCCCGCGGCGACAAGTCGAGCTACACGAACAAGCAAAAGCGCCAGGCGCGCCATATCGAGGAAGGCTATGAGGACCGCGGCGTGTCCGAAAAGGAAGCCGAGCGCCGTGCCTGGGCGACGGTCAATGCCGAAACCCATGGCGGCAAGAAAAGCGGTTCCGGCCGCGGGCGGAAGGTGAACAAGGCGCCGTCCCGCAAGGGCGGACGCAAAGGCGGCCGCGCATCGGCGGCGCGTCCCGCGGCGGCGCGTTCGCGTTCCGCCAAGAAAGCGGCAGCCACCCGCAAGCGGCGCAAATCCCACTGACCCTTCGCGCCCGGAACACTCAATCGCCCCGGACGTTTTCGTTACGAGAATGTTCGGAACACGGGGCCTTCATGTCGAAGCGGAAACTTGTGGAGGACATGAAGCAGAACCCCCAGCGTTTTTACCGTTCCCCATCCGACGTGATCCGGGATCGCCGGTTCAGCGACGCGGAACGGCTGGAGATATTGGAGGCGTGGGAAGGCGTGGCCGATGCAGGCTCGGACGAATTCCGCCAGGCGTCCGAGGCGCGAAAGGAAATCGAGCACAAACGGGTGGACAACGAAGGGGCCGCCGTCAAGCAGTAGGAGTAAAGAAATGGCCACGACAATGGAACGACACGACACCACAAGACATACGATGCCGGAAAAGCAGGCGAAACAGGCGACCAACCTTGGGACGATGCGTTATGTGCTCGGCGTCAGTCTTCTGCTCGCCGTGATTGCGGGATTCTTCCTCTATCTCGCGTTCTTCTATTGATCTAGTTCGCTTCGAGCCGGACCAGCGCGCGCCGCAAATCCTCCGCGCGGAAAGGCTTCTGGATCACCGGACAATTCAGATGCTCGCGCGGGATTCCGCGCTCCCCATAGCCGGTTGCGAACATGAACGGGATGTGTCGTCTGGCCAGCGCATCGGCGAAGGGGAAGATCAGCCGCCCGTTCACATGAACGTCCAGCACCGCCACGTCGAAACCGTCCGAATCCGCCCATTTCATCGCATCGTCGACGCGCGACACGACGCCGGCCAACTCGTATCCGAGTTCGGAGATCATGTCTTCGACGAGCATGGCGACGACCATCTCGTCTTCGACCACAAGGACGCGTTTTGGCGACATGCGTATTCCCGGCCGTCCTACGGCGCGGGTTCCTGATGTTTCTGGAGCGACATTTCCCATTCGCAGATAACGCCCGTGGGCGGGAATCGGAGGCGGACCTGCGCCGCAACTTCATGAGACAGCCCGCGTTCGATCAGCCGCATGCCGAAGCCTTTGCGTTCCGGTTCCCAAATCGCAGGCCCGCCGGATTCCTCCCAGCGCAGCCTCAGGCGATCGCCATCGATCCGCCAGGACACTTTCACTTCGCCTGTTCCCGTCGACAACGCCCCATGCTTGGCCGCGTTGGTCGCAAGCTCATGGAACGCCATGCCGAGCGCGAGCGCACGTTTGGGCTGAAGGCGCACATCCGGCCCTTCCACCTTGCAGCGCGAGCCCGGCTTTTCTTCATAGGGTTTCAGGGCCCGCCACACCACGTCGCGAAGGCCAGCGCCTTCCCAATTGTCCTGCGTCAGCAGATCGTGCTGGTCGGAAAGCGCGAACAGCCGCGCGATGAAGGTGTCGCGGTGTGAGGTGTCCGCATCGCGCAAGGTCTGCATCGCGATGGCCTGCACGGTGGCGAGCGTGTTCTTCACCCGATGATTGAGCTCGTCGAGCAGCAATTTCTGATGCGCCTCGATCTCGCGCCGGCGCGCCAATTCGTTCTGCGCCGCCTGGAACAGCCGCGCATTGTCGATGGCGACGGCAGCTTGCGCCGCGATCCCCGAAACGAGTTTTTCCGCCCGTTCGGTGAACACACCCGCCCGCTTGTGGCCGAAGAACATGCCGCCGATCACCTCGCCCGAGCGTGCGATCACCGGCACCGCCAGATAGCTCACCACCGGCAGATGTCCCTTCGGCATGCCGTGATGCGGCGCGTTCTTGCCGTAGCGCGGGTCTTTCGTGATGTCGTCGCTGCGGATCGTGCACAATCCCTTGAAGGTGGGATCGAAGATCTCGGTGTTGCGGGGCATCGGGAATTTGGAAAATGCCTCGCGCGGCGCCCCCGACAGCGCATAGAGCGTGTAGGATTCGCCCTTGGCGTCGGTCACATTGTAAAAGAACGAACCGAATTCCGCGCCCGAAAGCTTGGTCGCCGCATCGGTTGCGAACTGCACCACGCGCTCCAGATCGAGGTCGCTTGAAAGCGTTTGCCCCACGCGGTTGAGCGTTTCCAGGATCGCGGCGTGTTCGCGCAAGGTCTCGGAGAATTCGCTGCGCGCCCTGTCGAGATCGGAAAGCGCCTGTCCGCGCTTTACCTCCTGCTCGTAGGCATGGGTGTTGCCGACCGCGGCTGCGATCTGCGCGGCGACCAGCGAAAGAAACCCCTGATAAGCATCGTCATAGGGCCGGTAAGGATTGCATCCCACGATCAATACGCCGGACGCGCCGCCATGTGCCTGCGCCGCGATCGGAAGAATCGCGGCCTGCGTGGGCGGCGTATCCCAGGCCCCGCATGGCAATTCGCCGAACCGCGTGTTGAGGTCGCGCAGCAGCAAGGGCGCGCCCTGCTCGACGCTTGGCGCAATCGGCCATAGTTCCTTGCTGTCCAGCGAAAGCGTTTGCGGCGCCGCCTTGTGCTGCGCGCCGATGCCGCAACGCCCCGCCAATGTCGCGGTCTGCCTGCTTTCGTCCAACGCATAGATCAGCGCAAACGGAATGTCGCGCGGACTGGCGGCCAGACAGTCCGCGCTCAGCGCATAAGCCTCCTCGACCGTGTTGGCATCCCATGTCCGCGCCGCCAGATCGCGCAACAGCGAAAGCCTGCGTTCGCCGATGATGCGCTGCGTATCGTCGGTGTTGGCGCAAAGAATGCCGCCGGTGGTGCCGTCGTCGTTCGGCACGGGGCTGTAGGAGAAGGTGTAATAGGTCTCTTCCCTGTAACCGTTGCGCTCCATGATGAGCTGCAGCGCTTCGTCGTAAGTCCCTTCGGCGCGGTGCAGCGCAGAGCGCGCCCGCGGTCCCGCTTCATCCCATATCTCGCGCCAAACTTCGGAAGCCGGCATCCCCAGCGCGTGGGGATGCTTGCCGCCGACGATGTCGCGATAGGCGTCGTTGTAGAGATTGATCATCTCCGTGCCCCACCAGACGAACATCGGCTGGCGCGAGGTCAGCATGATCCGCACGCAGGTCTTCAGGCTGGGGGGCCAATCGGCTGGGGGGCCGAGCCGCGTCGTGCTCCAGTCGTGGCTGCGAATCCGCGCACCCATCTCGCCTCCGCCCTGGAGGAAAGCCAAATCCGTATATTTGGGCGCCGCTGCGAAGGCGGTGACGTTTTCGAACGAACTCATAACCCGCTGAGACCTTTAGCCCCTGGCCTTGTCGGCCGCTTTTCCTTCTGGGGGCCCCGTACGCTCCAAAACGCCGCAAGGCTTTCCGGGTTCCCGGAAAATTTCGGGTTGGGAGATAAGTGCCCGAAAGGGTAAAGGGTCTCGGCCTCCAGGATGGAACGCCGTTGAATATCGAAATCGACGCAAGGCAGGGCCGGGCGCTGGCACAGGGTACGGGCCTTCAGCTTTCGGTGGTGCTTCCGACCTATAAGGAACGGGGGAACGTGGCCGAGATCGTCACCCGGCTGGACCGGGCGCTGGCGGGCATCGGCTGGGAGGCGATTTTCGTCGACGACGACTCGCCTGACGGCACTGCCGACGCCGCAAAGGCCATCGCCCAGATCGATCCGCGCATCCGCTGTCTCAAGCGCATAGGCCGCCGAGGGCTGGCCGGTGCCTGCATCGAAGGCATCCTGTCTTCCAGCGCGCCTTACGTCGCCGTGATGGATGCCGATCTCCAGCACGACGAAACCGTCCTGCCCAAAATGCTCGCGCGGCTGGAAAACGGCGAAGCCGATCTCGTGGTCGGCTCGCGCTATGTCGCGGGCGGCAGCGCCTCATCCTTCGACGAGAAGCGCGGCTTCATCAGCCGTTTCGCCACACAGCTCACCCGCGTCACGCTCGGCACGCCGGTCAGCGATCCGATGAGCGGCTTCTTCGCCATGCGCCGCGACCGTTTCGACGAGATCGCGCACAAGCTCGCACCGGTCGGCTTCAAGATCCTCCTCGATATCGTGACGGCGGCCAGCCATTTGCGCGTCGCCGAGGAAGCCTATTCCTTCGGCACGCGCCAGGAAGGCGAAAGCAAGTTCAACGCGCAGGTGGGTCTGGAATTCCTGGGGCTGTTGCTTGCCAAAGCCAGCGGCGGAACGCTCGAACCGCGTTTCATCTTCTTCGCGCTCGTCGGCACCAGCGGATTGCTCGTGCATCTCATCGCGCTCAAGCTCGCGCTCGGCTTCGCCCTGTCGTTCACCCGCGCGCAGGCCATCGCCACCTTCGTTGCGATGACGAGCAATTTCTTCTTCAACAACAACTTCACCTATCGCGACCGCCGCCTCCGGGGTATTTCGGAAGTGGCGGGCTATTCGCTGTTCTGCATCATCGGCGGCATCGGCGCGTTCGCGACGGTGGGCTTTGCGACCTGGCTTTATTCCAACGAACCCATCTGGTGGGTGGCCGGTGCCGCGGGCGCGGTGATGAGCGTGTTCTGGAATTACTCGATGTCCAGCCTGTTCGTGTGGCGCACGCGATGAAGATTCGCGGACGCGTTGTCCTTCTGTCCGTTGTCGTCCTGATCCTTGCGCGCTTCGTGGCGGGCGCTTTGCTGCCGCTTTCCGCCGACGAGGCCTATTACTGGCTGTGGTCGCGCCATCTGGCCTGGGGTTATTACGATCATCCCCCTCTCATCGCCTTCGCGATCCGCGCGGGCACGACGATCTTCGGCGAAACGCCGTTCGGCGTGCGTCTGATCGGGCTTCTGTCGTCCATCTTCGCCAGCATCGCTGTGTGGCGCGCGGGCGCGATTTTGCTGAAGGACGAAAAAGCGGGCGGCTATGCCTGCCTGTTCTTCAATCTCTCGCTCATGGTCGCCATCGAGACAATGGCCGCCACTCCCGATACGCTGGCCGTTTGGACTGCGGCGCTGTTTTTGTGGGCGCTCGCCAAGCTCGAAGAAACCGGACGCGGCGCGTGGTGGCTGGCCGCCGGTATGGCCGCGGGTATCGGACTGCTTGCGAAATACACGACGTTCTTCCTCGGCGCGGGCACGCTCGTCTGGCTCCTTGCGGACAAGCAGCAGCGCCGCTGGCTCTTCACCGTGTGGCCTTATGCAGGCGCATTGATCGCCGCGCTTTTGTTCTGGCCCAACATAAGCTGGAATCGGACGCATGACTGGATGACCTTCGCCTTCCAGTTCGGCCGTCTGGGCGAGGGTCATTTCACCTTGCGCTATCTCGCCGAATTTCTGGGCGCGCAAATCGGATTGGCGACGCCCTTCATCTTCCTTCTCGCCGCGATGGGCATTTTCGCGCGCCGCGAAGGTTCGCGGCTGGCGCAAGCGCTGATCTGGCCGAGCATCGCTTACTTCGTGCTCCATTCGCTGCACGACCGGGTGCAGGGAAACTGGCCGAGCTTTCTTTATCCCGCGCTTGCCGTTTGCGCCGCCGATGCCGCAAGCCGCACCGATTGGAAAGGCTGGGCCGAACGCCTGGCAGCTCTCTCGCGCCGCGCCGCCATTCCAGTCGCAGCCGTTTTGCTCGTCCTTCTTTATGTGCAGGCGCTGACCGGCGTCGTGCCGCTCGGCCGCAAGGATCCGATGCAGCGCCTGCTTGCCTTCGGCCTGCCCGATATGTCCAAGGAGATCGTGCGCGAAGTCTCCGCCCACAGGGCCAGCGCAGTGCTCACCACCGATTACGCGATGACGGCGTGGTTGCGGTTCTATCTTCCCGCCGACCTGCCCGTAATTCAGGTCGACGAACCTTTCCGCTGGACGACCTCGCCCGACGCAAGTTCGGAAACCTTCAAACACCCGCTCATCTATATCGAAAACGCCCGCCACGACCGGCCCGATTCCGTCAAACGCCAATTCGCCTCCGTCGCGCCCTGCGGAACGATTTCGCGCGGAAGATGGAACACCGTGATCGAAACCTACGCCGCCTATTGCGTTCGACACCCAAAGAAGGCTGCGGCGGGCAAGGTGCCGTAGGAACCGCTTTCATCTCTAACCGTCATCGCCCGCCTTTTGTGCGGGCGACCCAATTTTCCCAAGTGCGATGAATCCAAAGGGCGCAGCGTCCGGCTGCGCCCTGTTTGGATCACTTGAGATGGAGAGAGCGGACACCCGATGCGGGCTGTCGAAGGGGCTGGGGCGTACCGAACCGGACGTCCGCTCGGCAATAGAAATGCGCCGCCCGGAAAAGCGTTCCGAAAATTCCGGCCCCAACCAAAATATTTTTCAGATCGGCGGCCGCCCGCGCACGACTCCCGAAAAAGCACTTACAATCAATAGGATAACGAAAACCACCAGCAGGATCTTGGCGATACTGGCTGCCAGCCCCGCCAGCCCGAAGAAGCCCAAATAGCCCGCAATGAGGGCCAGCAGCAGAAAAATCAGCGCATATCCCAGCATGATGTCGTTCCCGAAAGTCTCCCGCTGGGAACGAACGGAGTCGAATCGAGGTTCCCGCGCCGGGAGAACCAAGCGAATTCAACAGATTAGGTGAATTATCCTCGGAAAAAGGAATTTTTTGAACATTCCCCTTGCAGCGCAACGCTCCACGAGGTATATTCTCTAAATCCCAAGAATTCCGTCTTGCCTCCTCCCCCGCTTGCGGGGGAGGTGCCTCGCGTAGCGAGGCGGAGGGGGTAAGTCCGCCTATGCGGAGACTCACCCCCTCCACCGCTACGCTTGCGGTCCTCCTCCCCCGTAAACGGGGGAGGATGGGGAGCTACCGCCGCTTCCGCAGGAATATCCCGGCGGCGCCCAGAAGTCCGGCGCCCACCATCGCAATGAGCGGCTTGTCGCGTGCCAGTCCCGACAGCACGCTCATGATGAACTGGTCGTTCAGCAGATCTTCCTTGCGCGGCCGGAACATCATGGCGAGCAGAACGAACAGAAGCGGCCCGATCAAAAGGATCAGCGCGGTCAGCGCCGCTGCGCCCGGAATGCCGACGGGCGCGGCCAGCGCGGTGAAAATCGCATAGCCCGCAAAAGAGACGCCGACCGCGATCATCGCAATCGCGATGATCCCGAGTACGACGCCCGCAGCCGTCTTTGCGATCATCGGGTGCTCTTATCGCCTGAGCAAAATCGCGCCCAACAGCGCGCCGATGCCCATCGAAACGAGGCACGCGGCCACCGGTTGTTCGCGGATGGAATCGCGCACCGTGTCGAGATTCTCGTTGCCCCATTCCTGTGCCTGGGCGGCGAGCGCCTCCGTGGCGCGAAGGGCTTCGGTCAGCCGTTCCTGGGCGGCTTCGCCCACGCCTTCGCCGAGCCCGCGCATGTCTTCCTGCAGGGCTTCGAGATCCTGGCGCAATGCCGAAAGGCGTGCCTCGATCTGACTTTCGCCGGTCATGCGTTTGCCTCGTCTAGCCATGGGTCTCCTTCCGCGCCCTTAAAGGGTCGCATCCTTGCGGTTAAGGATTAAACACTTGGCCCGCCCGCCGGGGGAAGGGGGCAACGCGTGGCCTTACGCCGCTTTTCGGGCAACGGGATGGAAAAACAACGCCTGTCCCACCGTGGCCTGGACCGTTTCGGGCAGAAACGGCTTGGCGATCAGGTAGGTCGGCTCCGGCCGCTCGCCCGTCAACAGCTTCTCGGGATAGGCGGTGATGAAGATCACCGGAATGTCGAAGCTGTTGAGGATCTCGGTCACCGCATCGATGCCCGAACCGCCTTCGCCCAGATTGATGTCGGCGAGGATCAGGCCGGGCCGTTCCGAATGGGCCTTCGCCACCGCTTCGTCGCGCGTGGCGGCGGTCGCCACCACCTTGTGGCCGAGTTCGGTGACGAGGTTTTCGAGATCGAGTGCGATGATCGGTTCGTCTTCGATGATCATCACGCGCGATGCAAGCTGGCGGTCGATGGTCTGTTGCGCATCGAGGATCGCCGATTCGATTTCTTCCGGCGTCGCGTCCAGAATCGCCGCTGTTTCATCGAGGCTGAAGGCTTCGACCGCGGTCAGCAGAAGGGCCGCGCGCTTCGATGCCGTCAGCGCTTGCAGCCTGCTTTCCGGGCTCCCGTTGGGGGCGCTGCGCGAGGTCTCCTCGTCGACATGACCCGATGCACTCGCCCAAATTGTATGGAAGAGTTTGTAGAGCGCCACGCGGGGGGAAAGCTTGCTGTCGAGCGCCTGTTCGCCGGACAGCAGCGCCGAAAGTGCGGCGCGGACATAGGCATCGCCGCTCGATTGGGAGCCGGTCAGGGCACGGGCATAGCGGCGGAGGAAGGGAAGGTGGGGCGCAAGGGTCTGCGTCATGCTCATGGGAGCCAGCCTTTTTATGGGTTTTTCTACCAAAACTAGCCTGACAACGCAGGGTCTCACGAAAAAGTTCCCCGCTCCCCGGAACCTTCTTTCGGAGCGGACGTTCGGGCAGAGGAGAAACCGAAAATCGCCGGGACGCCGCCGCCCCCGGCCAGCACCAGCCCTGCTGGAGAACAGATGTGACCGTGACAGATAACCGGAGCGCCAACTTGGCCAACGAAGACAATCCCGACCGGGAAAATGCGCGCGCAATCCGTGCCCGTCAGCGGGCGATCGGCCGCGAATTGCGCCGGATGTACGACGATGTCGCCCAGGAAGCGGTCCCGCAGGATTTCCTCGATCTGCTGAAGAAGATCGACGAAACCGCGCCGAAGAAGGCTTCGTAAGATGAACCCGGAAACCCACACCGCGACCACCGGGCGGTCCGAGGCCCCGGACGACTTCAAGAGCGAACTTCTTGCTCTTATTCCTTTCCTGCGCGCCTTTGCGCGTTCGCTGTGCGGCAACCCCGAAACGGCGGACGACCTGGCCCAGGAAACGCTGGTGAAGGCGTGGCAGTCCCGCGACACCTTCATTCCCGGCACCAACCTGAAGGCGTGGCTGTTCACGATCCTTCGCAACCAGTTCTATTCAGACCGCAGGCGCGCCTGGCGTCAGGCGCCGTGGGATCAGGATTCCGCGGAACGGATTCCGGGTTCGCGCGAAGATCAGGGCTGGGCGGCGGAATTGTCCGACACCGCGCGTGCGTTGCGTTGTCTCTCCGACGAACAGCGCGAAGCGCTGATCCTGGTCGGCGCAGGCGGCTTTTC
Organism: Rhizomicrobium sp.; assembly: GCA_035545475.1. GTDB lineage: Bacteria > Pseudomonadota > Alphaproteobacteria > Micropepsales > Micropepsaceae > Rhizomicrobium. The sequence goes on from DASZYI010000162.1 coordinate 23,260, forward strand.
TTATGAAGACGCAGCCGCGATCTGCCATTGCGCGGTCGGCACGGTGAAAAGCCGTGTGGCGCGTGCAAGGCGTGCGCTGATCAACATCCTCGACGGCAACGAGTCGCTGCAAGGCACTGCGCGGCCGGCGCAGGGCGATGCGGCGAAGGAGATCATGTCGCAACTCGACGATCTCGTTCCCGAGCGCAAGAAGAACGGCGTCTGATTTTTTCGGAAGCCTTGTGCCATTGCATTCGTTGTCTGACGTGACCGCAAGACAGACAAAAGGATCGGCGATGGACGGCGTGCAACCGAAGCAATTTGTCGGTCAGGTGAAATCAGACGATCATGTCGAAATCGTCAGCGAAGGCGCGCCGATCAAGCCGCGCAAACCCAAACACAGGAAGTTCATAGATCTGCAAAAGCAACCGCCCAAACCCAAGCCGCCGATAGGCGAATGAAAAAGGCCGGTTCTTTCGAACCGGCCTTTTTGATTTGGCAACGGTGCGGTCAAGGCATCGGCGTCGTGGTCGAAGGGGGAGAAGCGGTATCCTCCTTCTTTTTCTTCATGTCCTTCTGCATGTCGTGCGTCTTCATCTCGCTGTTGTTCATGCTGTCGTTGTCCATCGTGCCATTGCCCATCTTGTCCGATTGGGCCGCCGGATTGGACGCGTTGCCATGGTCCGCAGGCGCTGGCGTGCCTGTGCTTTCCTGTCCGCCCATCAGCGGCTTTTGTGCGTTCTCGGGTGTGGCCGTGCCGGATGTCGTCGCACCAGATGTGGTCGCGGCGTCGGCTGGCGTTGTCGCGGCGCCCGAACCTGCGTTCTCCGCCTTCTCGGCTTGCTGACGGTTCAAATCGGCCGTCGTCTTTTCTTCCTGCGATTCCGACATCGCAGCCTTCATTTTATGTTTCTTGTGCTTCTTCACAGGTTTCGCCGCGGTATCCGTGGAAGTCGCATCGGTCGCGGCCGGCGCCTTCATGTCGGTATCCGTGGTAGTGGTATTCGGGGTCGCAGCGGGGGCGGTGTCGTTGGTGCCGTTCTGCGCAAAAGCGGCATTCGCCGTCAGCAAGGCGAATGTGGCAGTGCCCGCAAGGGCAAGGGTTTTCCAATTCATGGGGTTCTCCTGGTTGGTTGGCGCCAGAGGCCCAAAAACGCTGCGCCCGCGGCGCCTTTGAAACGTCTCAAGAGTTCCAAAGTTCCGCGAGGAGCAGGCATCGAGCCGGGTTCAGCTTTGTCGGCTGGGAGAAAACGCGAGGTTCAAATGGCGGGTTCCGGGGCGCGCGAACTGGAAGGGGCCTTTTCAGGGCCGGGTTCCGCAAGAATTGCAACCTTTTCCGCCAGGGGGCATAAGCGCCGCGAAAGGGGGGAGGTACCTACCCCCGAAAATTTGAAAACGAATACGGTTGCAGAAGAAAGAAGCAGCTTATGGCGAATTACGATGTGGTGGTGATCGGCGGCGGTCCCGGCGGCTACAACGCGGCGATCCGCGCCGGTCAGTTGGGTTTGAGCGTGGCCTGCATCGACAAGCGCGGCGCCTTCGGCGGCACCTGCCTCAATATCGGCTGCATCCCCTCCAAGGCCCTGCTGTTCGCCAGCGAACGCTACGACGATGCACGCAACCATTTCGCCAAGCTCGGCATCAAGGCCGATGTCAGCCTCGATCTTGCGGCCATGATGGCGCACAAGACGAAAGTGGTGGGCGAGCTCACCAAGGGCGTGGAATTCCTGCTGAAGAAGAACAAGTCCGAGGCCATCGTCGGCGAAGCGACGATCGCAAATCCCGGCCGCGTCGACGTGAAGATGCCGGATGGCCAGGTCCGTTCGCTGGAGACAAAAAACATCGTCATCGCCACCGGCTCCGACGTGATGCCGCTGCCCGGCGTCACCATCGACGAGGACCGTGTGGTCTCGTCCACCGGCGCGCTCGAATTGAAGGAAGTGCCCAAGCGCCTGCTCGTTGTCGGTGGCGGCTATATCGGTCTCGAACTGGGGTCGGTGTGGCGCAGGCTCGGCGCCGAAGTGCTGGTGGTCGAATTCCTCGACCGCATCACGCCCGGCCTCGACGGCGAGATCGGCAAACAGTTTCAGCGCATCCTGCAAAAACAGGGCATGAAATTTCAGCTCTCCACGAAAGTCGTGGGTGTCGAAAAGAAAGGCGATGTGTTGCGCGTCACGATGGAGCCCGCGGCAGGCGGTGCCCCGCAAACCGTGGAAACCGACATCATGCTCGTCTCCATCGGACGGCGCGCCTACACCGACAAACTTGGCGCCGCAAATGCCGGTGTGAAGCTCGATGCGCGTGGCCGCGTGGTGACCGATGCGCATTTCAAGACGAATGTCGCGGGCATCTGGGCAATCGGCGATGCGCGCGAAGGCGCGATGCTGGCGCACAAGGCCGAAGACGAAGCCGTCGCCTGCATCGAGAACATCGCGGGCCGCGCGGGTCATGTGAATTACGATGCCATTCCGGCCGTGGTCTACACCGCGCCCGAAGTCGCAAGCGTCGGCAAGACGGAAGAGGAATTGAAAGCCGCTGGCATCGCCTACAAGGTCGGCAAATTCCCCTTCACCGCCAATGCGCGCGCCAAGACCATCGCGGCAACGGATGGTTTTGCGAAAATGCTGGCCGACGCGAAAACCGATCGCGTGCTGGGCGTGCATATTCTGGGCGCCGAAGCGGGCAATCTGATCGCGGAAGCAGCGCTTGCCATCGAATTCGGGGCGTCATCCGAAGATATCGCCCGCACCAGCCATGCCCATCCCACTCTGGCCGAAGCCGTGCGCCAGGCCGCGATGGGCGTCGAAGGCTGGACGATGCAGATGTGACTTATCTGGCGGCTTGAATATCGATCGGCGCGAACAGCCGGTCGCGATCGCGCCGCACGCGCTTGAGATGGTCTTCCAGCGTCGCATCGTTCAATTCTTCGCCCAGAACGGGACTTGCCGCCATCATGCTGGCGATCATCAGGTTTCCCAGCGCGGACGTGTAATGTGCAGCGTCCCTGTACCAGCGCATTTCGGCTTGCGTGTCTCCGGGCGCTGGAACGCGTTCGCCGCTGATGTCGTCATATCCTGAAAAGTCGTAGAGCAGGACCAGATTGCGGCGATTGCCCGCCACATCGTCGACGGTGCGCACAAGCGCGCGTTTCCAGGCCTCGAAACCGGGCCAGAAACCGGTTTCGTGCAGGATCTCGAGATAGCGGCTGTGATAGGGCGGAATATAGACGACAAGCCGGATGTCGTTCTGCACCGCAAGCCTGACGATGTTGGCAAGTGCGCGGAACTGCAAATTGCGTTGCGGGCTGTAGAAGTAAGAAGGAAGCGAGGCGCGGTATTGCGCCCGGTACATCATGTCGTTGTCCGAGAAGATCGCCTCGGTGCCCGATGTGCGTCGAAGGGATTCGTAATCGTGCGAGGGATTGAAGCCGAGCTCCGACATCGTGACGGTTGGGGGAATGTTTCTTGACCGGAAGGTTTTGATGCTGTCGGCGATTGCCCGGCGGGAAAGCGTGGTGGCGAAAAAGTCCTCCCACAACTGGATGCTTCGCGAGGTGTTGGGCCTGCCGTCGCGGCCGGTCAGCAGGCGCGCTTCGTCCTTGCGCGGAGGTTGCGTGTCGCGTTGCGCGTCCGGATCGACGAAGTCGAGAAAATCGAGGCCCACGACAACGAATTGCGGTGGCTTTATCGCGATGTCGTGCTGCAGCAACCGCCACGCCATGAAAACATCGACACCGGCTCCGGCCGCGTTGAACACGGGCTTCGCGCCGTCCGGCCAATCCTGGCTTGCCGGATCGAGGCCCATCTCGACCGCGTCGTTGCCAAGAACAAGCGTGGCCGGACGCACGCGTTCGAGCATGTAGCTCCTGGCAAGAGATGCCTGCCTATAGATTTGCGGCTTCCCAACGATCCTGCCGGTACCGTACATCCCGTAAGGATCGACATAGACGCAGAAGGCTATCGACAGAGCGACAAGGGCCGCGAACACGATGGCACTCAGCGCCAGAAAGCGGCCATAGGATTGCGTGAACATCACAACCGCCAATGCTGGAGAGGATTGACGTCGTTCAGGCACGCAACGCAAACGAAAGCCAGAACGCCCGCTGCAACCGCCCATAGAGGGGAAGAAGACCAGCGCAGTCGGAATGCCCGTCGTTCCGCGGTCGCAACCGCCCGATAGGACGACAGAAGCGTTTCCGTGTTCGGCAGCGCGAATATCACGACGAGGCACAGGATGATGGAGGCCCAGGCCCGCAGCAGCAATCCGCCCTCGGCGGGTGCGAAACCGATTCCCATTGTCTGAAGAACGCTCGCTAGCGGTTTCAGAAAGGACATGTAGTCGACCGGCAACAGCGCACCGTTCTGCCCGCAGAGTGCCGCATACATATCGATGGCCGTTGCCGCATCGGGCGAACGGAACAAGACCCATGAGAACGTCACGACCGCAAAGGTCGCAGCGATGCTCAACGGGCGCAAAAGATGCAGACGGTCCAACAAAGATGCGTCCCCAAAGCGGGACTTGGCCGCCAGCCACGCGCGATGGAGAAGAACAAGGCTCGCATGCAGAAGCGCCCAGGCGACGAGCATCTCGCCCGTTCCATACCAAAGTCCGGCCAGAACCATGGCGCAGACAAGGCTCAAGGCTCCTCTGGGCGTGTGCACATCGTCGCCCAGCGGACGATAAACGTAATCGCGCAGGAAATCGGACAGCGTGATGTTCCAGCTTCGCCAGAAATCGGCGATGTTTGTCGCACGATAGGGCGAGCGGAAGTTGGTTGGCAGTCGCAGGCCGAAACAGCGGCCGAGTCCGATCGCCATGTCGGCAAATCCGGACAGGTCGAAATAGATCTGGCAGGCGAATGCGAGCAAGCCGGTCCAACCGACGAAGAACTCGATCCGTTCGCCGGCTTCGGCCGCGGAGAAAACGCCCGACGCAAACGGCGCCACCAGATTGGCCAGCAACACAATCTTGGCCAAACCGATGACAAAGGTGGTCAGTCCGGCGGCGAAATCCTCGGCGCCGGGTTCAGGCGAATTCCATTGCCGTTCGATCTGCTCGTACCGCAGCAAGGGGCCCGCGATCAGCCGCGGAAAGAAAGCAATGAACGCGGCATAGCGCAGTATGTCCGTTCGCCCCGTCTTGCCGCGATGGAGATCGGCAAGATAGGCGATCTGATCGCAAGAAAAGACCAGCACGCCCAGCGGCATCAGGATTTTTTGAATATCGAAGCCGGTGCCGGCCACTCTCGCCAGCAAGTCGCCATATCTGAATGCCGCCAGAATGCCGAGATTGAACAGCACGCCTGCGGCCAAAAAAATGCGCGCGCGGAATTCCTGCCCGTCTTCGCGGGCCTGTAGCAGCAAGCGCCCGATGCCGAAATTCACGGCAATCGAGCCTGCAAGAACGGCGGCGGCGCGGATGTCCCACAGGGCGCAAAACGAAAACGAGATGGCGATCAGCGCGGCCAGCCGCGTCCGTTCGCCCCGACGCGCAGCGAAGAAATGGAACACAAGGGATGCCGGCAGAAAAAGGAACAGGAACGGAATGGAAATAAGCGGCAATCTGAATCCCTCGGCAGCGCGGCAATCATCGCATGCCGGGGATTTGCGGCAAACGGGCGGAGCTGCGGGCGCTTGACGCACGAAAATTTCTTTTAGGCCGCCACCCCTACATCTCGCGGCCCCGTTTGTTTTACCCGGCAAGGACGTAAGCTTTTGGCCGAAAAGGCGGGAAGCGGCAGGGATGGCCGAGACACCGGACAACACTCGCGAAGCCGTCTCGCAATCGGCGGGGAGCGTGGGTGTGTCGGCGGTCAACGACTGGTTCGTCCGGGAAGTTTTGCCGCTGGAGAGCGCCTTGATGCAGTTCCTGCGCCGGTCCTGGCGCAATCGCGGCGATGTCGAAGACCTGTGCCACGACGTTTATGTGAAGGTCTATGAAGCGGCGAGCCGGGAAATTCCCGTCCCGGCCAAGCCCTTCGTCTTCGCGGTGGCGCGCAACATTCTGATCAACCGTTCGCGGCGCGAGCAGATCGTCTCGATCGACACCGTTGCCGATCCCGACACTTTGGGTGTCGCACGCGACGAGCCGGGACCGGATCGCGCAGCCATCGCGAAACAGGAGCTTCACCGGCTGCAAGCAGCCCTTGATCGTTTGCCGCCGCGCTGCCGCGAAGCCGTGGTGCTGCGCAAGATCGAGGGCTTGCCGCGCAAGGAAATCGCCCAACGCATGGGCATCAGCGAAGCAACGGTCGCCGAACATCTGGCGGCGGGAATGTACGCGCTGGCCGACGGCATACACGAAAACGAAAGCGGACAATGAGCGACAACCAGGAACAACAATCCCCAAGCGCCGCGAAGGATGTTCGCGTGCAGGCCTCGCACTGGCGCGAACGCCGCGACCGCGACGATTTCGGCCCCGCCGATCAGGCCGAACTCGATGCCTGGCTCGCGCAATCGCCCGACAATATGGTGGCCTATCTGCGCGTCGACGATGCATGGAGCCGCGCCGACAGGCTGGGCGCGCTCCGCCGCCCCACACGTCCTGTTGGGCCGGAACGCCGCGTGTTGATCGCGCGCATCGCAGCAGCACTTGGTCTGGCCGCTGTTCTGGGCGTGGTCGCCTATTCGCAAATGAATACGCCTGTCCGCGAACGAACCTATGCAACGGCCATCGGCAACCGCGAACAAATCAAGCTTGCCGACGGTTCGGAGATCGAACTCAACACCGACACGACCTTGCGCACGCGCATCACGCCGCAGGAACGCCGCGTCTGGCTCGACAGGGGCGAGGCCTATTTCAACATCCGCCACGATGCCGCCCGTCCGTTTATCGTGATGGCCGGCACGCATCGCGTCACCGATCTCGGCACCAAGTTCTTCGTGCGCCACGACAGCGACCGTCTCGAAGTCGCGGTGATGGAAGGCAAGGCCCAGGTCGATGCCAACGGCAGAACCGGCGTGAAGCCTGCTGTGTTACTGCCCGGCGATGTCGTGGTGGCGACAGCCAATTCGATCCTAGAAACCAAGAAATCGGTTCAGGATCTGTCCGACAAGCTCGGCTGGCGTCAGGGCATGCTGGTGTTCCACCACACCACGCTCGCCGACGCGGCCGCCGAATTCAATCGCTACAACCGCGAAAAGATCGTCATCGGCGACACGGCCATCGCACGGCTGACGATCAACGGCACGTTCCCATCGCGCAACGTCGGCGATTTCACGCATCTGACACAGGAAGTTTTCGGCCTCCACGTCGAAAAGCAGGGCGACATCGCCGTGCTCTCGCGCTGAAGCCATTCACATCTGCGGGCGGAAAGTCCGCACAATAGGGGGAAAGATGACCAGACTATCTTCGATCAAAGCTGCGGCACTGTGCGGCGCATGCACCATTCTTTTGTCCGCCGCCGCATCCGCGCGCGATTTCAACATCCCAAGCGGCGACCTCGAATCCGCCCTCGATTCCTACACGGCACAGACAGGCGTGGCCCTCATCGTCTCCAACGAAGCGATCCACGGCATCCGCACCAAAGGCGTCCAGGGCGATCTCTCCGCAGACGACGCGCTAACGCGCCTTCTCTCCGGCACAGGTTTCACCACGCGGCGCACGCAGGCAGGCGCCGTCGGCATCGTGCGCACGCAGACACAATCCGAAGCCGATGTATCTCCGCTCCAGCTTGCCCAAGCAGCACCGGCGCGCGCATCGGTGGAGACGGTCACCGTTACGTCATCGAAACTCGGCGGCGCGGATGTACAGAGCATCCCGATAGCGATCACGGCACTGAGTCAGGAACAACTCACCTCGACCCAAACCGCAGGCGGGCCCGATCTGATCAAGCAGGTCCCCAACCTTACATTCACCAAAACGAATTTCACCGGTTACAACATTCAAATCCGTGGCATCGGCACGCAGGCGATTTCGGTAACAACGGATCCCGCGGTTGCAGTGTCCTTCAACGACGTCCCCTTCATCCGCAATCATTTCTTTGAACAGGAGTTTTTCGACGTTTCGCAGGTGGAAGTACTCCGCGGTCCGCAAGGCACACTCTATGGTCGCAACGCAACCGCCGGCGTCGTCAATCTGATTTCCGCCAAACCGACCGATCATTGGGAAGCGCAGGCGTCCGTCGATGTCGGGAACTACAATAGCCGTCGCATGGAAGGCATGCTCAACGTGCCGCTGGTTGGCGATCAGCTCGATCTGCGCGTCGCAGGCGAATGGACCAAGCGCGACGGCTATGCCTTCAACGACATCACCGATAAATCGCTCGACGGCCGCAATCTGTGGTCAGGCCGCGTTTCGCTGCTGGTCCATCCGGTTTCGAACCTGACGGGTACGTTCGTCTACGAACACTTCCAGGAAGACGACAATCGTGCCCGCTCGACCAAACAACTTTGTGCGCGTGCCAATCCACCGTCTTCGGTGGACGGCCCCGAGGGGCCACTGGTGCCTGATTACTTAGTATACTTCCAAGGCGGCAATTTGGGCGCGCCTTGGCTTTCACAGGGTTGCCGGCCGGAATCTCTTTATTCACCCAATTCTTATCAAACACCGAACGCGGGCGCGACGCCGTTTCTTGCTCCTTATGTCGTATTTGGCACACTCGAACCCTACATTCCGGAAGGAAAGTTGCTAAATCCTTATTCTGGCCTTACGCAATCACATGACCTTCGACGCGTTTCCTCGCAATATGATCCAACGTATCGTGCGAAAAACGATACGTTCGAACTTAATGCGGATTACAACGTCACGGCTAGCCTAAAGCTAACCTCTCAGACAGCCTACAGCACGGATTTCCTTTATTCGACGGAGGATTTCAATCGGTTCAATACACAGTCGAACTTCCTGCAGGATGCTATTCAGAATGGCGGCTATATCGGCAACGGAACTTTCGTCGGGCAAGACAACCAGTTTTGCGATCCGCAGTTCGGATGTTCGAGCAGATGGCTCGCTGTAGACCGTTCTTCCGAAACGGCTCGGCAATTCTATCAAGAACTCCGCTTGGTTTCGGACTTCAAGGGAAATTGGAATTTCATCGCCGGCGGCAACTACACAAGCTATCACACCGTCGAAGATTATTATGTGTTCTCGAACCTGCTGACATTGCTTGCGATGCATCAAGGCAATGTTGTTTGGGGTAACGTTGGTGGTGTTCCGGGCACACCGGGCACCGATGCCCCACATATTCCATTTGACGCGACGATTGCGAATTCCTGCAATCCGCCGCCTGCCGATCCAGCGGGCGTCGCTATTATGGAAAATGGCTTTTTTGGGGGGATCGGGTGCCAATATATCGATCCCAACCCGATCGATAAGGTGAACGGGCAAGGGCACAACTACTTCCTTAGCCACAATCCCTATTCGTTCAATTCATGGGCGGCGTTCGGCGAAGTTTACTATCAGATAACCCCCGATGTGAAACTAACCGGCGGTTTGCGCTACACGGATGACAAGAAAGATTTCCCTGTCTTTCCAAGCTGGGCGCTCATGGGCGGCAAAGGCATCCCGCAGATGACCGAAATAAAGCAGGAATGGCGGGAATTCACTGGCCGCGCAGTTGTGGAGTGGACGCCAAAATTCGACTTTACCGACCAGACGATGGTTTATGGATCATTCGCGCATGGCTATAAAGGGGGAGGCGCCAATCCGCCGGGCGTGACCGCGCTTCCGACCTCGGTTCCGGGAAAATATTTCAACTCGCCCAGCAACGGAACGCATCCGTTGACCTTCGAGCCCGAATTCAACAATGCGTTCGAAGTAGGTACCAAGAATAAACTCGGCGACAGCAGCATAACGCTGAACGGGGACATGTTCTATTATAAATACAAGAACTATCAAATTTCGCAGATCATCGACCGTACCGCAATTAATATAAACCTCAATTCTACGGTTATGGGTGCTGAGATTCAGTCCACATGGTCGCCATTGCCAGGCCTAACTTTCGGGCTCAACGGCGGCTACCAAAACGCAACCATCGATGGAAATCAGTACGCAATCGATGTTATGGATCGCACAGCGGGACATCCGGGCTGGATGGTTGTCAGACCGTTTCCCACGCAAACTTCAAACTGCGTGCTACCGGATTATGTTGTCAATGAGGAATTGGCACGAAAGTCACTTGTAGGTCTTATTCCATTTGCATGCTTAATTGCCTACACAGCTGGCTTCGATCCGATATCCGGTCCTTATCAACCCTATCCAGATACTTCTTATTGGCCGAACTATCCGGGCTTTGATCCGCTCGCTGGAAATGATCCGAGCGATCCCTATACGGGCCAGAATACATATAATGGCGTCGATTACGGTCCCGCCTCGAACAATGGCGAGGGCTTCGCCAAAAATGTCGGCGGCAACCAATTGCCCAACGCGCCGCATTTCACCACCTCGCTGTCGGCCGACTATTCGATGCCGCTCTCGAGCGATTGGGCGGGAACGCTCCACGGCGACTTCTACTGGCAGTCGGGATCGTATTGGCGCATTTTCAACGACAGCGAGTATGACAAGCTGCACGGCTACACCAACATCAACCTTGCTCTGATCTTCACCAATCAGGAAGGCTGGCAAACCATGGTCTATGTAAAGAACCTGGTCGACAACACAGCCATCTCCGGTGCATTCCTCAATTCGGACGACACCAATCTGACCACCAACGTATTCATCACCGATCCGCGCCTGTTCGGTATCCGCATTACCAAGAACTGGTAATCGGCAACAGCATCACATGAGCGGCGGAGAAATCCGCCGCTCATTTCTTTTGCGTGCTGATTTAGCAGTGGTGGCCCCGGCCCGAGTCGAACGGGCACGTCCCTTTCGGAACTACGGATTTTAAGTCCGGTGCGTCTACCAGTTCCGCCACGGGGCCGCAACTAATGGTTGAAGGCTGTTTAAAACATCTTTCCGGATCAAATGGTTGGAGAGATGTTTGACAGGTGGGGGCCCCTGACTATAGTGCGCCGCCTTCGCGTCCCCCGACGCATCGAAATTCGGATCGGATCATATAAATGAGCAAGCGCAGCACTTCAAAGTATAAGCTCGACCGCCGCATGGGCGAGAGCGTTTGGGGCCGGCCCAAGAGCCCGGTCAACAAGCGGTCTTACGGTCCCGGCCAGCACGGTCAGCGCCGCGCCAAGAAGCTCTCCGA